>JACVCS010000004.1 GCA_016741915.1 Phycisphaerales bacterium | reverse complement strand
CACCTTGACGCCCCGAACCTTTCGCGCCCCGCCCGCCCTTGGTCTTGCTCTGATGCTCAGACTCGGAAGCGGTCTGGGCATCGCCAACAACCTCGAAGGACTTTTCGATGGTTTCGACGTACCCCTGCTTCTGCGTCGGCGGATAGACCACGCGGAGCCGGGTGCTCTCGTTTTCGACCGGCGCATGACTCTCGTGCTGAGTATCGCGTGCGCCGGCGCGGGTGACGCGTTCGTCCGCTTCGCTGTTCTGGGCATACTCCGCAACGACGCTGCGTTCCACGGCGTTCACCACCGACTCACGCTCGCGCTCGGGAACGATCAGCAGGGCGCTGAGCCACCGCCGGGCGAGGTCGGGCGTCTGCCCGCGCAGCAGTTCAACCAGGGCCTTGACGTGGTCGTTGGGCAACAGCGTCCGCGATCCGCGTGGCCCGGGGTCGAACCGCACGAGCGCCGGGCTGGGCTTCGGTGTTCCCGTTCCCGACGGCCGGTCCGTCGCTTCCGGAGTGGCTTTGCCCTTCATGTGATCTCTCCTGGCTCGAAACACGCCCCGCCTCGGCCCTGCTCGAACGGATCTCCGCCGGGATGACCACCGGCGGCTGCGCGGGCAGGTTCTGCGCGCGCAAACGTGTCTCCAGCGTGTGCACGAACCGCTCGACCCGGTCCAGTCGCTCGCGCAGAAGCTCCAGCGAGATCGCCATCGCGGAGAGCAGTTCCCCGAAGTTCGCTTCACGCAGCGAGGCGACCTTGATGTCCGCCGACCGCATCGGGCCCGAGCCGGTCAGCAGCCATTGCGCGTTGATGCCCTTGCGCCGGCACAAGGCCGTGAGAAACTCGACGCTGGGGGATTGCCCCTGCATGTAGCGTCGGACCGTCTCGGCGTTGGTCCCGGTCAGCTCGCCCAGCTCGCGATAGCTCATCCCCTCGGCGATGTCGTGCAGACGGTCGTGAAGGGGTGACTCGGTACTCATGAGCAACAAACCGTAGCCAATTCCTCGGGGTTTGTCTCAAAACTGTGGAATCGCGGACCCCTACGTAGGGGGTCTTCCACGAATCTGAGATCGATTCACGAACGACGAAAGACCCGTTCGAGATAGGGGGGAGGGGACGGTGCGTGCGGTGGCACGATGGTTAGAGCTGGCGCAGGAAGCGCAGGTCGTTCTCGAAGAGCATGCGGATATCGGGCACGGCGTACTTGCCCATCGCCAGTCGCTCGATGCCGAAGCCGAAGGCGAACCCGGTCCAGACCTCGGGGTCGACGCCGCAAGCTTTCAGAACATTGGGATGGACCATCCCGCAGCCGCCGAGCTCCATCCAGCGGAGGGGCTGGTCTTCGCGCAGGCGGATCCGCAGGTCGAGCTCTGCGGAGGGTTCGGTGAAGGGGAAGAACGTCGGGCGGAGGCGGATAAGGGCCTCGGGCCCGAAGTAGGCGTGGGCGAACTGGAGCAGGGTGTTCTTCAGGTCGGCCATGGAGACCTGGCGGTCGATGTAGAGCCCCTCGATCTGGTGGAACATGAACGAGTGGGTGGCGTCGACGGTGTCGGGGCGGTAGACGCGGCCGGGGGCGATGATCTTGATCGAAGAATCCAGCCCGCCGACGGGGTTTTTTGAAGCCTTCACGCGGGCCTGCATCACACGGGCCTGGACGGTTGAGGTCTGGCTGCGGAGCATGCGGGCCTGGGGCACTTTGGTCGGGTCGTCGATGTAGAAGTTGTCGTTGGGCTCGCGGGCGGGGTGCCCGGCGGGGATGTTGAGCTTCACGAAGTTGTGCTCGTCGTCTTCAAGCTCCGGGCCTGTGGCGACCTCGAAGCCCATCCGGCCGAAGACTTCGCAGAGCTCGTTGCGGACGCGGGTGATGATGTGCTGACGCCCGACAGCTTCTGAAAGAAGCTCGCCCGGCTCGGTCATGTCGATCCTGGGGCCCTGGGGTTTGCCCTGGGTGGTGGCGCCGAGCTCGGATTGGCGGGCGTCGAAGGCGGATTGGAGGGTGGTGGCGAGGGCGTTGACACGCTGGCCGTAGGCCGGGCGGTCGTCTTTGGGGATGTCTTTGGTGGCGCCGAGGGCGGCTTTGACCTTGCCTTTGGCGCCGATGAACTCGACGCGCCAGGCCTCGAGGGAGGCGGCGTCGGTGACGGCGGCGAGCTTGGCGAGGGCGGATTCTTGGAGTTGATCGAGGGTGCCGAAGGACATGGGCGAAGGTTAGGGGGTGTCGGCACCGGACGCGGGGGCGGTGGGGGGCGGGCGGCTCAGCGTTTGTCGGCTGGCTGCTCGTTGGGCTTGGGCTTGTTCTCGTGGACCTGGCCTTCGAGCTCGTTGAGTTTGTCGAGGGCGACCTTGACGGCGCGGTCGTTCTTGGCCTTGGTGCGGAGTTCGTCGGCGGAGGGGGTGGCGTTGCCCGCGGCGCGGGGGGAGTTCAAGAGTCCTTCGCCGCCGCGGACGGTGTGGTCGGGCTCGAGGGGTTTGCCTTCGAGGCGGCGGCCCTTGATCGAGACGTACTCGGAGTGGGGGACCTTCATCTGGAAGCCGTTGGGCAGGCGCTCGTAGCTGGAGACGAGCACAGCGCCGGCGGTGGGGGTGCCCACGGTGATGGCGCCTTTGAGCTCAACAAGCGACTGGGCGACGATCTCGGAGGCGGAGGCGCTGAAGCGGTTGATGAGCACGACGACCTGGCCTTTGTAGGGACCGACGTCGTTGCGGGCGATGCGCATTTTCTCCTGGACCCATTCCGCGACGGCGACGACATCGTCGGCATCGCCGCCGGTGGTGCGGGCGAACTCCTGGGCTTGCTCGCGGGAGACGGAGGTGCCGATGACTTGTCCGCGCGGGAGCATGAGGCCCAGGAAGTGGAGCATGTTGCGGACTTCGCCGCCGCCGTTGAAGCGGAGGTCGATGATGAGGCGTTTTTTGTTCATTGCCCTGCGCATGAGGGCGTTGACGTTTCGTCGGTCGTAGTCGGAGTGGAAGGTGGGGATGCGGATAAGGGCGGTGTCGTCGTCGAGATCGACGAGCAGTTCGGGCTCGCGGAAGCTGACGCGCCCGCGGGTGATGTCGATGATGCGGGTGGTGCCGTCGTCGTTCTGCACTTCGACCTTGACGACGGAGCCGGTGGGCCCGCGGAGGAGGGAGGTGTCGGTCAGGGGCTTGCCGTCGGCGGAGAGGATGACGTCGCCGACCTTCAGGCCGGCTTTTTGAGCGGGGGAGTTTTCGAGAACGAGTTGGATCTGGTGAGCGCCGGAGCCGTCGCGGCGGAGGGGCGTGAGCGAGACACCGATTCCCGAGAAGGTCGAGCCTTCGATCTGTTTCGCGGCGGCGGGGGAGAGGATGTCCAGGTGGCTGATGCCGAACTCGCTGAGCATCTGGTTGACGACCGAGGAGAAGCGCGGTGCGGTGTCGGCGGCGTCGAGGCGCTCGCGGAACTTCTTCAGGTGGTCGTCCCAGCGGCCGAAGTCGGTCCCCGCGGCGTAGGCCTCTTCACGCACGAGCTTCTCGGCCTTCGCGAGGATTTCCTTTTTCTCCTGCTCGCTGATGGGCTGGGCGAAGGCGGGTGTGCAGAGGCACAGCAGGCTGAGACTCAGCAGGAGCGTGGTGAGCAGCCGGGTGAACAGACGCGACGAAGGCAGCGGCATGGGTGCGGTCCTTGGCCGAGAGCTCGGGGTGCGGCGGGTTGGGGTGGTCCAACGCGGCGGCGGCGCGAGATCGGCACGCATGTGTATACGGGTTTTGAGCGTCGTTGGTTGAGAAATCCGCGTGCGATTGTGTGTTCGACGATACGGAAGCCTCTCGCAGAACGGAACTGGGGGTTTGGGGATTGCAAGGGGTTGGACGCTGTGGCTGGGAGTGTGCGGATGGCGGTCCGAAAACCGTGGCCGCGTGCGAAGAGTGGGGGAGGGCGCGGTTCGTTGAACCGCTGCGCGGGTTGAACGTACGATGCGACCATGAACGTTCTTGCCACTGGTGGGGCGGGGTACATCGGTTCGCACGCGGTGCTGCGCCTTCTGCGCGACGGGCACCATGTTGTGGTTGTTGACAACCTGTTCCGCGGGCATCGGGCGGCGATCGACGCGGTGGCGAAAGCCGCGGGGGAGGGCGCGAAGGGACGCTTCGGCTTTGTGCAGGGCGAGATCAGCGATTCGGGCCTGGTGCGGAAGGTGATGCGCGACAACGCGGTGGACACGGTGATGCACTTTGCCGCGTTGACGTATGTGGGCGAGAGCGTGAACCAGCCTTTGCAGTACTACCGCACGAACACGGCCGGTGCGTTGTCGCTGATCGAGAGCGCCGAGGCGTGCGGCGTGCAGAGGTTTGTGTTTTCGTCCACGGCGGCGACGTATGGCGAGCCGCCGGCGGACAAGGTGCCGATCCAGGAGACGCTCGCGCCCGCGCCGATCAACCCGTACGGCGCGAGCAAACTGATGGTCGAGCGGCTGCTGTCGGATTTCAACACGGCGCAGAAGGCGGCGGGGAAGCCGTTCGCGTACGCGTGCCTGCGGTATTTCAACGTTGCGGGGTGTGATCGCAGCGGCGCGCTGGGTGAGCATCACGAGCCCGAGACGCATCTGGTGCCGATTATTTTGCAGTGCCTGCTTGGGCTGAGGCCTCAGGCGGAGAACACGCTGAGCATCTTCGGGGATGACTACCCCACGCCCGACGGCACGTGCGTGCGGGATTATGTGCACGTTGAGGATCTCGTCGACGCGCACGTGACGGTGATGAATGCGCTGAAGCCCGGCGACGGGCGGATCTATAACCTGGGCATCGGCAATGGGCTGAGCGTCAAACAGATCGTGCAGAGCGTTGAACGGGTGACGGGCATGAAGGTCAAGACGAAGATCGGTCCACGGCGTGCGGGCGATCCCGCGACGCTCTATGCCGACCCGGGCAAGATCGCGCGCGAGATCGGCTGGAAGGCGAAGATCACGAATGTTGACGAGATCGTCGCCAGCGCCTGGGCGTGGTTCAAGGCGAACCCAAAGGGGTACGCGAAGTAAACGCGCGGGCGGGTTGGTTCATCACATCGACCGCAGGGCCTGCAATCGGCGGACTCCCTCGTCGATGGTCTCGGGCTTTTTGCAGAAAGCGAAACGGACCAGCGGCTTGCCCAGCTCGAGGGAGTTGTAGAAGACGCTGGGCGGGATGGCCGCCACACCGACGCGCTCGATGAGTTTCAGGCAGAAGTCTTGGTCGTCCTTCGCGCCGAGTTTGGGCGAGACGGTTGAATGGTCGGCCATGATGAAGTACGTGCCGCGGGGTTGATAGACGGTGAAAGCAAGTGAGGCGAGGGCGCTGGCGAGCTTGTCGCGGTTGGCTTTCAGTTCGGCAACGAGCGGACGGACGCAGCGGTCCTCGTCGCTGAGCGCCACGACCGCGGCGTGCTGCAGCGGCGTCACGACGGCAAAGGTGAGGAACTGGTGGGCGCTGCGAACGGCGGCGATGAGGTTGCTTGGGCCCACCGCCCAGCCGATCTTCCAGCCTGTAAAACTGAAGGTCTTGCCGATACTGCTGAGCGTGAGCGTGCGGTGCTGCATCCCCGGCAGGCTGGCGAGGTTGATGTGCGGCTCGTCGCTGAGCAGCAAACGCTCGTAGACCTCGTCGCACAGGGCGATGAGGTCGTGCTTCACGCACAGTTCCGCGATGAGCGTCAGTTCTTCGCGCGAGAAGACCTTGCCCGTTGGGTTGTGCGGCGTGTTGATGAGGATCATCCGCGTGCGCGGGGTGATGGCCTCGCGGAGTTGCTGCGGATCGAAGGTGAAGGGCCGATCGACGATGCTGCCCGGCGAGGGTGCGGGCGGGCGGAGTGAGACGAAGCGCGCGGTGCAGCCGGCCATCGCGACGCAGGCGCGGTATGAGTCGTAGAACGGCTCGAAGAGGATGACTTCGTCACCGGGGTTCAGCAGGCCCAGCATGGCGGCGGCGATGGCCTCGGTGCAGCCGCTGGTGACGACGACGTGGGCATCGGGGTCGCAGGGGAGGGAGGTGTCGCGGGTGAAGCGATCGGCGATGGCTTTGCGGAGGGCGGGCACGCCGGGCATCGGTGCGTATTGGTTGTGCTCGGTGTCGAGGGCTTTTTTCGCGGCGTCTTTGATGAACGACGGGCCGTCGTAATCCGGGAAACCCTGCGAGAGGTTGACGGCGCCGTGCTGCTGAGCCAGGCGCGTCATGGTGGTGAAGATGGTGGTGCCGAAGGGGCGCAGGGCGCGGCTGGTGAGGTTGATCGGCTGAGCGGGCATGTCGGCTGGGTTCGTCGGGGCGGTCATGCGATGAGCATACCCGGCGGGGCCTGAGGAAGGTCAGATCACGCCATCGAACCCGCGGAGGCCCAGGGGCTCGCGAACGAAGAACGGTTCGCCGGCCTTGGTGTTGATGCGCGAGCCGAAGTAGTGGTCCTGGGCGAGGATGCGTTCGCCCAGGGTGGCGTTGGCGGTGGTTGGGCCGAGCTGACTGGCGTAGCAGGCGATGGCGCGGTGCTTGAGTTCGAGGGTGGTGGAGATGTCGATGATGAAGCTGGGCTGGGGGACGATGCGCAGGTGCGTGGCGAAGAAGTAGATGAGGCGGCGTGGGTGGATGGGGGGCATGCCGCGATCGCCCGGCATCGAGACTTTGCTGAGTTTCGCGTCGAAGCGTGCGTCCTCGATGATGCGTGTGCCGGCGAGGTGGTCGGGGTGGGCGTCCTCGAAGTAGGGTGCGAAGACGACCTCGGCCTGCACGGCGCGGATGACCCCCGCGACTTTGTGCCGGGAGGGGATGTCGTGCGTGACCGAGCGGTTGGGCAGGTCGAGGGTGATGCGGGTGATGGGGTTGTCGGGCGGGCTGAGGGTGGCGGCGGCGTCGGCGGCCTCGCGGGCGCGGATTTCTGGGGAGCCCTTGGGCGTTGGTTCGCCGTTGGTCAGGTCGAGGATGGTGACGCGGTGCCCCTGAGCCGCGAGCAGGGCGAGGGTGCCGCCCATGCCCAGTTCCTGGTCGTCGGGGTGAGGGCCGATGATCAGCACGGATGCCATAGGGAGGGAGGGTATCGCGTTGAATCGGGGGCCGAACCCGTGCGGGTCGGTCTGCGAATAATCAGGGTGGTTGTCCTCGTGCGTGCGTCGGTGTTCCACCCATTGTGCCGAGCGGGGCTTTGACCAGAAGGATGACGATGGACTATCTGTTGTTTTGGGGCTTTGGGCTGATCGCGGCGGCCGTGCTGCTCATGGTTGTCGATATCTTCATCCCCACGCTGGGGGTTTTGACGCTGTCAGCGATCGTCGTTGCGGTGGTGGGGGTGATCTGCTTGTTCAACTACAACACGACGTTTGGGTTGATCGGTACGGGGCTTGTGTTGATCGGTGGGCCCGTGCTGGGGTTTGTGGGGTTGCAGATCATGCCCTATACGCCGATCGGCCGGAAGATGGTGCTGGGTGCGGATGAGGACGACCAGGACCGCGCCCCGCCCGCGATGGACGCGAACGCAAAGCTGCTGGGTGCGGAGGGTGAGGTCGTCAGCGATCTGCGCCCGGTGGGGATCATCAAGATCAACGGCGAGAAGTACGACGCGCTCTCGGAGGGAACGCTGATCCGCGCGGGGTCGAAGGTCAAGGTGGTTTCGATCGTCGATGGCGTGATGCTCCGCGTGCGGGCGTTGTCGTAAGCGGTCGGGCGTTGGCCCTACCATCGCGGGTCATGAGTGATCCTGCGCCGAGCTTGCCGTACAAGATTGCCTGCCTGTGCGACCTGCGTGATCAGCAGGGGCGGGTGCTGCTGCTGCACCGGGTCAAGCCGCCGAACTTTGATCTGTGCTCGCCCATCGGCGGCAAGCTCGATATGCATCTGGGTGAATCGCCGACAGAGAACGCCAAGCGTGAGATCATGGAAGAGGCGGGGATCGATCTGCCCCTGTCCCGGCTGGCGCTGGCGGGGATGATCAGCGAGAAGGCCTTTGAGGGTCGCGGGCACTGGCTGATCTTCTATTACCGGGTGCTGGGTTCGGTATGGGTGGAGCCTCAGGACACCCGCGAAGGGCGGCTGGATTGGCACCGACCGGAGGAGATCGAGAAGCTCCCCCTGCCCGAGACGGACCGCAGGATCATCTGGCCTTTGATTCGAACGCACGCGGCGGACTATGAAGCGGGCAAGGCACCTCGGCCGGCGTTCTTCTCGGTGCACATTGATTGTTCGGGCCCCACGATGACCTGGATCGTCGATCAGAGCGAACTGGCCGGGCCCGGGGCGGCGGCGGGTCTCGCGTGGGATAAGGTCGAATCCATGCTGGCGGCGCAGGCGAAGTCAACGGTGCGGTGAGCGGTCAGGGGACCGACCATTTTGGGTGATTGTCCGCGTTTGCTGAACGCACGCAACCAGACCACGAACCCCGCATTGAATAGGGCGAGTAGAGCGAACATCGCACGTATCGCAACCATCGAGAACACCATGAAGACCCGCGCAACGACGCAGAACCGGCTGATCCGTACCACCTTGCTGATGACCTTGGCGGCGCTGCCGATGATGGCGATGGGGCTTTCGGGGTGTCAGAGCCGCGGGTACGAAGCCCCGCCGCCGCCGCCGGCTGTGCGGGTGGATTCGCTGTATGACTTCTCGGGGCGCGTGGCTGAGGCGATCGCGGATCGCATCGCCCAGGACCCGCGGATCAAGAACTCGCCGCGAAAGGTGATTGTCGCGTTGGGGCAGATCGAGAACCGCACCAAGGGGACCGACACCAGCGACTTCATCATCATCCGCGAGCATCTCGCGGACCAACTGACCAACTCCGACTTCTTCCGCAAGCAGGCCACGCTGATCAAGGACCTCAAGCGCTTCGAGCGTCTGAAAGCGGAGTTCTCCGGCGGCGGCTCGTCGCGCCCCGGGCTCATCCCCGATGAGACGGGAAACCGCACCTCCGACGCCATCGCCTATGACCCCAACGACGTCTACGTCCTCGACGGGTTCTTCGGCGAGATCACCCGCGGGGGCACCACCTACTCCAACTACTTCTTCCGCGCCACGCTCACCCACGTCAAGTCCGCGCAGGAAGTCTTCTCGCAAGGCTTCCGCGCTGATGAGCTCCGCTGAACCGGAGAACGCCGTGAGCGCGAAGACCGACCAGCCCGTCTCAACACTGCTGCCGATGCTGATGCTCTCGGCGTGCGCACTCACATCGCTCGGCGGCTGCGCGGCCAGGTCCGCCCGTCAGCCCGGCGAGCCCGCCGACTCGCTCACCGGACGCACGAGCATCTCCGACTCGCAGGCGATTCTCTCGGCGGCGGATCAGGTGCGACAATCGCTGGCGACGAGCGAGTTTTTGAAAGGACGCACGCCGCAGAGCCCGGAGATTCGATTGCTCTGCGATCGGCTTGAGAACTTCTCCAGCGACCGCTTGAGCGTGACCGATCGCCTCGCGGCGGTGTGGGCACTGGTCAGCGACGACGGCATGCTCGAACTGCTCCGCCAGCGGAACGTGAAGGTCTATTTCGCCCCACGTAGCGACGACGCCCTGGGCGCGGTGATCGGGCCGAGCTGGCGCGAATGGTCGAGCCCGCAAGAGCCCACGCACGTGCTCAGCGCCCGGTTCTTCTCGATGGTGCGCGATTCGTCTTCAGCGCCCGGGCAGCTCGCCGACGGGCGTACCGACGACTTCACGGTTTCCTTTGCGATCGTCGACAACGCTTCGGGCGCGCAGGCCTGGTCGGGGCAGGCGCGGTACCGAAGAACGAGCAAGGGCCTGCAGATCGACTGACCGACGCTGATACGCTGAATGCCCATGACGTCTCAGCACACCAACCCGATGCACGCCGATTGCCCGCGGGCGCGGGTGCGTCGTCGGCGCTGTGCGTTGACTCTCGCAGCGGCGGCGTGCGCGGTTCCGTTGTGCGTGCTCGCGGGCTGTTCGCCTTATCGCGCCGACCGCGCGATCATCAACGACTTCGCACGCGGCGAGTTCGCCGACGCACGCATCGCCGCGATCAACCAAGCGCAAGCCGTGGGCGAGCGCGACCGCACGCTCTACCAGATGAAAGCGCTCCTGGCGGCCCTGGCCGACGGCACACCCGCCGCGGGCGAGCGGCCGGCGCGCGAGATCTATCAGACCCTCCGCACCGCGGGCGTCAACGAAGGCACCACGCCCGCGGCGTTCCTCACCACCGAAGACTCCGCCCGCACCTTCAAGGGCGAGCCCTTCGAGCAGGCGATGGCGTACTGCTACGTCGGCATCCTCGACGGGCTCACGGGCGATTGGGGCAACCTCCGCGCGGGCGTGAACAACTCACTCTTCACGCTGCGCGGGTTCGCGGGTGTCGCGCAGCCCCGCGCAGGCTCGATGCAGAACTCCAGCGCCAGCGAGCGGAACGAAGCCGCGGCGAACGACCCCGCACTCCGCGGCGTGCCCGTCCCGACGGATTTCGAACTCGGTTACACACTCAAAGCCATCGCCGCCCGTCAGCTCAACGAGCTTGAGGAGGCGAAGGAAGCCGCCGCCCAACTCACGCAGATCAACCCCGCGCTGAAAGAGTTTTCGCAGATCATCGTCGAGGGCACGTACAACACCGTGCTGATCGTTGACTTCGGCACCGCGCCGGAGAAGTTCGCCACCGGCGACGATTCGACCATCGCCGCCTTTCGCACCACAACGCCCAGCACCAACGACCAGCTCCGCGTGCTTGCTGGTTCGTCGGTCGGCGAGTTTCCGCTGATCACCGATCTCAACCGCCTCGCCCGCGACGCGAAGTGGACGAACCTTGAGCCCATGCGCCGCGCCAAGAGCGCCATCGGCACGGGGTTGATCGTCGCGGGTGCCACGGCCGCCGCGGTCGGCAATCACAACCGCAACCGCGACGCGCAGTGGGCGGGCCTGGGTGCGATCGCCGCGGGCGTGCTGATGAAGGCGACGAGTTACGCCGATACACGCCACGTCGAGGTCTTCCCGCAGCGTGTCTACGTCGCACTCTTGAACCTCCCCGCGGGTGAGGGCTCGAGTTTGACGGTGCAGGTCGAGCGGTTCCCCGAGAGCCGGTTGGTGCTGCCGCCGATCGCCGGTCCATCGCTGCCCGGCCCCGCGCGTTTGCACTACCTGCGTCTTCCGATGCTCAGCACAAACTGGGCAACCACCGGGCGCTGGTTCTATCTGCACGACGCGGTGATCAACCCGCCCGCCGCCAGCATCCCCTACATCCTCGGCGGCACCTGCGTCCGCACGCCCTCCGACAGCGTCCTCGACTCGTACCACCGCGCCGGCGTGCTGCGTGAGATCACCAGCGTGCAGCAGCTCCGCGAGCTCTACGAACTCGAGGGCATCAAGATCCTCCAAGGCGGGCCCAACGCCCAGCCCGGCGCGCACATCTTCGAACGCGGCACCTGGCTCTTCTCACCCCTTCCCGCCTCCGCCGGTGCTCTGCGACTCTTCGCACAGCCCCACGTGGCGTACATCCCGAAGTCCCCGCGTCTTCGCGAACTGCACGCGGCATATGCCCAAACGGTTGCCGCATTCAATCGCGCAGGCCCCACGCCCGAATCCGCCGCCCCTGTCGAATCGAAATCAAACTGATCTCGGGCAATGCCGAACGTTCCGAACACCTCCCAGATGATCGCTTACCAAGCTTTTTCCCACACCCACCAGACCAACCGAAAGGTCGCACCCATGAAGATGACAAGCTCCAACGCACGCCGCCGCCAACTGACCGTTCCGATGGCGATCGTGCTTTCGCTGAGCGCGCTGAGCCTCGTTGCCTGCGACAAGACCAAGGCCCCGTACGGCGCCGCGCCCGACGCGGTGACGAAAGCAACGTACCCCGCGGTGACGGTCGATGGCTCATTGGCCGACACCACCGCGGTGGACTATCCCGCGATCGTCTATGACCAGCCAACGCCCGACCGCCCGATGTCGGTGACGGTGCCGATGCGCAGCCGGGCGGATTACGACCAGGTCATCATGTACCAGTACCGCTGGTTCGACGCGCAAGGCCGCCAGGTCGGGCAGAGCGAGTGGCGCCGCGAGGTTCTGCCCGCTCGGCGCAACGCGATGCTCAAGGCCAACGCGCTGAACTCCGCCGCCACCGCGTGGCTGCTCGACGTGCAGCGTGGACGCTGAGCGATTGCCGTTGTTCGGCCTTTGGTGGCACGGCTCTCCAGAGCCGTGCGCAGGACGAACGAAACTCCTTCCATCCGCGCAGAGTCATCCCGCCGTTTCACAGTGAGTCACCCATGAACACGCCCCGCACGAACTCTCGCCGATTCACGCTGGCTTCTGCGCTGACGCTCATGACGCTCGCGACCGCGTCGCCTCTGGCGATGGCGCAGAAGGCGGAGAATGAGCCGTTGCCGCCGCCGGTGGTCCCGATGGCCGGCCCCGAGGACATCGCCAAGTGGGCCAAGGCCTACCAGCGCGCCGGCCGCCCGAAGACCCTGATCCTCGTCGGGTGGGATTCGCCCGTGCGTCCGGGGCGTGCGTCGGTGCTTGAACTCCTCCAGCCCGATTCCGCCGGCGTCGCCGAGCGTTTCCGCGTCGGGCTCTCGCGCGTCCTCTCACAGCCCGAGATGCGCTTCCGCGAGGTTGATCCCATCGCGATCTCCGACGCGCGGGAGCGCCTGGGCACCGCCCTCTCCGCCCGCAACGAGCGCGAAGGCATCGACCTGCTCGCCAACACCGCCGACGCGGAACTGGTCATCCTCGTGAAACTGCTCGGCACGCGCGGTCAGGCGCCGCAGACCGTGATCGTGCAACCCATCGACTACTCACAGGGGCTGCGGATGCGGCCGCTGCCGCCGATGGACTGGGCCCCCAAGGGCTTCGGGGTTGACGACCAAACCATCGTCGACAACATGAACACCATCGCCCGCGCGTTCTTCTCTGACTACGAACGCTCGGTGATCCAGGCCTCCGACGCACGCGACTACACCCTCCGCGTCTTCGGGCTCAGCAGCGAGCAGCTCCCCGTTGCACGCCGATCGCTCAAGGCCATCACGGGTGTCGACAACTTCCAGGACGCCTCGGTCTCCATCGGCGCCGCCGACAGCATGGCCGAGTTCGAGGTCGGGTTCAAGGGCTCGCCGGGCGACTTCCGCGAAGCGGTGCAACAGGCCCTCTCCTCGTTCGCGCCGGGGCTCGAGGCGATCCCCTTCAAGGGCGAAGGCGGCACACTGAACATGCGCATCCGCGCACGCGGTACAACACCGATGCTCCCACCGACGGACAAGCCCGTCGCGGCTCAGCCCTGCGACGTTACGCTGACCGATCCTTCGAGCCCTGCGGGCCTTGCTGCTCGTGCAGAGCTGAGCAAGCTCTACCAGCGCAAGGGCTCGCCGCGCGTGGCGGTGCTGGTCAACCGCGCGCCGAACACCGCCGCGGAGCTCGCCGCCGCGGGGAGCAAGGTCGCCGACTCGGTGGTCGTCGTGCAGACCGGCGCGTCACCCTCGGCCTCGCCCGTCGGCTCGGGGGAAGAGTTCCGCACGCTGGCTGAACTCGACCGCGTCAGCCTCGATCTGGAGACCCGCCTCTACGACCGTCTGGGCACGCGATTGCTGAACCTCACGCGCAGCGCCGACCCCGGGCGCGTGCGCGCCGCCGCTTCCGCCGCCTCTGCCCCCGGCCAGGTCGTCACGGCCGCGGACGTCGAAGCCGCCCTGCGTGCCAGCAACCTCGCGGACCTCTACCTCATCGCCCGCGGCTCCGCCTCCGCCACGCAAGACGGGCTCGTCCGCACGCGGTGGGTCTTCCGCGCGGTGGATTCCTCCGGGCGATTGCTCGCAACCGCCTCCGACCTCGCCGCCGCGGTGGCGCCGGGGTTGCCGGCCGGTGCATCGCTCGATCCGCTCGCGGATCAGGCCCTTGCCAAGCTCTTCTGCGAGGTGATGACCGAATGGTCCAAGCCCACTAGTGCGCGTTTGGCGCTGCTGGACATCACCGACCCAGCCGACCTCGCCGCCCTCCGCAGCGCCCTCTCGGCTTCGAACCCCGCGCTGGGCCTGACCCTGCAGGGCGAGCCGACGATCGACCTCTCCAGCAAGGAAACCAGCGCCAGCACGACGCTGCAGTACACCTGCACGCTGGAGGAAGCGGTGAGTGAACTCGCCCGCCTGAGCCCCGCGCTGCCCTACCGACTGGAACTGCTGCGTTCTTCGCCTCAGGAACTCCGCTACCGGATCATCCGTCGCTGAGTTCGGGGTACCGCCAAGCGGAGCGTGGCGGTCAAGTTCCAACACCTCTCTCACGCGGCACACATCAAAAAAGCCCGAGCCAACCGGCCCGGGCCTTTCTGTTTTCATTCTCGTTCAGGTTCGCGTTCACGTTGACAAACGCGTGCACCCGATTCAGTCACCCACATCAGGCAGCGCCGCCCCGCCCTTGTCGTCGCGCCAGATCTCGTCCACCACGCCCTCGCTGTTGAACCGCACGGCCGTCGTCTGCGTGGTGCTCTCCGAGTTCGACCCGCCGAAGACAAACAGCACGTACCCGTTGCTCTTCTTGGTCTTCGTATAGAAGTACCGCCAGATCTCCCCGCCCTTGTCCGTCTTGATCTTCCTGCTCGGCTCTCCCAGCATCATCAGCACGTTGTCCTTCGTGCTCTGCCCGACCTTCACCGATTGCAGCGTCGAAGGATGCACGTACGTCCCGCTCTCCACCGTCCGCGACGACCCACCTGCCAGGCATCCGCCCAGCGGCACGATCGCCGCACACGCCACGCCCAACGCCGCCGCGACCAAAAGCGTTCGCCGGTCTGCGCGCGATGCCCGATGGACCTGCCTCTGCACGATGTTCATGCGTGTTCCCACAAGAAGGCCTCCAGTGCGCACCCGGTCGATCGGCATCGGGGATGGTGTTCGATCCCGCGGTGCTGAACTTCAGCGTACCGATTGATTCGCCGAGTGACGCGATCGATTTCGCGAGTGGGGGCAATGTGGAGTCACAAATCGGAAACAGACTTCAGCCCGTTGCGACCACAGGTCGGAACTTCTCCGTTCGCTCTGTGTTGATATACGGGTAAACCCGTATCGTTCGGTGGTGCGCCCGTGAAAACCCTCGATGTACAGCCATCGCAACGGGGCTCAGGCCGCGCGGAAAGAACACACCAGCCACACCCGCCGATTCACACCCGCCAACCCTTCCCAACCCCGCCCAAGCCCCCGCACCCTTCACCCTGACCTGAGGCCCGCATCGCAACCACATATTCGTTCTTGCAGGGAAATTGTTGCTGACAAAAGGCCCTCAGGGTGCGCTATCGCTTTCCGTTCATCATTTCTTGACAATGTGTTCGGTATTTTGTTCGTAAGCACCTCGTCGTGGATGCCCCGGCGTGGATTGAGAACGAACCCAGCCCCCACGTGCAGGGGTGCCGGAATCAAGGCCGAACGGTGGTATCCCGATACGAACCCCGACGAGTGACCGATCGCGAGCCCCCGCTCCCCCCCTCCCCTGTCCCTTTGCCCCGATCCCGGCCTCACGCGGCGATTCACCATGCCAACGTCCAGATCCGCACTCCCCCGCCCGAGCGTGGTTTCGCCGACTGTGCGCGGGGTGCTCGTGCACGCCGCGATTGTGCTGGAGCGGTACGTCGACCTGATCGAAACGGGCCAAAAGACGGTGGAATCTCGGCTCTCCGTGCACCGGGCAGTTCCCTTTGCCCGGGTGGAAACGGGCGATGTTGTCCTGATCAAACAGCGCGGCGGGCCGTACCGCCTGATTGTCCGTGTCGGGGAGGTGTGGAGCTACGAACTTCTCACCCGCGCCGGGCTGAAGCACCTTCGCGAGAGCTTCGGCCCGCGGATCGCCGCCACGCACGACTATTGGGCGAGCAAACGCCACGCCCGGTTCGCCACCCTCATCGAACTGCTCGAACCTCGCGCCGTCAACCACGGCCCCGAACTTGGCGGAAGGGCCCGATCGGGCTGGGTGACGCTGGGCCCGCTCTCCGACCCGAGTGTCGCGCGGTTTGCACCGCTTGCCGCAGCCGGGCACACCGCCAAACCGGTACGACGTCGAGCCTCCGCCTGAACCTTCCCGACCCGTTGATCGTTCTACGATTCTCTTCGGGTGAAGCAGCAGAACCTCTCCATCATGCCCATCCCCGCCGCTCTGGCGCTCAGCCTGTTCATTCACGCCGGGCTGGTCGCAACGGCGGTCTACTTTCAGGTCTTCTCGCCCGACATGGCCCCGCCCAAGCGGCAGGTCGTCAGCGATCAGCGCGTGATGCTGGAACAGCCCAAGCCCAAACCCAAGCCACCGGCGAACGTCGCCGGACCCGTACGGTCCATCCCTCAACCTGCGCCGACGTTGGCGCTGCCTTCAGCCGCCACACCACCAGTTTCGCCGCCGCCAACATCCGCGCCGCCACCTCCGCCGCCTCCGATGGTCGTACAGGTTCCGGTCGATCAGGTGCAACTGGGGAAGAAGGACTCAACTGCGGCACCGACACCCAACTGGCTGGTCAGCGAGACCGCCACCGGCCCGCACATGGGCGTGCCCAGCAAGGTCGATCAGGCCGGGCTGACGCGCAATGCGGGCGTGCTGGGTGAGCCGACGCCGCCGTCGACCGCCGCCTCGGGCGGCATCCCCATGACGGGGAACCCGACGCGGTCGCTCAGCGATACAAACCCGGGCGCACCGACAAGCCAGCCCAAGCCGCTGCAGAACCAGCCCTTGCCTAGCGATGTGACGAAGCCCGACGCGCCGGACCTTTCGCCATCGACGAGCGTCCGGGGCACGGAGAATCCGTCGGAGATGCCCGCGCCGGCCGTGGAGGGTCTGAAGAACCCGAAGAACCCAGGGAAGTCGGACGATCCGACCCCGCGCGAGGCGGTGCTTGGCGTTGCCAATCCGGTGAACCCGGCGGAAAAAGCCACGCCGGGCGAGGCGTCGGGGCTCGTCGTCATCGACCCGAGCAAGCCCGCGCCGCAGCCCGCGATTCCTGCCTCGACTGACGCGAAGAAAGGCAATGAGAACCGCGAAGCGAAGCAAGCCCTGGGCCCGAACGCCGGCGAGCGCCCCAAGAACCCCGCGTCGTCGCCTCAGGAGGCGATGGTGCTTTCACCCAAGCTGCAGGAAGTCCGCGAGCAGAAGGAGAACCTGCCGCGGGAAGCCCAAGAGGCCAAGGGCGGCGCACGGTCGGGCGTGGTGGACGCGCCGGGCGCGCCGGCCCTACCCACGGCCCGTGAGCAGCCGGTAATCAAGCCCGACGCGAACATCGACGCCAAGCAGCAGCCCAAGGGGTCGGAGGCCTCGGCTGGACAGAACCCCTCGGCCCTTGGCACGCCGTCGCCCGATGCCAAGAACGCACCCAGGCCCCGCACGATGGCGGGCTCGCCCAACGCCGAGCCGGGCGAGGCGAGCGACCGTGAGAGCCTCGCGTCGAGCACGCGGAAAGTTGAGGGCGTCTTCGTCTCGCGCAACGGCAAGATCGAAGTTGGCGAAGGGCTGGAAGTTCGCACGGAGCGTCCCAAGCTCACGCTGCTGAACAGTTTGACGCTCGCGCCCACGCCGCCGTTGATGGAGGTCGTCTTCCGCAAGGACGGCACCGTCTCCAACGTCACGGTGCTGCAGAGTTCCGGGTCGGAGACGGGGATCGACGAGCCGGTGCGCTCGGCCCTGTACCGCTGGACGGCCAGCGGGCGGATCCTTGACGAACTGCCCGACCGTGAAGAGTCGAAGGTGGTTCTGAAAGTGCGGGTGTACCTGTGAAGACGGCTGACCTTTTCAAAGCAATGGCCTTCGTCGGGTTGCTCACGCCGAGCGTGAGAGGCGATGAGCCACGGGCGGAACCGCCGCCACTCGCGACGCCCGCGACGCCCGCGGTTCCTGCTCAGCCGGCCTCGGCGGATGATCAGCGACCCGTGGCGCCGAAGTCGAACACCAACGCGGGAGCGGACCTTCGCCGGACCGATGAGCCCGCAGCGCCGATGCCGAACCCGGAACCGCGCAAGCCGCGCGCCGATCGGTTGACGCTGAAGGATCTGCGCCGTGTGGATGCGGGGATGTCGGACGTGGGCGTGCTCGACGGCGGGCTGCGGAGCATGCCGAACGATCTGCGCGTGCCGAACAACTTTGCGGGCGTGTATCAGGTGCCGCGGGACGCGGACACGCCGTACGCGGGGTGGTTCGTGCGGATCAGCGGGTCGGTGTGGGCGGTCTTTCCGCAGTCGGTGTACAAGCGGACGCGCGACGGGATCTCGATCCCGGTGCCCCCGGGGACGAAGTTCTTTCTCGGTGGGATTCCGTTGGGCGGGCGCTCCGGCGCGACGCCTTTGAACCAGGACGTCCCCGAGCTGAGCGGCGCGCCGGAGGATTCACGCGTGAACACGGGCGTGATGCCGCTGCGTCCCGACGCGTCGTCGGCCTTGCCCAGCGGCGCGATCGGCGAGGGGCCGATCTCCACGCGCGTGCTCGACGCGGAGCAGGCCCGTGAGCGATCGAAGACCTCGGCGATGCACACGCCCATCGATGCCCCGGGCGCAGGTGCGGACCAGACCAGCCGCGGGCCCGAGGTGAACGCGGAGAAGATGCTGCAGGACGCGCGGTATCGGGAGCGTCGGCTGGCCGAGATCATGCTGCGCCGGCGTTGAAAATCGTTGCGTTGCTCGTCGGCGAACATGCCGACGAAACACATCGATCAACGCCACGACGAGTTGGTGTTGAACTCGCGGTGGTTGTACTCGCGTTGCGGCAGGAAGATCAGCGTGGCCGAGGCGCTCCGCGGCAGCGAGATGAACCGGTACCGCTCGATCGAAGGCTGCGGCGGCGTGGGCCACTGGCTGGTCGCCAGCAACGGGCCCGGGGGCAGACTGCCCAGGCGGGCGTCGCTGCGGGCAAACTCCGGGAACGAAGCGTCCTCGAGCCCGGCGAGTTCGGCGTGCGTGGGCTCGGTGGCAAAGACCATTTCGTTGGATTGCGAGAGCCCGCCAGAGGGCGTCAAGCTGTCACGCATCTGGGCCACGCGCGGGATGCTGGTTGAGCACCCCGAAGCGAGCAGTGCGCCGGCGCACAGCACGCCAACGAGCAGCCTCTGACGCAAGGCGTGGATCTGCGAACCTGGGCAAGTTGACGGCGCGGCGGTCTTCATCTCTCGGATCTCCGATCCTTTGAGGGGCAAACTCCGTGCCCGTGTGCACGCCGATGGGTCCCATCTTCAACCGTGAAAGGCTCGGGATGGGCGGGCGTGCGTGCCGGCCTTGGCTCAATGGTTTTATGGGCCCCAGGGGGCGAAAGTTCGCGCCGCGAGCAGAATCGGGGAGATCCCCGGACGCACCGCCCATTGGCGTTGTTGCACCCCGGCAACAGCGATGCTCCGTTGGCAACAGAGCCTGAGCGGCGAGAGCCACACGAGAAACTCATCGGGGCAAAAACAAACGCGAGGACCCGGGTGGATCCTCGCGAAGTCTGAAGTGGAGGCAAGGGGACTCGAACCCCTGACCTCATCCATGCCATGGATGCGCTCTACCAAAACTGAGCTATGCCCCCATGATCGACCTTGGTACCAGTCAACCACGGCCAGATTGTCTACCCCCCGCCCACCCCCACCCGATCACCCGCTCCCCAACCCGGCCGGTGGCATTCCGGCAAGGTCGATATTCTAGCCCCTTGTCGGCGTAAGCCAAGTGCCGCTTGAAGGGCCTTGGCGATGCTGACAAAGACCGGACTTCTCGGACCTTCCGGTCCAAAGTCGGGGAGGAGCGAAACCGCGTGGGATTCATCAAGGCAACGCTGACGTGGATTGCGATGCTGCTGGGCTTGGCGGGCATCGCCGCCCTGTTTTATCTGGGCGGTTTCATGGCCTGGCGTCAGCATCAGGCGATGACGTCGTGGACGGAGGTCCAGGGTGAGGTGGTGACTTCACGCGTGGTGACGAGCCGCGGGCGGCGGAACAGCACGAACTACGCCGCACAGATTCAGTATCGCTATGACGAGCCGGGCTCGAAGGTCGCGGGAACGTGGGCGCGACGGTCGACGCAGGTGCTGCCGATCTGGGAATGGACTTCGTCGGGCCAGAGCGAGGCGATCACACGCACCAGCGCCTTCAGCGTCGGCAGCAAACCCAAAGTCTGGGTGAACCCGGAAGATCCGAACGACGCGTTCATCTTGCGGCAATATCAGAGCTGGCCGATCGGGATCATCAACGCGGGCATTCTGGCGCTGGTCTTCTGGCTCAGCGCGCTGATGAAGATCGGCATCAACGGGAAGGAAGCCTCGTCGACCCTCCGCGAGGGCGGGCTGCGGTTGATCGGGCCCAAAGAGACGCTGGCGCAGATCCGCCGCCGCTGGCTGATGTGTTTCAGTGCTTCGTGCCTGCTGCCCGTCGCGCCGGGGCTTTATGCAATCCTCGGCGGGGCCGACGCCATCGGCTGGCTCTTCTGGATCACCGTTGCGATCAGCGGCGTCGTCCTCTTCATCGTCGGCGTGCAAACGCTGCAAGCCTGGCGTCGGTGCGCGTGGATCGGCGAGCCGACGGTGCTGGTCGCTCCCACGCCCGTGATCACCGGCGGCGAGGTGCTCATCGTGGCCGAGGTGGAATCGTTCAAGGCCTCGGTTTCAACACTCAAGCTGAATCTGGTGTGCGCGCGGGTACGCCGCGAGCGTCGCGGTAAATCCTCGGTCGAAGTACGCGATGAGCTCGGCGCGTGGGGTGTCCCGGCGATCACCCTGAACCAGCCGGGGCAGGAGCCCGCGTCGCTGACTCTGAACGTGATTCTGCCGAGCGAGCTGCCGGGCTCGGGCGACGGTGTGAGTTACCCGCGCGTGGAGTGGACCATCGAGATCGACATCGTCGGCGCCGCGGCACTCAGCCACAAAGCACGTTACCCCTTGAAGGTCGAAGGCGCAGCCGATCTGGGTTGACGCCGCCCGCATAGTGCGGGGTTCCACGCGGCTTAGCGTGAGTGTGCCGAGAGCATCAGCCGATCGACCGCGGCGATCACGTCGTCGGTGGCGATCTTGTCGATCCGGCAGCGCTCGGGGTGATCGTCGGCGAGTTCTTCCACCGGCAGCGTCGGATCAGCCGTCAGGATGATCTCGCGCGGGTGGGCGGCATCGCGCTCGGGCAGGATCGTCCACCGCGGGTCGGTGGGCCCGAAGAGTGAAACGCACGGCACGTTGAACGCCGCAGCAAGGTGCCGCGGGCCTGTGTCGTTCGTTACCACGAGTTTGGCTCGCGCGACAACACCCTTCAGCGAACCAACGGTCACACCCAGCTCGGGCAGGCACGAGACCAGGTCCGCGTCTTCCGGGTGGTTCAGCGCGATCGCATCGCGGATGAGCGCCACCAGCGGCGCCTCGGCCGGTGAGCCGTTGATGACGAGCTTGACACGGTGACGCTGGATCAGGTGGTGAGCCACCGCCGCGAACCGCTCGACCGGCCAGCGCTTAGCGGGGTTGTTGCCCCCAGGGTTCAAGAGCACGAACGGCTCGTTGAGCGGATCGATCTTCGCGCGCTCGAGCAACTCCCGCGCCTGCGCGTCCTGCATGGGCGTGCTGGAAAGTTCCAGCATCGGCGTCCACGTCAAACTGCTGGAGCCGTCGAGCCGGGGCGCCAAGTCCACGGCATAGTTCCGCGACGCCAGAACCTGCAACAGCGCCCGACCCGCCGCGAGGTAGTACTGCACCGCGCTGACCGGCTCCCAACCTTTGAACGGTGCCGGTCGCTTGGGCGCAAGCAGTCGATCGGTCAGAAGCAACCCGCGCCCGTCGCGGTCATAGCCAAGCCGAATCGGAATCCCCGCGAGTCGAACCGTCATCGCACTGGAAAACGAGTTGGGCAGCAGCAACGCGGCGTCCAGACGCAGCGGGATGAGCTTGCTGGCGATGCGGGCCGGGCCCGTCACCGAGCGCCCGTCGGCAACGCGGATGTCGTCGAGCAGGTCGCTCCCCGCCAGCAGATCGTCAAGCCCCGGACGCACCAGCCCCACGATGATCGACCGCGGCATCGCCTCGCGCAGAAGCCGAAGCGTCGGCGTCGCCATGACCGTATCGCCCAGCCAGCTCGGCAGGAAGACAAGGACACGGGCTGGCTTGGGTGCGTCGGGCATGTCGGTGATCATCGGGTCGGTCGGCGATTCAATCGTGAGCGGAGAGCTTATCGACCGTTTCGATGCAAGATCATCTCCACCGCGCGAGCAAGGTCGGGCGCCGTCGGCCCGTTCGCGTTCACATTCGACGCGGATAAGGGTTTTCCTGCGACCAGCAACACCGCCTGATCCGCGGGGATTCCCGCGTTCCGGGCCGCCTCCGTATCCCGCGGCATATCCCCCACCGCCCACGACTTCGTCAGATCCAAACCCAGTTCAACCGCCGCCGTGCGGAGCATTCCGGGGCGCGGCTTGCGCCACTCGTGCTCACGCGTGAACCGCGCCACCGTGCCGCTGGGATGAAACGGGCAGTAGTAGATCGCATCCACCCGCGCACCCACACCCGCCAGCAGCGACCGCATCCGGTCGTTGACCAACTCAACCTGCGACAGTGTCGCCCGCGGGCGATCGAACGGCGGCGGCATGTCGCCCCGCGCGATGCCCCCCTGGCTCGTAAAGACCACCACAGGCCAACCCGCGCGGTTCAGCTTCGCGATCGCCTCACCCGCGCCGGGGAGCAGTTCCACCAGATCAGGATCGAGCAGATCGCCCGGACGGGGCAGGTGGGCCGTGCGGGGGTGCGAGTTGGTGATCGTGTCGTCGCGGTCGAGAAAGACCGCGGGCTTCGATTCGGTCATCGGGGCATCTCACGCGCCGGGGCGGCGCCCGCACCGGCGCCGTCCTGCTTCGGCTGGTTCTTCTGCTCGTTCATCTGGCGGTACTTCTCACGGTACCGCTCGGCAAGGACCGTCTGCTTGTTCGTCAGGTCGATCGGACGCCCGTTGATGTACGCCGCGAGCGTGCGTGTGCGGATCTCCAGCGGTGAGCCGTCGGTGATGATGAGCGTGGCGTCTTTGCCTTCGCTCAGCGAGCCAACGCGATCGGCAACGCCCAGGATCTCCGCCGCTGAGAGCGTCACGGCGCGCAGCGCATCAGGCTCCGAAAGCCCGTGCGCCACGGCCAACGCGGCCATGTACGGCAGGTTCCGCTCGTGGGCGGTCTCTTCGCCGCTGGCGATGGTGAACGCAACGCCCAGTTCCTTCAGCCGCGCGGGCAGGTTGAAGTTCGCGTTGTACGGCGCGTCGTCACGCCGCGGGATCTCCTTCACCGTGTCGATGATCACCGCGGCGCCCGCGGCTTTCAGTTGCTCCGCCGCCAGGTGCGCATCACGCCCGCCGACGATCACCGGGCGCAAGCCAAAGTGCTTCGCGAAGGCGAGCGCCGAGAGGATCTGGTCATACTCCTGCGCGGTGATGAACGTGGGCAGCTCGGGCGGCTTGGGCTTCTGCGTCGCGGGCGCGGTGGGGGGGAGGAACTCGGGAAAGACCTTCCGCATCGCTTCCCACCGCAGGTCGGTCTTCACCGAAGCCGGGTCGGCGGCCTTCGCCGCGAGATACGCCTGCGCCTGACGGAACGCACCGTTGATGCGGTCCTGCGAATCGGTGATGCGCTTCTGCTGCTCTTCGTCGGAAAGATCCATCCACCGCGCACGCACCACGCGCACGTTGGGCCACTGCACCACCAGCCCCGCCTCGGGCTTCAGCGCCAGGTCCTCGTTCGTCCATCCGTCGGCCGAGATCACCGACGCACGCCCGGGGATCGAGTTGCCGCTGGGAAACGTCCCGAAAAGCAGCACGCCGTTGCTCCGTGCAACAGGCAGGAACCACGTATCCGGGTTCACCGCGACAGAGGCGAGCGCCTCGGGCGAGATCGAACCGGTTTCGGACGTGTCGCGGCTGGGCTTGATCGCCTGAATCTCCTCCAGCCCCATCGTCGTGAACGGCGCGAAGAGACCGGGGTATGCACGCAGTCGTGTGCCGTCGGGCTGTGCGAGGTTGATCACCTTCGCACCCTGCGGCGGCTGAACCTGCGCCCGCGCACCGATGCGCGTGATCTTGCCCTTCGAGAAGACCACGCACGCGTCGGTGATCACCTCGCGATCCACCGGGTACGCGTCGATCCCCACCAGCGCGATGTCCTGCGTCTGAGGCCCGGCGCGCGGTGTGAGGTCCTGCGCGTGCGCAGAGCCGGAAAGAAGCGTCGGCACAATCGCGCCGGCGAACGGAGCGGCGGCAAGAAGCAACGAAGCAATCGCGGATCGATGGTTGAACATGGCAAGTCTCAGCAAGGCACGGTCATCAGGTTCAGGATCGAGAGGACGGATCGAAACGGACGGGTTTTTGATGAATGTGAAGTCAAAGGTCGGAGCACGGCTCTGGAAAGCCGAGCCACCAGATCAGCCATCACCGCCGATGAATGAGGTTGTAGATCTCGCACCCGCATTGGCCCCCGCGCGAGTTCTCCGGGTCGATGCCCCGGCGGATCAGTTCGAGGTAATGCTCGCGGCGGGCAACGACCTCCGCGTCCTTCAGCATCGTGCTCAGCAGCGGCCGACGCCCGCCCGCACGTGGCGAGTCGATCGCGGAATCGCCCAGCGACATCGCCTCGCCGCGATCGTTCAGCAAGCCCTCCGCACGCATCTCTGCTTCAAGTTCGCTGGCGAGCATCTGGTTCGTCGGCTTCTTGGGCTCGGTTGCCGGCGCGCCCGGCGTTGCGGGCTTTGCGTCCTTGCTGTCCTTCGAGTCCTTTGCGTCCTTCGCGGCGGGCTTCTTCGTCGGCCCGTCCTTCAGGATCTTCTTGAGGATCCGCGCACGCGTGCGGGCGTTCTCTTCCTGAAGGGCCTTGTCGTCGTCGATGGAGAAGAGCCGAACACCTTCGACAAAGGTCTGCTCCGCGTGGGCAAAGGCCGACAGCGGGTCGGCGGACCAGATGACGATGTCCGCCTGCTTGCCGACTTCCAGGCTGCCGGTGAGGTGGTCGATCTTCAGTTGCTTCGCGGGGTTGATGGTAACCCACTGCAGCGCCTGCGCGGGCGTGACCGTGCGCTTGCCGTCGGGCAGGAGCGCGTACTTCACGCCCTTGGCGGCCTCCGCGTTCATGCGCCGGGCCATTTCGTCCGAGTCGCTGTTGTAGCTGACGACCACGCCCTGCTCGTGCATGATCGGGAAGGCCTGCGGGATGGCGTCCTGCACCTCGACCTTGTACCCCCACCAGTCGGAGAAGCCGCTGGCCCCGATGGACGAATCACGCACGATATCAGCGACTTTGTACCCTTCGAGAATGTGCTGATAGGTGCCCAGCTTGAAGCCAAACTCCGCGGAGAGCCGCGCGAGCATGAGGATCTCGTCCTGGCGGTACGAGTGGCAGTGGATCAGCCGCTTGCCCTGCAGGATCTCCACCAGCGCGTCGAGCTCCAGATCGCGGTGCGGCCTGTTCAACTCGCGGATGCGGCGCTGCTGTTCGTCGGGGGCGATCTTGAGCATGTTGATGCGGGCGATCGCTTCGTCGTACGCCGCGAATGAACGGGCGTATTCACGAGCGGCGATGAAGCGGTCGCGGATCTGCGCCTCGACGCCCATGCGGGTCTGCGGGTAGTTGGTGCCTTCGCCCGACCAGTTGGCGCTCTTGGGGTTCTCGCCCAGCGCGAACTTGATCCCCGGGGGCGCTTCTTTCACGTGCATGTCGTCTGGGTGCGCACAACCCCAGCGGAGCTTGTTGACCTGCGACTGACCGCCGATGGAGTTTGCCGAGCCGTGCAGGTTGAGCACGCACGTGATGCCGCCGGCGAGCTGGCGGTACCAGTTGACGGTATCGGGGTTGGTGACGTCCTGGATGCGAACCTCGGCCGTGACAGCCTGCCCGCCCTCGTTGACGCCGCGTGAGATGCCCGTGTGCGAGTGGGCGTCGATAAGCCCCGGCGTGACATGCTTGCCCTTGGCGTCGATGATGAGCCATGAGGCTTCTTCACCCTTGGGGGGTGTGGGCGGGGTGATGGCCTTGCCGACCATCTCGATGCGCCCGTTGCGGGCGATGAGGGTGGCGTTCTCGATGATGCCGTCGCCCGCGCTGGTCCAGATGGTGGCGTTGGTGATCACCAGCACCGTCGGGGTCGCCTTTGCGCGGGCCTCCGCGGTGATCGCGAAAGGTCCGAATGGCAGCCCCGGCAGCGTTTCGGGAACCTCCGGCGCTTCGTCCTTGTCCTCGTCGCTGGTCTTGGCGGTTTCGGTGCTTGTGTCGCGCTCGCCCTTGAGGGCGAACTTCATCTCCGCCGCGGCGACTGTGCCGGTGATGCTGTCGCCATCGATGGTTAGCTCGGCCCGTGCCTGCGGCCGGCCGTCAGCGGGGGTGATGGTCAGCACCAAGGCTTTGTTCGCGGGGTCGAACGTGCCCGCGGTGATCGGGTGTGTGCCGTCGGGCGCGGTTGCGGAGCCCGTGACGCTGGTGCCATCGAGCTTGAGTTTGAGCGTGGCGTTGATGGGCTGACCGAGCCCGGGCACCTCCGCAGTGCACGACCAGGTGCCGGTGACGATGTCGGCTTTGGCTTCGGGCTTGGCTTCCGGTTTGGCTTCGGCGGCGGCTTCGGGCTTGGCGTCGGCTTTCGCTTCGGCCTTCGCGGGCTTGGCTGCTGGCGATTTCTCGGGCTTGGGGACATCGCCCGTCCGCACCGCGACCCATGTGAACCGCTGCGAAGCGTCACGCGTCCCCTGACCTGACATGCGGAGATTGCGCTGCTGCTTCGTGTTGATCGTCGTCGCGCCCGCGGGCAGGTCGATCAACCCCGACATCGTCACGATCGCCGCGTTGCCCAGCGGCTCGCTGTCGAAGATGAACGAGACGCGGTTATCGAAGAGCTGCACATTGCGGGCCTTGGCACTGAGGAACTTTGGCGCATCAGGCTTCGCGGGCGCTTCGGGCTTGGCCGGTTCTTCGGGCTTCGCGGGCTCGGCGGGCTTGTCCTTCGCGTCTGCTTCCTTCGCGTCGGGCTTGGCTTCGTCGGCCTTGACCGGTGCCGGTCGGCGGATCGTGATGGCGTTGTCCTTGTCGATGACCATCGTGTAAGGCCCGGACTCGCTCGGCGCGGGGGTGATGGTCAGGTCGTACGTGCCCTCCAGCTTTGAAGGTGCGGGCGAAAGCTCGCTGCGCTGCCCGTCCACCCACACCTCGCGGAGCTTGGTCTTCTTGCTGAATAGAGGCCCGTCGGTGATGGTGAGGCTGGCGCGCTTGCCGGGCTCGATGGTGGCGAGTTGATTCGAGAGGCCCGTCAGGGCCGCGGGGTTGGTGGTGATCATCGCGAGGGCGGCCTCTTCGGGCAGGCCGTGGCGCACGGCTTCGCGCAGGTTGCTCAGGAAGCGTGAGCGGTCCTTGAGCTTCGCGGTGGTGAGGCTGATGTTCACGCCCATCGCGTGCAGGCGGCGCGGGTTCGTCGGCGCCTGCTCCCAAGTCATCAGGTCGCGCAGCGAGAGGTCCTCGGCTTCGCCGATGGTGTTCGCACGCGGCTTCTCGGGGAAGTTCAAGGGCAGCACGAGCGGGATAGCCGGTTGATCGACGCCTTCGCTCGGGTTCTTCCGCACGATCGGCTTCAGCGATTCGACAACCGCGTTGAGGCGGCGGAACTCCAGCCCCGATCCCAGCACGATGGCCGATCGGTTGAACTCGCGGGCGATCTTGACCACGCGGAGGACTTCCAGCTCGTCGTCGGCGCTGAGCATCAGCGGGCCGGCGATGTTCAGCGAGGCGACGGCGACGGCGGGGGATTCGTTGGGGTTGCTGCCGCCGGTCTGTGCGGCGCGCTCCGTGGTGCTAGCGCCCGAGGCGAGCCAGTCGGCGTCGATGAGCGTCTGGCGGATCAGCGCGATGGCGCCCATCTGTGAGTCGGGGTAGCTGGGCCAGCGGCCTTGCGCGCCCTGGGCACCGCCGACTTCCATCTCTACGCTGTGATAGACGTTGTCGCGGTACGCCTCGGGGCGTGGCAGAGCGGGGTCGGTTGCGGGGCTGGCGAGCGAGACGGCCGCGGATCGGCCCTTGAAGATCCCGCCTCGGGGCGAGATCACCGCGGTTGTGAAGCCCTGAGCGCGAAGCTGCTTGGCGGTGCCTTCGTCGATGCCGCGGCCGTCGAGAGCGCGGCGCTGCGGCATGACCTTCGCCGACCAGTGCGAACCCTTCAGGTCCGGATCCGGACGGGGCGAATCAACCTCGACGCACGGATCGATGAACCCCGCGTAGACGTGCAAGCCCTCGGCGTCATAGACGCGTGCGCCCGCGGGGGGTGCGGGCGGGTCGAGCTCGCCGTCCTTGGTGGAGAGGACGGAGAGGATCTTGCCGTCTTTGACCACCACGGTTGCGCGCTTGAGCGTCTTGCCCGGGGCGGTGTGGACGGTGGCGTTGGTGATCGCGGCAAAGTCCACGCTGCTGTTCAGGCCCACGCGGTTGGCCGGCGGCAGGCTCTGCTGCGAAGCGGGCTGCGCACGCAGCGCGCGGGGCAGACTGGTCACCAGCAGACCGGTGAGCAGGGCCAGGGAAAGGACGGAAAGCGGAAGACCCAGCAGCCCACGGAAGGTGCGGCGCGGGGTACGACGAGCGGATGCGTCGAGCATCCGGGCAGTGTACCGAAAAGTGCGTGGTCGGATCGGGGAAACCCGTGCTGGAGTGCGGGAGGTGTGCGGGATGGTTCGCGGCGGTGGGCCGAGTGGTTGCCGAATGTGGGCCGAGTGTGGGCCGAGCGCGGGTGGGACGGAGATCAGCTCACGTCGGCGATGCCCAGCCACTTGGCGTGGGCTTTCAGCAGGCGGCGTTTGAGCAGTGCGTGCTGGGGGTTATCGAGAGGCGGGTCATGATCGATGAGGTCGATGGCATCTCGGCGCGCGAGGTTGAGCAGGTCGAGGTCGGAGGCGAGGTTGACCACTCGAAAAGGGGGCATGCCCGATTGGCGGATGCCCACGACGTCGCCGAAGCCGCGGATTTCGAGATCGCGCTCGGCGAGTTTGAAGCCGTCGGCGAGTTTGGCGATGGCGCGGAGGCGTTGGTCGGCGGTGTCGGTGACGGGTGCGCCGATGAGGACGCAGACGCCGGGCTTGGTGCCGCGACCGACCCGGCCGCGGAGCTGGTGGAGCTGCGCGAGTCCGAAGCGTTCGGCATCTTCGACGACCATGACGGTGGCATTGGGGATATCGACACCCACTTCGATGACGGTGGTGGCGATGAGGACGTCGAGGCGGTGCTGGCGGAAGTCGTCCATGATGCGGGCGCGGTCGGCGGGGTGGAGCTGGCCGTGGACGATGCCGATGCGGGCGGATTTGAGGGCGGAGTGTTTCAGGTCGCTGGCGATCTGCGCGACGGAGCGGATCGGCACGGGCGGTGCGGCGGGAGTGGCGGTGGATTTCTCGGGGGCGTCGTGCTCGAGTTCGCTCCGCGGGTCGAAGAGGTCGGCGTCTGGATCGGGGTTTTTCGCGTCGATGGCGGGCGCGACGATGAAGGCCTGTTCGCCTTTGGCAACGCGCTGGGCGATGAAGTCGTAGACCTCTTGGCGTAACGGCGGGGCGACGACGCGGGTGGTGACTTTCTTGCGTCCCGGCGGGAGCTGATCGATGGTGGAGACGTCGAGATCGCCGAAGATGGTCATCGCCAGCGTGCGGGGGATGGGCGTGGCGGTCATGACGAGGGTGTGCGGGGTGAGGGCTTTTTCGCCGGGCTTGAGGGGCGTGTCGTTGTCCGCGTCGTCGGTGCCCTTGGTGCGGAGGGTTGCGCGCTGGTGGACGCCGAAGCGGTGCTGTTCGTCCACGATGGCGAGCGCGAGGGAGTTGAAGCGGACGCGGTGGGTGAGCAGGGCGTGGGTGCCGACGACGATGTCGACCTCGCCCGCGGCGATGGCGCGGAGCGCCTCGGCGCGCTGCGGCGCGGAGAGCGAGCCGGTGAGCAGGAGCGTGCGCACATTCGCGGAGGCGAGCATGCGCGAGATGGAGGCGAAGTGCTGCTCGGCGAGGAGCTCGGTGGGGGCCATCAAGGCGGATTGGTGCTTGTTGGCAACCGCCAGGAGCATCGCGTAGACCGCCACGGCGGTTTTGCCCGAGCCCACGTCGCCCTGCACGAGTCGGTTCATGGGTTGCGCGCGGGCAAGGTCGCTGACGATCTGGGCGATGGCGGAGTCTTGCGCGCCGGTGAGCGTGAAGGGCAGGCGGGCGCGGATGGCCTTGTCGATGGCGGGGGTGAGCTTGAGTGTCGGGGACTCGCTGCGTGCCAATCGCTGGGCACGCTTCAGGCGAACCGCGAGCAGCAGCAGCAGCAGTTCGTCGTACGCCAGACGGCGGCGGCCTTCGTCGGCCTGCTCCTGCGTCGCGGGCGTGTGGATGGCGCGGTAGGCGCTGGTGAGCTCGATGAGTTCGCGCTTGGCGCGGTAGTCGTCGCTGAGGTGGTCGGTGATCTGCGCCAGCGCAGGGTCAAGGGCGGCGATCACGGCCTTCTCGATCTGCAGTGTCGAGATGTCCTCGCTGGCGGGGTAGACCGGGCGGAGGCGCGCGGTGCGCGGCGCGGGCTCGGACTCGGCGGTGTCGGCGATGAACTCGTGGCGTGGGTTGACGATCTGGAGGGATGAGCCGCCGGGCCCGAAACGCTTGGCCTTGCCCTGCACGCGGAGCTTCATGCCCACGTGGATCTTGTCGCGGAGGTAGAGCCCGTTGAACCAGATGAGATCGAGCCGACCGGTGTCGTCGACGAGCACGGCCTCGAAGCGCGGGCGTGAACCTCGGGCGGCGATGCGTGTGGCGCTGACGAGCCCGCGGGTGCAGACGATGCTCTCGGGCTTGAGTTGATCGATCGGCGCCTCGGCCTCTTGGCGCTCGTGGCGCATGGGGAGGTAGGCGACGAGCTGGGCGATGTTCTTCACCCCGAGCTTGTTCAGGGCGGAGGCGAGGCGCGGGCCGACACCTTTGAGTTCGGTCAGCGGCGCGCTCAGAGGCAGATGCGGTGCCTGAGCGGGCGTGCGGGGCTCATCGGGCGTTGGTCGCTTGCTGGGCACGGGAAAGTGTGAGGGCTGAGAGCGGTTTGTCAGGGTGTCTTCGTGGTTTCTGAGGCGGGCGGGCCGCCTTCGGCGCGGAGTTCGTCGTTGCGCGGGTCGATCTGCCGAAGGTACTCCCAGGAGTAAATGCCGGTGGAGTGTCCGTCGCTGAAGGTGATGCGGAGGGCGTAGTTGCCGACGAGTTCGGCGGTGGTGGCGACGATCGGGCCGGCGTTTTTGAAGGCGGAGGCGGGGAGGACGGTGAGCGGGTTTTTGGTCATTTGCTGGCGCAGCTCGCGGGCGTCGGCTGAAGGGGACATCTTGCGGAGGTAGGCGATGGAGTAGTAACTGGTGGAGCCGTCGGACCATTGGATGGTTAAGCCACGGTCCTTTTTCAGGTCGATGTGGGAGGGGGTGAGCATGAGCCCGCAAGGGTATGGGGCGTAGGATGGCGTGAACATGGTCCACGAGATACGTTTTGCCGAGCGGTTGCACTGCGCGATGGAGTCGACGGGCTCGGTGGTGTGCGTTGGGCTTGACCCGGTGGTGGAGAAACTGCCGAGCGGGATCAAGGAGCGGATGGGCGAGACGGTCAGCGCGGTCGATGAGTTCTGCCACGGGGTGATCAACGCGGTGGCGGGACGGGTGGCGGCGGTAAAGTTTCAGTCGGCGTGCTTTGAGCGGCTGGGGACCCTCGGGCTGGAGATCATGCACGCGCGGATGGCGCACGCGGCGAATGTGGGGCTGGCGGTGATCCTGGATGCCAAACGCGGGGACATCGCGCTGACGGCGGGGCATTACGCCGCGGCGGCGAAGCAGAGCGGCGCGCACGCGGTAACGCTGAGCGGGTACATGGGGGTGGAGGTTGCGGAGCCGTTCTTGAAGCAGGGGATGGGGGTCTTTTTGCTCGTGCGGACGAGCAACCCGGAGGGTGATCGCATCCAGCGGGCCATGCTGGAGGACGGGCGGACGGTTGCGCAGATGATGGCGGATGAAACGGCGCGGCTGGGCGCGGGGTGGATTTCGAGCCGGGGAATCTCGGATGTGGGCGCTGTGGTTGGTGCGACGCAAGCGAGCGAGGCGGCGGAACTGCGGGCGCGGATGAAGGACCAGGTGTTTCTGATCCCGGGGTACGGCGCGCAGGGCGGGACCAAGGACGACATCCGCGTCATGCTGCGCTCGGGGATGAAGGACGGCGAGCGAGCGGGGACTTCGGGGGTGCTGGTGACTTCGAGCCGGGCGATTATCTATGCCTATGACGACCAAGCTTGGCAGAGCGATCACGCGGGCAAGCACTGGACCGAGGCGGTGACGCTCGCGGCGGTGAAGATGACCGAGGAGCTGCGCGAGGTGGTGGGGCTCGGTTGAATCTGGGTAAGCCCGGCGAGAAACGCCGCCCGCGGGCCTGAAGAGGTCGGTTTCATTGATTGCAATGCGTTCACTGGTCAATCGTTGGGCGGGCATGTCCCGTTGAATCGTGCGACGGGCGTGAACGGTTTGATTGCCGCACGGGCGCGGGCGGACGAATGGAGAGCGGACGTGATCGGTACAACGAACGGTCGGAGGTGTGGTGGTCGACTGATGATGACGGCGGGTGCGGCTCTGCTGTGCATCTGCGGCACGACGATGGCGGCGCCGGCCCAGCCGACGTTCTGTGAGGTGACGCAGATCGCGAATGCCGCGGTGCAGGGGCAGGGGGTCGGCGCTCCGATCCCGGGGTTTGAGCTGCTGCTGATCCACAAGGGGCGGGTGGTCTATCAGCGGGCCTTCGGCGCGTGGAGTGTCGGACGGGTGGGTGCGGCGGACTCGGCGACAAAAACGATCTCCGGCGCGGTGATCATGTCGGTGGTCGACAGCACGGCGGGCTTGTTCTCATTGAACCGGCCGTTGAGTGTGTATCTGCCTTCGTTCACGGGCGACAAGGCGGGTATCACGGTCGGGCAGGCCTTTTCGCACAGCTCGGGCCTGCCCGCCAACGCGCTGGCGGTGAACATCCCGAACCTGACGCTTCAGCAGGCGGCGAACCAAATTGCGGGGCAGCCATTGCAGTATGCACCGGGGCAGGGGTTCCTCTACGGCGGGGCATCGATGCACGCGGCGGGGGCGGCGGCGGAGGTCGCCTCGGGTCTGCTCTGGAACGATCTGTACGCGCAGCGGATCGCCGGCCCGCTGGGCATGACGCAGACGCGGTACGTGATCTCCAGCGCGACGAACCCGCGGATCGCCGGCGGGTGCGAGAGCAACGCCGAGGAGTTCGCACGGTTCATGGAGATGCTGCGCAAGGGCGGGGTGCACAACGGCGTGCGCGTGCTCTCTGAATCCGCGGTGAACGCAATGTTCACGCGGCAGAGCCCGGTGGGTGTGCCGGTGTTGAGCACGCCCTATCCCGGGGTGAGCGACTACGGCGTAGGGGTGTGGCTCGACCAGCGCGACGAACAGGGGCGGCTGATCGGGGCGCTGGCGGCCGGGGCTCGCGGGTTTAGCTGCTGGATCGACTTCGACGACGAGATCGTCGGCTGCGTGGCGACGGACCTTTCCGCCAGCGCCGACGTGATCACGATGGTCAACCTCATGCGACCGGCGGCGGAGCGTGAGGTTCGCAATGCGCCGTGTTCACCCGCGGACGTGGGTGACGACGCGGGCGATCCGATGGGCCCGTGTGCGAGCTTCCGCAGCAACACCGGTGTGAACGAGGGCGACTACAACGCGTTCATCAACGGGTTCTTTATCAGGGCGAACTGGAGCGATATCGCCTTTGATAATGGTGATCCGCTGCCGCCGTTTGGCGAAACGCCCGACGCGGGCGTGAACAACGGGGTCAACGAGGGCGATTACAACTGCTTCTTCAACAACTTCTTCCTTGCCTGCCCGTAAGACGGGGCGGGGGCAGTGCCCCTATCCTCGACGACCATGTTTGACCGGCTTTCCGACGGGTTTTCTTCGGTCCTGCGCAAACTCTCCGGCAAGGGGGCGATCAGCGAGTCCAACGTCCGTGAGGCGATGGAGCAGGTGCGCACCGCGCTGCTCGAGGCGGACGTGGCGCTGGAGGTGGTCAACTCGTTCACCGAGGGCGTGCTGAAGGACGCGCTCGGTCGCGAGGTGACCAAGAGCCTCAACCCCGGTCAGGAGATGATCGGCATCGTCTACGACCGGCTCGTGCAGCTCTTGGGCGATCTGCCCGAGGTGCCCGCGGGGGCGAGCCAGGAAGACATCGCCAAGATGATGATGGCCGACGGACCGGGGGTGGCGGCGGCCGAGCCCGGGCCGACGATCGTGATGATGTGCGGCTTGCAGGGCAGTGGTAAGACCACCACCTGCGGCAAGCTCGCGGGATGGCTGAAGAAGCGCGGGCGCAGCGTCATGCTGGTGGCGGCGGACCTGCAGCGTCCCGCGGCGGTGGATCAGCTTCAGACCGTGGCGGAGCAGGTGCAGCGCGATCTGCCGGGCGGCGCGACGGTGACGTTCTACAGCGAGCCCGAGAAGACGGCGGAGTATGGCAAAGCGGTGGGCGTTGCGGTGGGTGTGTGCGAGCGAGCCGTGGCGAAGGCGCGGTCGATGGGCGTGGACACGGTGATCCTCGATACCGCCGGTCGCTTGCACGTCAACGACCAGTTGATGGACGAGCTGAAGCAGGTGAACCTGCGGCTGAAGCCGCACCAGATCTTCCTGGTGGTTGATGCGATGACGGGTCAGGACGCGGTTCGATCGGCGAAGAGCTTCCACGAGAAGCTCGAAGTCGACGGGCTGATCTTCACCAAGTTCGACAGCGACACCCGCGGCGGTGCGGCCCTCTCCGTCAAGAGCATCACCGGGGCGAAGATCCGCTTCGTCGGTGTCGGTGAGAAGCTCGACGCGATCGAAGAGTTCCACCCCGTGCGTGTGGCGGGGCGGATCCTGGGCATGGGCGACGTGGTCTCGCTGGTGCAGAAGGCCCGCGAGCAGGTCAGCGAAGAGGATGCGAAAGCGCTGGAAGAGAAGCTCGCCAAGGGCGAGATGACGCTGGAGGACTTTCTCAACCAGCTCCGCTCGCTGCGCCGCATGGGCCCGATGAAGCAGTTGCTGGGGCTGCTGCCGGGGATCGGCTCGGCGCTGAAGAACATCAACATCGAGGACGAAAAGCTCGACCGCGTCGAGGGGATCATCCACTCGATGACGAAGGACGAACGCCGAAAGCCCGAGCTGCTGAACAGCTCGCGCCGGCGGCGCATCGCCAAGGGCTCGGGGACGAGCGAGAACGAAGTGGCGGCGCTGGTGAAGCAGTTCACCACCATCAGCCAGATCTCGAAGCAGATGGCGGGGATGTCGGCGCTGGACAAGATGAAGGCGGTGAAGCAGCTCGGGGCGGCGGGTCAGGGCCCGATGCTCCCCAGTATGGGTTCGTCGTTCTTGCGGAACAAGGGCACGAGCTATACCCCCAGCATCAAAGACCGGTTCAAGAAGCGCAAGTAGGCTGGAATCAGCGTCAGTGGGGGAGTGGAGGGGAGGTGAGCCCTTCGGCCTTCAGCCGAGCGGCGCGGGTTGAAAACTCTCTTGGAGGCATCCATGCAGCAGAAGTCGCGGGGTCGTTTTGAGCGTCGTTGGCTTGCGGGCAGGTCGATCGGCAGGGCGGCGGGCGCCGCGTTCGCTGTTGCCTTGGCCGCGGGTTTGAGTCTGTCGGCGTGCGCGATCGCGCAGCCGCCCGAGGGTGGCAGCGGTAGCACCGCCCCCGCGGGTGGGATGAGGCTGAGCGAGGGCAACGCCCGACCCGCCGCGAGCCCCGCGTCGATCCTTGACGGCGGGGTGCAGCAGAACCAAACCCTCGGCTATTACCGCCACCCGGCGCTCCGCGGCGACACCATCGTCTTCGTCAGTGAGGGCGACATCTGGAAGGTCAGTACCGCCGGCGGCACCGCCACGCGTCTGACCGCCCACGCGGGTGAAGAGTCGATGCCCGCCATCAGCCCCGACGGCAAGACCCTCGCCTTTGTCGCCAGTTATGAAGGCCCCGCTGAGGTCTACACCATGCCCATGGAGGGCGGCTTGCCGGTTCGGCGGACCTGGGGCTGGCAGCGCGGCGGGTTCATCGGCTGGACCCCCGACAACAAACTGCTCTACTCCACGCGGCAGTTCGCCACGCTCCCCAGCTCGCAGACGGTGGTGCTGGATCTGAACACCGGCGCCACGTCGATCGTCGAGCTCTACGAGGCGGACCAGGGCAGCTTCTCGGGCGACGGCAAGACGTTCTTCTTCACGCGCTTGCCGTTCCAGGGTTCGTACACCAAGCGGTACAAGGGCGGGTTCATTCAGCAGTTGTGGAAGTTTGTCCCGGGCGCGGGCGATGCGACGCCGCTGACGACGGATTACGCGGGCACGAGCAAGGACGCGATGTGGTTTGAGGGCCGGGTGTATTTCCTGAGCGATCGCGACGGGGTGATGAACCTCTGGTCGATGAACGAGGATGGCAAGGACCTCAAGCAGCACACCTTCCACAAGGAGTTCGACGCGGCGAACCCGGAGATGGACGCTGGGCGCGTGGTCTATTCGCACAAGGGCGACGTGCACGTGGTGGACGTGAAGACCAACGCCGACCGCGTGGTGAACATCACGCTGACGAGCGATCTGGACCAGCTCCGCGAGCGCTGGGTGAAGGAGCCGGTGCGGGCGATTTCGAGCGTCAGCGTCTCTCCGAACGGCGACCGCGTGGCGATCGTTTCGCGCGGGCGTGTCTTCGTCGCGCCGGCGAAGGCCCGGCACGGGCGGTTTGTTGAACTCATGACCACCCCGGGCGTCCGCGGGCGCTCGGCGATCTTCACCCCCGACGGGCAGCGTGTGGTCTTCGCCAGCGACCGCTCGGGCGAGGTTGAGTATTGGTCGCTCCCGGCGCGCGGCGCGCGCGAGGCCGGCGACGAGAAGATGATCACCAGCGACGGCGAGATCCTCCGCTGGGAGGCCGTCATCAGCCCCGACGGCAAGCTGATGGCCCACAGCGACAAGAACCAGAAGCTCTACATCACCGAGATCTCGACGGGTCAGACGACGAAGGTCTTTGACTCGCCGGTGGATCGTCCGTCGGAGTATTCGTGGAGCCCGGATTCGCAGTGGCTGGTCTTCCAGGCGCAGGCCTCGAACATGGCCCAGCAGATCCAGCTCTATTCGCTGAAGGACAAGACGGTCACGCCGATCAGCAGCGACCGCTTCGAGGGCTTCAGCCCGGCGTTCAGCCCGGATGGGAAGTGGCTGTACTTCCTGTCGGATCGGAACATCCGCTCGACGGTGCCGAGCCCGTGGGGCCCGATGGCGCCCCAGCCGTACTTCGATGAGCGGACGAAGGTGTACGCGTTGGCGCTGAAGGCGGGCGAGCGGTCCCCGTGGCAGGCGAAGGACGAGCTCTTCGACGCGAGCAAAGAGAAGGACAAAGAGAAAGACAAGGACAAGGACAAAGAGAAGGACAAAAAGCCCGAGCCCGCGGAGGGCAAGGACGTCAAACAGCCCCCGACCGAGCCGGCGAAGGAGCCCGCAAAGGAACCGTCCAAGGAACCCACCAAGCCCGAAGAAGCCGACAAGGCCAAAGACGGCAAGGACGCGAAGGAGTCAAAGGAAGGCAAAGACGCCAGCAAAGATGGTAAGGATTCCAAGAAGACCACCCCCGTGGTGATCGAAATGGAGGGCCTCGCCGACCGGTTGATCGAGGTCCCCATCGCCCCGGGCAACTACTCACGCCTCAGCGTCACCGAGGGTGCGCTCTACTTCGGCGCAACCGACGGCGTCAGCGAGCGCGGCGACGGCGGCTTCACACTCAAGGGCGTTGCCATCAGCAACGACAAGGTCGAGGTGAAGAACGTCGCCTCGGGCCTGCGGGCGTACGAGCTCAGCGCCGACAAGAAGAAGATCATGCTGTACACGGGCGATTCGATCTCGATCGTCGACGCCGCCCCGGCGCCGGCGGAAGTCGAGAAGGGCCGGGTCAGCCTCGATGCGTGGAGCATGAGCTATTCACCCATGGCGGAGTACCGCCAGCTCTACACCGACGCGTGGCGATTGCTGCGTGACTATTTCTACGCCACGAACATGCACGGCGTGGACTGGAACGCCATGCGCACCAAGTACGCCCCGCTCGTGGAACGCATCCGCTCCCGCGCCGAGCTGAACGACATCCTCGCCCAGCTCACAGGCGAGCTCTCGACTCTGCACCACTTCGTCCGCGGCGGCGACTTCCGTGACGGTCCGGACAACGTCGCCATCTCCTACCTGGGGTGCGAGTTCACCCGCGACGAGAAGCAGGGCGGCTGGGTTATCTCGCGCATCTACAAGCACGACCCCGACGAGCCCAACAAGGCCGGCCCGCTGATGCGTCCGGGCATCGACGTGAAGGAAGGCGACGTCCTTACCGCGATCAACGGGCGCTCGACGCTCGACGTGCCGCACCCTGCGGCACTGCTGCGAGCCAAGGCTAACCAGCAGGTCCTCATCACCGTCAAGCGCAACGCGGGCGAGGTGAAGGACTTCATCGTCCGCCCGGTCAGCGGCGGCGTGCAGGCCGACCTGCGCTACACCGATTGGGAGTTCTCACGCCGGCGCGAAGTTGAGAAACTCAGCGAGGGCAAGATCGGTTACGTCCACCTCCGCGCGATGGGCACCGAGAACATCAGCGAGTGGGCGCGCGGGTACTTCCCCGTCTACAACCGCGAAGGGCTCATCATCGACGTCCGCCGGAACAACGGCGGCAACATCGACTCGTGGATCCTCGGTCAACTCCTCCGCAAGGCTTGGATGTACTGGAACCAGCGCGTGGGCGTCGCGCCCAACTGGAACATGCAGTACGCCTTCCGCGGGCACGTCGTGGTCATCTGCGACAGCTTCACCGCCTCCGACGGCGAGGCCTTCTCCGACGGTTTCCGCCGATTGGGCATCGGCAAAGTCATCGGTACCCGCACCTGGGGCGGCGAGGTCTGGCTCAGCAGCAGCAACGACCTCTCCGACGGCGGGCTCGCCAGCGCCGGTGAGTTCGGCGTCTACAACCTCGACGGCATCTGGCTCGTTGAAGGTCACGGCGTCGACCCCGACATCGTCGTCGATAACCCGCCTCACGCGGCCTTCAAGGGCGAGGACGCGCAGCTCAAGGCCGCCGTCGAGCACCTGAAGAAGCTCATGAAGGAGAAGCCCGTCCCGCCGGTCGTCACGCCCGCACTGCCCGACAAGTCCGTCAAGACCGGCCCGGGCAAGAACGCCAAGTAAACCGGGCTTCGTCAGACGCCGCAGAGCGAACGCAACGCAAATACAAAGCCCCGGCACCTGTTCAAAGGGTGTCGGGGCTTTTCGTTGCGTTGGTTTTTTGCGTGGATCGTTGATCCGGTGCGGACTCAGCAGCCCAGAAAGAAGAAGTTGAAGAAGCAGTTGTAATCGCCCTCGTTCACCCCGTTGTTCACGGCGTTGGGAACGACGGGCCCGAAAGGCGGGCGGGGTTCGCCGTTGTCGTACGAGATATCGCACGAAGCGCCGATCGCCGCGGTGCCCAGACCGGCCTGGAAGAAGAAGCCGTCGGCTGCGAAGAACGCGTTGTAGTCGCCCTCGTTCACGCCCGTGTTGGTGCAGCCCGAGGTCGGGCTCAGCGGCACACCGTTGTCACAGGCGATGTCGGCGACTTGGCACCGCGGCGGCGCGAAAAGCGCGTGCACGTGCGCGGGCATCTGGGTGCTCTCGATGCTGGCGCCTTCCGAACCGATCACGGTACCGACAGGAATCTGCGCGGAAGCCATGATCGGAAGACGAGAACGCAGATCCGGAACGCCGAATGTTGTCACTCCATTGCCGCCAAAGGTGGTTCCCATCAGTGAAAACAGCGCCGAGTAGACGCTCTTGTCGAGCAGTCGCCCATCGCAAGGAACGTACCCCTCGGGCGCGAAGTTGCCCGCGAAGGCCACGATCTCGCCCAGATATCCTTCTTCGCTCGTTATCCCGGCACCGTTGGGAAAGACGCCATTGACGCACAGGCAATAAGTGATGGTCAGTGTCGGTTGGTTGTTATCGAACACCTGACCGCTGCCGGTGAAGTCTGTGAACTGATTCCCAGCAACAGCGTGACGGTGCAGAGGCAGATTCGCGGTCAGCAGAGTGACATTCTCGGATCCGTATCGCTCGCCGATGACTCGCGGGGCTCGCCCGTTCAGCGGCTCGGTGATTGTGTACCCGGTCAACGCGCGACCGCGGGCATCGGGCACCGCAAAGTTCTGCACGCCCGTACCGCCATAAAACGTTGCGAGGATCGAGAAGAACGCCTGGTTTGACGAAATCGGCAGAATCGCCCCATCCGTTGGGATGAACTGGTTGGTGTTGTTCGGCTGCACACACATGACAAAGATCTGGCCGATCCACGGCTGCCCCGGACTCACAGCGGACCCGACTCCGCCGCCGCGCGACGGGAAGATTCCCGTCTTGGCGATGCGGATCGGTGTGACCAGTGAGTTCTGACGGTTGGTGAACGGTGATCCAAACCCGACGGGACCGGTCGAGATGCTGCCGAACCCGTGCGCATGCGATGGCATGTTGCTGGTGCTCAGTACGGGCGAACTGTTGCCCACAACTTCACCGCGAGTGAAAGAGCTGAGGCTCGGTGCCTGCCCTTCGCCGATTGGGCTCCGCCCGCGCAGATCGGGAATGTTGAAAAAGGTGTTCCCGTCTCCGCCGTACGTCGTACCGATCTGAACGAAGAGGAACTCGTTATTCGCGATCGGAATGCTTCGACCATCCGGCGGCATCCAACCCTCGGAGGCCAGAATGTTCCACGTCCCTTGGCTATACGCGAACATGCGGATCGGTGCTCCGAGTCCGAAAATGCCAAAGTTCTCCACCGCGAACTGCACCGCTTGAGACGGCTGCATGTTCTGGATCGGCAGCGGATTCACCGTACCCGCGCTACCGGTGAACTGCGCATAGGCGGGTGCCGCCGCCGTCAACCCAACACACGTCGAGAGTACAGCCGCCCACCCGAAGTGACGATCTCCGGCATGAAAGCGGGACCCGTGATACGAACGGCCCATCGCGTGTGCTTTTATTTGCCGCATGCATTTCTCCGAGGTCAAGCCGCTTTGGGGACACCGCGCCGGTATCTGCGCGGGTCAGTCCAGTGTAATGACCGGCCCTTGAAAAGCCACAACCCAGCGACCAAAGCCCGAAGAATCACGTCGAACGACGCCCTTGCGTACCGCAAAGTATGTACGAAGAATCCCCCAAACCCCCAACAGATGAACGGAGTTCAGTTCAATCGTCGCGAGTAACTGAACCCGCCAAACAAATCAGAACTTTGAAATCCCGTTCAGTTGAGCGTGCACCCGAGGAAGAAGTTATTGAAGAAGCAGTTGTAATCCCCTTCGTTCACCCCGTTGTTCACGGCGTTGGGGATGACCGCCCCGAACGGCGGCAACGGATCGCCCGAGTCATAGGCGATATCCCACACAGTGCCGATCGCCGCCGATCCTCGTCCGGCTTGATTGAAGAACCCGTTGAAAGAGAAGAAGCCGTTGTAGTCGCCCTCGTTCACCCCGTTGTTCGTGCACGAGAAGAAAAACGCCGGGTCAAACAACGAGCCGCTGTCGCACGCGATATCCGCCGCCTGGCACCCCGCCCTTGCGAACTCGTGCGTGTGCCGGGGCATCGACAAGATCCCCAGCGTGACCTGCTCTCGACCGTCGGCCGTGCTCATTGGCTTTGTCGAGGTGGCCATCACCGGCACCCGAGACCGCAGGTCAGGAATCGCGAACGTCGTCTCTCCGTCACCGCCGTAGAAAAAGCCGATCAAGGTGAACAGCGATTCGTACTGAGCGATCGGCAGTGATCGTCCGTCACACGGGAAGTACCCGTCGGGCGCATAGTTCCCCGCAAAGGCGATCACCTCGCCGATGTACGCCGTGCTCGCACTCATCGAAGATCCAGACGCGGGGTACGTGCCCGTGTACGCGATGCAGTACGTAACGGCCGTCTGCGGCCCGACGTTCTCGATCGGAACCGCCGACCCCACCGACGATGTCGACATATTGGTCGGCATCGCGTGGCGGTGCGGCGGCAAGTTCGCGGGCGTCAGCGTGATCGACTCCGCCCCGTACCGCGAGCCCAGCGCCCGCGGCGTCAGGCCCGCGGGCACCGCCGTATTGAACGACTGACCCGCCAGCGAACGCCCACGCGCTTCGGGAATGATAAACCGCGTCTGAGGAGAACTGGGCACCCCGTACAACGTCCCGATGATCGAATACAACGCCGTGTTCGAGTTGATGTTCAACTCCGTCCCACGCGCCGGCAGATACCCCGCGTTCGGCGCGCTCACGCACAGAAACTGGATCTGACCGATCAGCGGCTGCGCCGGAGTCGCCAACGTCGGGTTCGGCAGCCCCGACTGCGTCGGATACGCCCCCGTGTTCATCACCACGACGTTCAAGCCATAGTTCGGCGAGCGGTTGTTGAACGGTTGCCCGCCGCCGCTGCTGGTCGATGTCTGCTGCCCCAGCGTGTGCGTGTGCGCGGGCAGGTTCGCCTCCGTCAGCGTGACATACTCAGCCCCGAGGGTGTCGCCGCGGCCGGTGATCTCAAGCCCGGGCCCGCCACCCTCACCGACGATCGACTTCCCGCGAAGATCGGGGATTCTGAACTGCCCGGCGCCGGGGCTCCCGAACGTGGCGTTGAGCTGTTGAAAGAGCACGGGGTGCGTTTGCGAGCTCAGCGTCCGCCCATCCGGCGGCATCCACGCGGCGAAAGGCTCCGCAGAGCCCGGAAGGTTGTACCGCCACGTGCCGTTCGTAGGCCCGAAGGCGAACATCCGTACCGGCACGCCCAGCCCCGTCGGCCCGTCCACCTGCAACGCGAAGTTCAGGGCGAGATACGGCTCGCTTGAATCAAACCGCGCATCCGAAATGCCGTTGGCGTTGGTGACAAACTGCCCCGCCGCGGACCGTGCAAAGCCCGCGCTGATCACCAGACCGCAGACGAGCAAAGCAAGAGACTTTTCCAAACCGACAGAACGCTGTGTTTCCATGAATCGCACCCTCTACACAAATCCCACGCTTACCAAGCCGACGGATCGGCCCGCCGACGCCCGTAAACTGTACACGCCGCTGGTCACGCTGCACCACGATCCGATCGAAGACTCCGCTGAATCCGAGGCAAAACTGCCCCTCTTACCACCATTGATCCGCTCGACACCCACTCAAGACCCACCACCCATCACCTCCGTGGATCAGGCTCTCGGACCGCCCGCACCCATCCGCCCGACAGCCCATCCCCTCTCCCCAGCCATCGTCCGAACCCAGTTCCCAACCCGCCCTGACCCAGCTACCCTCTGGTCCTATGGCCATCCGTCGTGAAGATGTTCTGCTCGTCAAGGCCCCGGACATGAACCGGCGCGAGTCCGTCTACCTCCCTGAAGTCTTCAAAGGCTTCGGGACCACGATGCGTCACTTCTTCACCAGCTTCGGCGGCGGCAAAACCAGCCGCACCATGCAATACCCCGAGCAGCGCCGCGAGCACCTCCCGGTTGAGAAGGGCGGGCTCGAAGCCAAGAACTTCCGCGGCGTGCACCGTCTCAACCGCGACGAAAAAGGCCGGGTCAAGTGCGTCGCGTGCATGATGTGCCCGACCATCTGCCCCGCCAAGTGCATCCATATCACCGCGGGCGAGTCCCCCTGGGACGACCGCGAGAAGTACCCCGTCAAGTTCGAGATCGACGAGCTCCGCTGCATCTACTGCGGCATGTGCGAAGAGGCCTGCCCCGTCGACGCCATCGAACTCACCCCCGAGTACGACATCGTCGGCCTCACGCGCCAGGAAATGATCTTTGACAAAGAAAAGCTCCTGCACGTCTACGACGTGACCATCAGCAAGAAACCGATGTGAACGTCAGGCCGACAGCGACCAGCCCCGAGCGGCGGGCCGATCAACCGTGAGCACATTTCAAGCGATCGTTTTCACGCGCTGAGCCACGAGACTTCGCCGTTCAGTACACTGCGTACATGTGCACCCCAGCCAATCCGTACGCCCGGCTGCTTGCTGTTTCGTGCCTGCTCTTCGCCGCCGCCCTCCCGGCGTGTTCACAGCTATGCGAGAAAGCCGCCGCATCCAGCCGTGATTCGCTCGTCAACTCCACACCCGCCGTCCAATCCACCGACTTCGACACCCTCGTCGATCACCGCTGGTCGGGCACGCTGACGTACCTCGATTACACCTCGGCCAAGAACACCACCATCCGCTCGACACTCCGCGTCCGCACCGCCCAGCCCGCCAGCGGCATCTGGACCATCGCCATCGGCTACGACGACGAGCCCCACGCCAACGCCGCCAGCGAACTCCGCCTCATCGACGCCGGCACCGCGATCAAAAACGGCGATACCACCGAGCGCGTGATCTCCCGCTCGCAATCCCCCGACGCCATCGAGATCGTCACCGAGCACGCCGGCACAGACGACCAAAGGCCCGCGACGATCCGCAAGACCTACCGCATCGCCGCCAAGGCGTTCTCAATCGTCAAGCGTGTGAAGTTCGCCGGCAGCGACGACTTCATCCAGCGACACGAATACCGCTGGACGCGCTGAAGGCACGCGCCGCCGTCGCACGCATCAACGCCGAGCCAACCGCGCGTGCATCACTTCGCCGTCGGCTCGCCCTTGGTCCCGGGCACCACGCCCGCGGGCTGCCACGACTGGTCGCCCTTCTCCTTGGGCTGCGCGGGCTGAATCACCGCTGAACGCAGGTCACCCTGCGGATCCCACCCGCCGCCGAGGGCGGTGTTGAGCGTGATGAAGTTCGCCGCCACGGTCCCCTCGCTCTGCATGAGCGAGTCCTGCAGCAGGAACAACTGGCGCTGTGCGTCGAGCACCGCGTTGAAGTCCGTCAGGCCCTGCTTGTAGAGCTCGGTGGACAGTTCCACCGACCGCAGCCCCGCCGTCACGGCGTCCTTCAGCGACCCGCGCCGAACCTTCTCGTTTGTATACGAGACCAGCGCATTCTCAACCTCGACAAACGCCGACAGCACCGCGCGCTCGTACCGAACGAGGATCTGCTCAGCCGCCGCTCCCTGCGCGGTGATGTTCGAGCGGATGCGTCCGTAGTCAAAGATGTTCCACGAGACCGAGGGCCCGACGCCGTACGTCACGCTGCTCGCGTCGAAGAGCGTGGCGATCTTGCTGGCGTTCCAGCCCACGCTGCCGCCGAGGGTGATCCGCGGGTACAGGTCGCCGGTCGCAACGCCGATGCGTGCCGTCTGAGCCGCGAGCTGCCGCTCGATCGACCGCAGATCAGGGCGCCGCTTGAGCAGTTCGCTGGGCACGCCCGCGTCGACCGTTCCGCTGGGCGTGGGGATCATCCCGGGCGTTGAGAGTTCGCTGATCAGCGCCCCGGGCGCCTGCCCCGTCAGCAGGCCCAGACGGTGGATCGACGCCCGCACCGCGCTCTGCAGCGAGGGGATCGCCGAGCGCGTGGTCTCGACGTTCGCGCGAGCACGAACAACGTCCAGTTCGCTCGTCAGCCCCGCGTCGAAGCGCGACTTGCTCAGCGCCAGCGTCTCTTCCTGCGTCTTGAGGTTCCCCAGCGTGATCTCCAGGCGCTGCTGGTTCGTGCGAAGCTCCGCATAGTTGCGTGCAACCTCGCCTGTCAGCACCACCAGCACGTCGCGGGCTTCAAACTCGGCGCTCTGCAGATCGCCCTCCGCCGCCTCAACCCCGCGCCGCACGCGTCCGAAGAAGTCCAGCTCCCACGACGACTCGAACCCCGCGCTCCACGAGTTGTACGCGTCGCCCGAGCGCCCGAACCCGCCCGCGTTGCCAAGCCCCGCGCCGACATTGGGCGAGTCTTCGCGCCGCTGATACCCGCTCGTCGCGTCGATCGTCGGCAGCAGCCCGCTCGCCGCCCCTTGCCGCAGCGCCCGCACCTGCTTCACCCGCGCCTCGGCCAGCTTCAAATCCAGGTTCCCGCGCAGGGCCAGATCCATCACCTTGTCAAGCTGGGCGTCGTTGAGCTGCTTCCACCACGTGCTCAGGGCCGTGCTGGCCGCCTCCGAAGTCTTCTTCGCCTCACCCTGCGCGTCGATCCATTTCTCCGGCGCGTTGATCGTCGGCTCCTGATAGTTCGGGCCAACCGTACACCCTGCCAGCACCATGAGCACGCCAGCCGAGAGCCCGCCGGCAACAACCGTCAACGACCGCACACGCCGATCCATGTTTCCACGCCGCATGGTTTGCACCTTTATTGACCACCAGACATCAACCGGACCAACCAACACACGCACACACAATCAAAGACTTCGCGAATCCTCACGGCCTCAGCCAACCGGAATCTTCATCATCCAACCGGAGTAGAGACGATTTTCTCGCCCGCTTCGGACTTCTTCACGCCGCCCTCGCGCTCGTTCGGGCCGGAAGTCCCGTTCGAGCCGCTGGAAGCCCCCGTGCCGGTGGTGGCGCTCACGCCCGTCGCGTCGATCCGCACGTCCACCTGCTGCCCGACATACGCATTCAGCGCCGACTTCGGGAAGCTGTAGACCACCTGCAGCACGCGCGTATCCACGCGCTCGGTGCTGTCGCCCGTCAGCGACCGCTTGGGGATCACGAACGGCTCGATCCGCACGAAGCTCGTGTTGTCCGTGGCGATCTGCGGGTTGCCACGCAGCGAGACCCGCGCCTTCGCACCCGAACGCACCCGCCACGCGTCGTTCTCGTCCACGTCGATCCGCACGTGCAGCACATCCGTGTTCCCCACCAGCATCAGCGGCGTGCTCAGTGCCCCCGCCTGCGCATACTCGCCCACGCGCGTATTCACCTGCAACACCTCGCCGTTGATCGGGCTCCGCACCACCAGGCGGTCAAGCTCCGTCTGCGTCGCCGCCACGTTCGCTTCCGCCTGCGTCACACCCGCCCTCGCCTGCGCAAGCTGCGCCTCCGCGACCGCGATGTCCTGCGACCACGCGCCCGCGAGGAGCTGCTCAAAGCTCGCCTGCGCCTCTTCCAAGCGTGCATTCGCGGTCAGAACCGCGTTCTGCCGACGCGTCAGATCTTCCTTCACGATCGCCCGCTTGTCCGTCACCGCGTCCATCAACGCCAGAACTTCCTTCGCGTCCTCGAGCTGCGCCTTCGCAACGTCCACCCGCGCCTTCGCCGGCGGCACGTCCTCTTTCCTTGGCTGCTGCTTCAGCCGATCCACCTGCGCCTGCGCGATCTGCGCCTGCGACCGCGCAATCTCCAGCGCCGCCTTCCGCGTCGCCAGTTCGCTCCGCAGCGTCCGATCGTCGATCCGCATCAACGCGTCGCCCGCCTTCACCTTCGCCCCGGGCTCAACAAAGACCTCGCTGACAATCCCCGCGATGTTCGTCCCCACCGCGATGTTCCGCGTGCTCGCCTCGATAATCCCCGACCCCGCAACCGAATCCGCGTAAGGCGACCGCGCAGGCTCCGCGATCGGCTTGGGCCTGGGCTTCTCCTGCGACTGGCTCATCACCGTCTGCACCGCGAACGCAAACCCCGCCACCGCAAGCAACGGCACAATCATCGATCGAAACATGCCACGCTCCTTCTTCTGAAAGTTCCTGGTCAACCCGCTCCCGAACCACACATCAACACACACCCGCCCCCTCCCGCCTTCATTACTTCGCAACGCCGATGTTCATCTCCTCCGGCGTCTGAATGCTCTTCACCTCTCCGTCATCCAGCTTCGCGATCCGGTCCGCGAACCCGAAAATACGCGCGTCGTGCGTCACGATCACCAGCGCCCGATCGTCCTTCAACGCCACATTCTTCAGCAGCCGCATGATCACGTGCCCCGTCTCATGGTCCAGCGCACTCGTCGGCTCGTCGCAGACAATCAGCCTCGGCTCGTGCACCAGCGCCCGCGCAATCGCCACACGCTGCTGCTGACCGCCCGAAAGCTGGCTGGGCAGGCTCTTGTACCGCTCGCCGAGCCCCACCTTCTCCAGCATCTCTTTGCCCTTCTTCACCGCCGCCGACCGCCCCTCGCCCAGGATCATCAGCGGCACCGCGACGTTCTCCGCCGCCGTGAGCGTCGGGATGAGGTTGAACGCCTGAAAGACGAACCCCACGTTGCTGCCGCGGAACTTCGTCTTCGCCGAGGCCGACATCGTGTTGAAATCAACCCCGAAGACCGTGCACTCCCCGGCGTCGCGATCAAGAATCCCCGCGATCACCGAGATCAGCGTGGTCTTGCCGCACCCCGAGGGACCCACAAGCATCATCAACTCGCCGGTGGCGATATCCAGATCGATCCCGCGAAGGGCCGTGACCTTCGCCCCGCCAGCCCCGTACGTCTTGGTGACGCTTTTGCAGTGCACCGCGAGCTTCCGCGTCGCGCCCTGCCCGTTCATCGTCCCCGCTGTCGCTGAACTTGTGACCATGGTTCAACCCACCGTTTCAAGAGCGTCTTCACAACCAAACCACCAACGCACGCACACACCCAAACCAACTCAAGGCTCAATCACCCGCAGCACCGATTACTCACGATCGGAAGACCACCGCCGGCTCAAGCTGGATCACCCGCCGGATGCTGATCAGCGCCGCGATCAGACAGCAGACCACAATCGCCAACCCCGCAAAGACCGGCACCTGCCAAGGCATCCGGAACGCCAGCCCCGCATCACCCACAAGTTTGCCCAGGTAACTCCCCGCCCCAAGCCCAAGCCCATACCCAAGCACCGCCACCACCATCGCCTGCGCCAGCACCATCCCCACCAGTTTCATGTTCCCCGCCCCCATCGCCTTCAGCGTGCCGTAGTACCGCAGGTTGTCCAGCGTGAAGTTGTACAGCATCTGCCCCGCCACCAGCGTCCCGACCACAAACCCAAGGAAGACCGCCAACCCGAAGTTCACCAGGATGCCCGTCTCGTTGAGGATGTAGTCCGCCGTGATCTGCTCGAACTCATCCCCCGTCCGCGCCCGCAGGCCCGTGGCCTTCTCAATCTGCGCCCGCGCTTCCTCCAGGTCCGTCCCCGGCTTGAGCTTCACCATCACATAGTTCATCAGTTTCCGCTCACGCGGGGCGTACTGCAAGCCCCGCGTGTACGTCGTATACACCACCGGCTCCCAGAAAAAGCTCTTCTCCGCGCTATACGTCCCCACGATCACCGCGTCCTGATCGTTGATGCTCATCACATCGCCCACCCGAAGCCCGCGATCCCCGCCACGCTTCATCTTGAACTTCGTCTCCAGTTCATCGTCCTTGACGATCACCGCCTTGTCGATCCGCAGATCCTTCAGGCTTCCCGTCACCATCCCCGGCGGCCCACCAATCAGCGTCGCGTCATCAATCCCAACCAGGATCACCACCTTCCGCGTCCCGTCCGGCAGCCGCGACTTCAAAAACCCCTGGTACATCGGCACCGCCCAGTCCACCCCGCTGATCCCGCGCACACGCAGCAGCGTGTTGTCGCTGATCGGCAGGCTGTCCTGGCTGAACCGCACCTGATCGTCCATCACCCACAGATCCGCAACCCCCGTATCGCGGATGAACGACCCCGTCTGGTGCGCAAGCCCCACCAGGATCGACGCCTGCTGCACGATCAACAGCGCCGCAAAGGCGATCCCCAGCAGCAGCCCCGTGTACTTCAGCCGATCCCCCATGAGCATCTTCATCGCTGTACGAATCACAGAAGCCCCTCCTCTCGCAATCGGGCCTTCACCGTCTCCAAATGCCCGGGGTCCTTCAGCATCCCCCGCAGCGCCACGTCCAGCATCGTCTCGATCCGCCTCTCCCGCGGCGCCAGATTCAGCCACGGGTCGTTGCTGTGCGTGATCTCAATCGCCGTCACCCCGTGCACCGCCGCCCAGAACGTCTGCGTGACCAGCTCCAAATCCTCCACGCTCATCCGCATCATCCCCCGCTCCAGCGCCTGCTGCACCGTCGCCCGGAAGAACGCGTACCCGTCCTGGTCCGGGTCGTTCATCTTCTTCAGCTCTTCCTCCGGGATCGGCACCTCCACCGGGTGCGGCGTCATGAACATCAGCCGATACTGGTTCGTGTGCTCAATCCCGAACCGGATGTACGTCGCCCCCATCATGTAGATCCGCGCCAGCGGATCCTCCACATTCGCCAGCTTCAGCGTCTCCGCCGTCAGCGCGCCAAAGTCCCGTCGGCAGATCTCCTGCATCAACTCCGCCTTGTCGCGGAAGTGCACATACAACGCCGCCGGGGTGTAGTCGATCGCCTCCGCAATCTTCCGCATCGACACCGCCTCGTACCCCTCACGCACAAACAGATCGCGAGCCGCGCTCAGGATCAACTCCTGAACTTCCATCTTCTCCCGTGCTCGCCGATCCTCTGGAGGCATGCGTCACTCGTGCGTGCGTGCGTACGTGATAACTCGTTCGATCAACCGCCAACACCCAAACCCGACATCCAGCCATTCATCCCGCCCACTCAACCAGCCCAGTCAGCCGTTCAATCAGCCGTCGGTCCGTTGAATCAAACGGTTGTTCGGAATGATGTTTAGACACTAAACACCATTCACTCAAAGAACGGCGTAAGCCTACCGCACATTGATCGCTGGTCAAACGAAAACGTGTTAAACCCGACAACCGCTCTCACAAACCACCCAAATAGGGTGAAAAACGACCATCGGCACCGGATCAAACCGTTCCGTGGGATGCAAGTTCGTAAAAAGATAGGTGATTTTGCGAGCCGTCGATCGCTCAATCAACCCTTAAACACGATCGCCGGCTCAAGCCTGATCACCTTGATGATGCTCAGAAGGCTCGCCAGAATGCAGATCACCACGATGGCGCACCCGGTGATCACCAGCGTCTCGGGCAGCAGCCTGAACGCCAGTTCCGAGTTCTTGCTGATGATCGCGAACGTCGAGGCGATCCCCACGCCCAGGCCATAGCCGATCACACCCACGACCATCGCCTGCAGCACGATCATCCCCAGCAGTCGCACGTTGCTGGCACCCATGGCTTTCAGCGCACCGAAGTGCCGAAGGTTGTCCAGTGTGAAGTTGTAGAACGTCTGCCCAGCCACGGCCGTCCCGACGATAAACCCAAGCAACACCGAAATCCCGAAGTTGATCGGGATCCCCGTGTACCGGATGAAGTACCAGTACGTCTTCTCGGCAAAGGCCCAACTCCCCAGCGCCTCCAGCCCGGTCTCGGCCTTGATCCGCGAGGCCAACTGATCGACGTTCTGCCCCTCTTCTGCCTTCACGAGAATAAAGCTCAGCAGCTTCCGCTCGCGCGGGGCGTACTGCGTCGCCCGCGTGTACGTTGTGTAAATCACCGGCTGGCTCTGGAACGTCCTGCTGACTTTGCAGATCCCCACCACCACCGCGCGCCGGTCGTTGAGTTCCAGCGTGTCGCCGATCTTCAGCGGCTCCGGTTTCGCCCCGGGGATCGGCACGCCGTTCTCATCCACAGGACGCCGCGCCAGCCGTGTGGCGGCGCCCACCTCGTCGACGATCACCCCTTCACTCTTTCGCAGATCCGCCAGCGAACCCTGCACCATCTCCGCCGGCCCGCCGATGAGCGTCGCGTCGTCGATCCCGATGACGTTGCACGTCTGGAACTGACCGTTCTCCAGCCGCGCCTTGATCAGCCCCTTGTACAGCGGCATCGCCCACTGCACACCCTCCACCCCGCGCACCCGCAGCAGCATGGTGTCCTGCAGGGGTTTGATGTCGTCGATGAACTGCACCTTGTAGTCCATCGCCCAGATGTCGGGTTGCGTCGTATCGCTGATGAACCCGAACGTCCGCGTCATGATCCCCACAAAGATTGATGCCTGCTGCGTGATGAGCATCGCCGCGAAGGTGATCCCAAAAATGATCCCGAAGTACTTCGCCCGGTCCCCCATCAGCATTTTGAGCGCCACCGAGTTCATGCACGCACACCTTCCGCCACCCCTCCGCACCGACCAGAAACACCCGGGACCGGATGCACCCACCCCGCCCGACGTCGGCGATGACGATTCTTGCACCCCTACGCCACGCTGAACACGCGCGGTTCGTACTTTCCCGCGCTCTGAGGATCTCACCCTACCCGGGGAAGCCGTTGGAAAGATCACCGCCGCGACATCTGCTCGCGCCAGGGCAGGCTCTCCCCACGCTCCAGCTTCCCGCGAATGTGCTTCAGGCCCGCGATCTGTGTCTCGGCGATGTACGCCGCCACACCCACCAGCGCGTCGCGGTCATACTTCATCTGCGGCATCAGTTTCAAGATGATCTGGTGATGGTTCAGATACCCAAGCCCCTGCGCCAGAATGCACAGCGTGCAGTGCGTCAACTCATCCTCGTTCGCCGAGGGACCAAGAATCCCACGACAGATCTCCACCAACCTCCGGAAGTTCACCGAGATCCCCGAAAGGATCGTGGAATCCAGCACGGGCGAAGGCTCGAGCAACTCCCGCGCCAGCAGCCGCATGGGCCACATCGGCCGCGACGAATCCTCCAGCAGCCGCAGCAGCCACATCCGCACGTATTCACGCAGTTGATCTTCGGGCAGTTCCAACCCCTCGCCCGCGGTCGCCAGCGGGTACCGCGCGTTCGTCTCCCGGTGCGCGTAAATCAACGCCTCGCGGTAGAGCGAGGCCTTATCCCCGAAGTGGTAGTTGATCGCCGCCAGGTTCGCCCCGGCCTTCTGCACAATCTCGCGAACCGTCGCGCCGTCGTAACCACGCTGAGAAAAAACTTCTCCCGCGGCGGCGATCAGCCGTTCACGAGTTGATGGTTCATCCGACACAATGTTCGAACCCGTGTTTATCCTTGCCACAATAAAGCCTAGGTACGTACGGAGTTTCCCCCGGTTTCAAACAAGCGTATTGATGCGCACAGAATCCGATTATTTTCCACGTAACAACGTGCAGTCAGTTCGACTCACCATGAAAACAAGCCACAATTGCGGCAAATTTCGTATCGAACCGCATCCCCGAATCGAAATTAGGGAGAACCCCGGTTTTGACCCCGAATCTGTTTCATCATCCCCCGCAGCTTCGCCAAGCCCGCTTTCTGCCCCTTGCCCGGGGGTTTGGCCGGCGTGGGATTGACCCCGGGTGGACCGATCACGGGCTTGATTCCGGTCCCGCCCGAATCGATCAGGCCCGGCGCGCGGGGCACTCCGCGTGCCTTCGGCATGGTCGGCGTCTGTGAAACATCAGGCACCGAACCTCCTTCTTGGCTTGCGCCCGTCGAGGGATCACTTTGAGCAGCGCTGGAAACCGCGCCAGCAACGCGGGGGGCGGTGCTCGCTGGTCCTTTCATCAGCGGGCGGCCATCCGCCGGGGGCGATGGCATGGTCGGCTTGATAATCCCCGGTGATGTCGGCGTGGAGCGCCCCGGCACTGAGGCCGTCTGCGGAAAGCCCAGGCGTTTGCGAAGCACGGCCAGCAACGTCGTGGGTGCCAGCGTCTGCGGGTTGTCGGGTCGGAAGTAGACCTCGGGCAGTTCGCTCGGTGCGCGCGTGGGCAGAGCACTGACCCGCCCCGCGGCGCCGTGGAACCGCGCCACCACCGCCGGCTGGTCGATGGTCCGCACGATCAGGTCGCGCTCCTTCACCGTCACCGTCCGCACGCCCAGCAAACGCGCACCGATCCGCACTTCCGCCAGTTGCAGAAGTCGTTCGCACGGCGGGGGGATCTCGCCGTAGGCGCTGCTGAGGTCGGCGCGGACGCGTTGGAGTTCGTCGGGGTTGCTCGCCAGCGCGATGCGCCGGTACGCCTCGAGCCTTCGGATGTCCGAGGGGATGTAGGGCTTGGGGATGCAGCCCACCACGCCGATCTCGATGCTTGTTTCGCTGGGTGTGGTGGTGACCTCGTTGCGCAGCTCCTTCACCGCGCGGTCGAGGAGTTGGCAGTACATGTCGTAGCCCACCGCGTGGATGTGCCCGCTCTGTTCGGGGCCCAGGATGTTCCCCGCGCCGCGGATCTCCAGGTCGCGCATCGCGATCTTGAACCCCGCGCCGAGCATCGAGTATTCCTCGATGGCCTTCAGGCGTTTCTTCGCCGGCTCGCGCACCGGTCGTTCCTTGGGCAGCAGCAGATAGCAGTACCCGCGGTGCTTGCCACGACCGACGCGCCCGCGGAGCTGGTGCAGTTCCGCCAATCCGAACCGGTCGGCGTCGTTGATGATGATCGTGTTCGCGGTGGGGATATCGATCCCGCTCTCGATGATCGTCGTGCAGACCAGGATGTCCGCCTGCCGGCGCATGAACGTCAGCATGACCTTCTCAAGCTCGCCGTCGGGCATCTGCCCGTGCCCGATGACGATCCGCGCGTTCGGGGCCAGTCGTTGCACGTCGCTGGCGAAGGACTGGATGTTGTGCACGCGGTTATGGACGAAAAAGACCTGCCCGTCGCGGGCCAGCTCGCGCGCGATGATCTGCTTCAGGCGGATCTCGTTGAACGGCGCCACCTCCGTCACCACCGCGCGCCGGTCGGCGGGTGCGGTTGCCAGCGACGAGATATCGCGCAGGCCCAGCATGCTCATGTGCAGCGTGCGCGGGATGGGCGTGGCGCTGAGCGTCAGCACGTCGACGGTCATGCGCAGGGCCAGCAGTTTCTCTTTGTGCTCGACGCCGAAGCGTTGTTCTTCGTCGATGATCACCAGCCCCAGGTCGGCGAAGCGCACGTCCTTGCTCAGCAGGCGGTGCGTGCCGACGATGACGTCGATGTCGCCGGTCTGCACGAGTTCGAGCGTTTCGCGGATCTCTTTGTCGGTCTTGAACCGCGAAAGGCTCGCCACGCGGAAGGGGTAGTCCTTCATGCGCGAGGCGAAGGTGCGTTCGTGCTGCTCAGCCAGCACCGTCGTGGGCACCAGCACCGCGACCTGTTTGCCGTACTCCACGGCTTTGAACGCCGCCCGGATCGCCAGTTCGGTTTTGCCGTAGCCCACATCGCCGCAGAGCAGACGGTCCATCGGACGCGGCGAGGTCATGTCCTTCTTGATCTCTTGCAGCGCGGCGAGCTGGTCCTCCGTCTCTTCGTACGGGAACTCGTCCTCGAAGGCCTTCTGCCAGGGCGTATCGACGGGGAACTTGATCCCCGGCATCGCCTCGCGCCCCGCGCGCACGCGCAGCAACGCCGCGGCGAGGTCCTTCACGCTCTCCTTGACGCGGTCTTTTTGATTCTGCCAGCGCTGCCCGCCCAGTGTGCTGAGCTGCGGCTTTCCTCGGAACCCGCCGATGTACTTCTGCACCTGGTCGGCGTTCATGCACGGCACGTGCAGCTTCGCGCCGCCGTCGAACTCCAGCGAGATGAACTCCGCCACGTCGTCGGCGTTCGGGTCGGGCTCGCTGGTGATGTCGCTGTCGCGCGCGGTGCGGCGTGAAGGTTGCTGCCCCGGATCGCGAAGGCGTTCTTCGAGCGTGCGCTGCGCCTGGCGGACCTTCATGAACTTCAGACCTGTGAAGAGGGCGATGCCGTGCTCGTTGTGCACGACGTAATCGCCGATCTGCAGGTCGAGGAAGGTGTCCATCGCGCGCCCGGCGCGCAGGCGCGCTGAGTGCCGCCCGCCGCTGGCGCGACGCCGAACCGTGAAGCGGTGCAGCAGTTCGCCGTAGGGAATCAATAGCGTCGGTGGCATGCCCGAAGTGCCGCCGACGTTCGAGCGATCCGCGGACTCGTCGAAGACGAACCCACCCGATAGGAACGCCACGACCGATTCGACCGTGTGGCCCTGCGCGCCTCGGTCGTTCGTGCCCGCACCGCCCGTCTGCTCGCGGAGCAGTTCGTGCAGCCGCGATTCTTCCGCGGGGTTCTGGCAGAAGACCATGACGCGCAGAGGCGGGCCCATCGCCACCTCGTCGCTCCCAGCCGCACCGGTCGAGGCGAGGCTCGTGAGTTGTCCCACGGCCTTTGCCGCGTCGTCGTCCAGCACCGGCGGCTGACTCACCGGCAGTTCGATCACCGCGTCGCGCTCGCCCGCGGCGTACTGCCCGATGGCCGTCACTTCGATCACGCCGGCGCAGTGCTTCTGCAGCGATTGAAAGACCGCGGGCGGAGAAAAGATCCCGCGCGCGTCGGTGGCGCGCTCAAAGTACCCGCGGGCCTGCTCGGTGATCTCCATCACCTCGCTGAGCACCGCGACGGTTCCGGTTGGGAGCAGTTCCGCCAGACTCACACCCGGGTCGGTGGCTTGTTTCTCGAGCACCGTGTTGACGCTGGCGCAGACAAGGCGCACGCCGGTGAGCGTGCGGTCGGCCCCCATCGTGTCGGGGTCGATCTCGGTGATGCGTTCGATCTCGGAGCCGAAGAAGTCCAGTCGCACCGGCGCGCCGCCGCTGAGTAGGCCCGGCTCGCTGGCATCGCCCGCGCCGGGGTCGCCCGGCGGGAAGATGTCGAGGATCCCGCCGCGAAGGGCGTAATCGCCCGGCTCTTGCACCGCGTCGGTGCGGGTGTACCCCGCGGTAGCAAGCCAATCGACCACGCGCTTGATGCCCGGCGACTCGCCCTTGCGCAGCGTGAGCATCGCGCTGCTCAAGCGGTTCTGCGAAGGCACGCTCTGCATCAGCGCCTGGATCGGCGCGATCACCACGCGCCCGCGCTCGGCGGCTTTGTCGATTCCGCTCGACCACGCGCGGAGTTGCTCGATCACGCTCAGCCGCTGGGCGAGCAGATCAACGCTCGCGCTCGACTCGCCCGGCAGAACTTCGAGAGCCGGGAATCGCACCGCCGCCACACCGAACCCGCGGAGTTCGTCCTCCGCGTTGTCCGCGTCGTCGACGTGGGCCGTGACCAACAGCACCGTGCGTTTGCTGGTGCGTGAGAGGGCCCCGGTGAGCAGCGAAGTGCTGGACCCCGCCCCGCCGCGGACAACCACGCGCCGGGTCCGCTCGATGAGCGAACTCAAACGGTGCACCGCGCCGGACTTCGCCAGCAGGTCCACGGGGTCGAAGGTTGGTGCAGTGGTGCTCACGGGTGGTACGGGTTGGGAGTGGTGGGAGTGGGGGGTGGGGGGGGTGGGGGGCGGTGTGGTGAACGGGTGGGACGCGAGAATCAGCGAACAACACGAACCAGGCGAATCCGTGGACGGGACGCACTCCGCACGTCAACGTGCTGATTCGCCGACGGCGTAGCATCAACCCCTTGAGCCTGAAGCCCACGGGGAGTGTTCTTCTCCCGCGAGCCGCCCGGCCTTCGGGGAAAACAGGAATGTCCGCTCAAGTGTATCGGCTCAACCGCGGATCAGCATCTGCATCGACTTTCAGGCGAAATCACGGCTTCGCGGGCGGTTGGTCGCCTTCGCCGCCACCAGCGCCGGGTCCCGTCACGCTCGGCTCCTCATCGCTCACACGGACGTGCGGGCGGAGTTGTTCGAGCTTCTTCCCCCCGATGCCCGAGACACGGTCGAGCTGTTCGACGCTCGTGTACACGCCGTTCTTCTGCCGATCCGCGATGATCCGCTGCGCCAGCGCGGGCCCGATCCCCGGCAGCAGTTGCAGTTCCGCCTCGCTGGCGGTGTTGATGTTCACCGTGCCCATCAGCGCACCGGCTTTGCTGGTGGTCTTCTTGGTTGTTGCGGGGCCAACGGTGTTCGACGCCGATCGCGCGGGCGAAGCTTGGGCCTTGCGCGTTGAATCCTCGTCACCGCTCGCCGCCGCGGCCAATCCCGTTTCACCCGCCCCGCGCCGCTCAACAAAGACCACCGTCTGAGGCCTTATGAGCGCCGACCACACCACCGCGCCCAGCGCGATCAATCCCAGCACCACCACCGCAAACCACTTCGCCGGTCCGCTGATCGAGTCGTCGAAGGTTTCCTTGGGTGTGCTCTGCTCCCTTTCGGCGCGTTCCATCGCCGAGGCGTGCGAGGGCAAGTCCATATCCAGCGAGTCGGTCGTCACCGAAGCCCGTGGCCAAGCATCCATATCCGGAGCGACGCGTTTCTCCACAGCGTCGCAGTCTACCACGCCTTTGCAGGCTTACACGCGCAGCGTGCCGGGCAACGGCTTGCCCTCTTTCAGTGCCGCCCGCACGTTCGCGAGGGCCTTGAGCACGGGCTTGGGTTGGCCTTGCTGGGTGAAGAGCCCGCCGCCGGGCATCTCGCCCAGCCCGACCCCGCCGGCCATCGGCGCGTCGATGATCTCATGCCAGCACAGGCTCTGCACGTACGGCTTGCCCGCGATGACGCTCGCCAGGTGCGTGGCAAAGTCCGCCTGGCTCTCGGGGGTCCAGCCGCCGGCGGTGGTGCGCCAGTACCCGGGCGTGAGCGAGCCGTCCGCCGCTACCAAAGGGAGTTCTTCGACCGTCGCCGCCCGGCTCGGACAACCAAAGACCGACACGGCGATGGGCTTATCCGCCGCCGCGAGCCGATCGAGCACGTTGCTGATCCCCACGATCGTGCGCATGGCGCGCCCGGTCTCGTGCTGACCGAGCTGCAGCCGAACCGCGTACGCGTCGGCCCCCGTCTGCGTCTGGTTCATCAGCTCGCAGTACAACGCCGGCGGGATCGACTTGCCCCCGCGCGGCCCGGCGACGTGCTCGCCGAAGGCCTGCGCGATCTCCACGTGCACCTTCGCCCCGGGCTGAAGCTTCCGCACGATCGCCACGCACGAACGCGTCAGGTCGATCGCCTGCTCGTACGTCAGCTTGAACGTCCCGCCCACGTTCAGCGAGCTGCAGATCGTCCACACGTTCACCGTCCGACGATACCGCGTCACAATGTTCTTCACGTGATCGAAGATCACGTCCCGCAGCGTCTCGTAATCGTGCTCCCAGATGCTCAGCCAGTCCGGCACCGCCCGCGGGTGCAGATCGATCACCGCCCCCGCGTGCACCGGCATCTTCGCCTTCGTCACCGCCCACTCGATCCACTTGTCGAACTTCGCAAAGGCGTACTTCCCCTCGCTGGGCTCCATCTCCACCCAGCGCATCGGGATCGACACGAAATCAAAGTTCGCCGCGATCTGGTCGCAGATCGCCGGGTTGAAGACCGCCGGCTGCACCCGCACGCCGATCTTGGGCATCTCCGGAAGCACCACCCCCGCGCTGCCCACCATCGCCCCGCGCGCTTCCCGCGCTTCGTCGTCGGTCAGGGCCGAGCTGGGCACCTTCACCTGCGCCAGCTCGCGCATCTCGCCGCTACAACGCCGGGCGTGCTGCACCTTCGCGTTCACCAGGCTCAGCGCCTCGCCCGCGGCGATCGCCACGCCCAGCGCTTTCCGCGCCAGCACGTCCGCCTCCGCGGTGTATGCGTTGCCCCCCGAGCCGCGACGCCGCGAGGCCAGCAGCGCCGCCGTGAAGGCCACGCGGGCCTTCTCGATCATCGCCATCACGGGCTCGCCCGCCTGCATGTCAAACAGCGCCCACTCTTCGAGCTTGTTGAACAGCGTCATCACCTTCTGACGCGCCAGTTCAAGACTCAGCAGATACGGCTCCGTCCGCTGAGGCAGCAGACACGTCTGCAGCACCGCCACCCCGCCGCCCATCCCGCCGATGCCCTCCAAGGGCGTGATGGGCCACAGCAGCGCAAGCCCCGCCGCACCCGCGCCCCCGTCGGTCTTCTTCACGCACACAATCTGCCCGTTCTCGAAGTTCACCTCGCCCGGCAGCACCAGCCGCTCAGGCCCGATCAGGTGCGCGTGCGCGAGCGGCCACGCGCGGGCCGGCTGATCGTTGTCAAAGACCGCGAACTTCAGCATAAGTCAGAAAAGGGCAAAGCCGTCACCACAAACCGACACACACCCACCGCCCAGCCCCACAGAAAGGCCGAGCGTGGACACGAAGACGAGCGTAGGCCAACTCACGCCAGCCGCCGCGCATCACCGCCGCGTGTTTACCCAGAACCACCCAGCGCACAACCCGTCCCGCCCCCACAAACGCCGGGCTCCGAAGGTTCAATCGTTGCTCGAACGGTTCAATCCTCGCTCGAAGCCGAGACCAGGTGGTTCAGCCCGTACAGGCGAACCTTGCGGTACAGCCGCCGCCGATCGATCGACAGCAGCGCCGCCGCCCGGCTCTGATTCCCGTTGCTCGCCTTCAGCGCCCGCACGATCAGCCCCTTCTCCGCCGCCTCCAGCGTGATGATCGGCCCGTCGGCCAGATCCAACGCCGCCCCCGCGTTCCCCGCGCCGATCCCCCGCACCCGCTCGGGCAGGTCCAGCACGTCGATGCTGCTGCCCTTGCAGAAGACCACCGCGTGCTCGATGGCGTTCGCCAGCTCACGCACATTGCCCGGCCAGGCGTACGCCTCCAACACCTTCCGCGCCTCGGGCGAGATGCTCTTCACAGGCTCCTCGTACAACTCCGCCACCTGCTTGAGGAAATGCTCCGCCAGCAGAACGATGTCCGTCTTCCGCTCGCCGAGCGTCGGCGCGTGCACCGTCACCACGTCAAGGCGGAAGTACAAGTCCTCGCGGAACTGCCCGTGCGTGACCATCTTCTTCAGGTCGCGGTGCGTCGCGGCAAGGATCCGCACGTTCACCGGGATCGGCTTCACCGAACCCAAGGGCACAACACTCCGCTCCTGAATCACCCGCAGCAGCTTCGCCTGCGTCTTGGGCTCAAGCTCCCCGATCTCATCGAGGAACAGCGTCCCGCCGTCGGCGGCGCGAATAAAGCCCAGCGTGTTCTGCTCCGCACCCGTGAAGGCCCCCTTCACATGCCCGAAGAGCTGGCTCTCCAGCAGCGTGTCGCGCAGACCCGTGCAGTCCACCGCAACAAACGGCCCCGTCGCACGCCGACTCTCCTCGTGCACCGTCCGCGCGATCAGTTCCTTACCCGTCCCCGACTCACCCCGCACCAGCACCGTGCAATCCTTCATCGCCACGGCCTTGACCAGCTTCCGCAGCCGCCCCATCGCCGGACTCTCACCCACCAAACGCCCCGCCCCACCAACCCCGCCCGACGAAAATGCAGAACCTTCGGCCCCCGAGGCAACCCCTTCGCCCCGTTCGCCGTATTGCCCTGCGGATGGAACGGCCGCCATGCCCGGGGTCGAACCGCCCGCGGCATTCATTCCCGAGTTGTTTGTCCGGTTGACGCGTGACATGGAGCGAGGACCCCAACGAGAACAGAACGAGGTACAGCCTCCCAACGGGATTCTGCCCGCTCTCCTCGCATGTCACAACCAAACGCGTGCCGAGTAAGCACGCGGTGCCAAGTGGGAAGACCAAGTGTGAAGGAATATCTCTCTCCCTCACCTTGGTATGGGTCAATGTAATGCCAGCCTTGCGCGTGAGCAAGCCTGTTGGGCAAAAATGGCTCAAAATTCGTTTGTCGTTTACACAGTTCCGCACCCCTCGCGCACCCACATCGTCGGGTCATCAGATGGATTGACCCGGCAATGTCACGCGAAACCGCAACCCTGGGTTGCCTCCCCCCTCAATCAGGGTTCGTAAACCCTTCACGATCAAGGCTTGGTTGATCAGCCGCGGCGACACCTCGGGGTCTTGGCCCCGCGCCTGGTTCTGTCGGGTCGTTGCGGGCCGCCCTTCGTCACACCGACGCACGCCCAAGCCATCTCAGCCTCAGAACGAGACCTGCACGCGCAGCCCGCCGATCGTCGCGTTGCCCGTCGGCGCGTTCCCCGACGGCTCGTAGATGTACTGCAAGTACGGGCGGACCGTCAGCGCCGGCGTCACCTGCACCTGATAGAAGACCTCGTACGCGGTTTCGCTCCCTGAGACCGTTGAGCCCGTTGCGTTGCTCAGGTGCGCGTGCGAGAACATGCACCCCGCCGCGTCATCGTCGCGGCCTTCGAACGTGCCGCGCAGCGTCAACCCGCCCGCGATGGAGTAATCGATCGCCGAGACCGAAGGCGTCACCAGCCCGCCGTGCACGAAGATGAAGAGCCCGCGTTCGTCCGTCTCGGCTTTCGCATCGCGCCGGAAGATCTGCTGCTCGAAGAGCACAAAGCCTCCCTCGGCGTTGCTGCTGGGCGTGCCGTCGAACCGGGTGAGTTCGCCCGAGAGATACCAGAACCCGCCGGCGATCCGCCCCGAGCCGAAGGGCTTGAGCATCTCGCACTCGGTGCCGTCCCAGGTCAGGCCCACTTCGCTGATCCAGTAGTTCTCTGAGCCTTCGAACGCCGACTTGGGGCCTTGCCCACCGGTCAAAACCCCGGCGCTCAGCGAGCCGTCGAACAGCCCCGCACCGGCGTAGAAGTTCTTGCACGGATAGACGAAGACCACCGCGCCGAGCGAGGGATCGGGGTACGTGGGCTGGAAGAGCAGCGTGCGGGCCGCCGATCCACCCGAGTGGGTGAACAGGTCCGCCGCACGGATCGTCCCGAACTCGGTGGCGTTGTCGATCTTGCCGACCTTGGTGCGGATCAACCCGTCGAACCAGTTCTGTTCCCACCACAGTTCGGAGAGCTGATGGATGTTCCGCCCGGTCTCGGCCGTGGTGGTGCTCTGCGCACTGCCCACGAAGAGGATCTGGTCGCGCGAATCGACGGATTGAAACCAGGCGAAGACGCGCCCGCCCTTGATGCCCGCGAGTTTCTCGAGATCGGCGTCGAGGTTGACGTCGATCATGTGCCGGGTCGAAGCCCGGCGCGTGACGCCGCCGGACCAGACGCCCGCCCAGTCGAGGGTGTACGAGGCGGTGAGGGTGAGCCCGGCGTTCTCCAGTTCGGTCCGCACGCCGCCCCAATCGCCCGTCAGGCGCGACCATTCCAGGAAGGGCTTGCCGCCGATCCACTCACGCTCTTCGGGTTTGATGGCTTCTGGCTTGTCGATTTTGGGGGTCTCGGGCGCACGCGTGCGCGGACCGAGGTTCTCACCGGGGATATCCAGCGGGACGGTGACAAGGTCCAGCGAGCCCGCCGGCAGGTCGAGTATCGCGGGTTCATCCCCCGCGCGCACGGCCGCGGGGGTCATCAGTCCCGCGAAGACCGCGAGTGCGAGCGCGCGGGTTGATATCGAGCCGATCGATTGCCAGGAACACATCATCTCCGGTCTCCGGTTGTGCGAAGGCTTTCCACTCGATCACCACGCCGCGAGAGACGGTGCGACCGAGGGGTTTCACCAACTTCGACCGGTGTCATCACTCTCTGAAGCCGACCACCGAGGAACCCCTCGGTTTCTCGCGTGCCCGGGCTCCTTCGCGGATCGATCGCCACGATCAGCCGGGAAGACGCGACCGAGACGTTTGTGACGATTGTGACGACTGGAGGTTCTGTGCGGTTCATGCGGTTCGGTACGTTCCGGGTCGGTGAAGGTGCTTGAACCTTCACCTCAGCGGCGCGTGCGATCCCGGCTGAAATGCGGGCGACAGGAATCGAACCTGCACGGGGGTGAGCCCACGGGATCCTAAGTCCCGCGCGTCTGCCAGTTCCGCCACGCCCGCGGGGCGTCACGCGGACCTCGCCGCGACACGCTCACGCGCTGATTCACGCGATCGTAGCGTGACGAAGCGGGCAAACCGCCACGATCGCCCCACCGCCGCGGGCATTTTCTGCGTGATCACGCGGCGGGCGCGAAAATCATGGTGAAAACCTGTTCCTCAAAGCCCAACCGCCCAGTTGGCGGATATACATGCTCCCCCTGAAGACGTATGCCCGCATTGCACACCGACCATCCCGCGTCCGCTGCCCCAGCCGACCGACCCGTCGCGCCGGAAAGGCCCGTCATCGCGGTCTTCGTCGGCGGCGGCACGGGCGGTCATCTCTATCCCGGGATCGCGATCGCCGAGCGGCTGCACGAACACCACCCCGGCACGCGCTGCGTTTTCGTTTGCTCGGACCGCGCGGTCGACAAAGCGGTCTTGACCGGTGCCGGGGTGAACGAGTCGGACTTTGTGCCCATCGGTGCCAGGCCCGTGGTCTTGAGGCCTCGCGGTTTGGTGAACTTTCTCAGGTCGTGGGGCCCGAGCGTTCGTGCGTGCCGGGCGTTGTACCGCGAGTTGGGCAAGACCAATGGCGCGCGGTTGGTGGTGGTGGCGATGGGCGGCTTTGTGGCGGCCCCGGCGGTGCAGGCGGCGCGTGCCGAGGGTTTGCCGGTGCTGATGGTGAACCTCGACGCCGAGCCAGGGAAGGCCAACCGCTGGATCGCCGGTCGGTGCCAAAGGGCCCTGAGCGTCTTCCCGGTCCAGCACGGCTACGCGCGCGGGTGGCGCGTTGTGCCCCCGATCGTCCGCAGCGGGGCGGCGCTCAACCTCGACCCCCGCGAGTGCAAACGTCGGCTCGGGCTCGACCCTGAAAGACCCGTGCTCATGATCACCGGGGGAAGCCTCGGCGCCGGCTCGATCAACCGTCTGATGCAGACGCTGCTGAAGGATTCGACGTCGTGCCTCCGCACGCACGCCTGGCAGGTGCTGCACCAGTGCGGCGAAACCAACGACCGTGGTGGCTCGGGGGATGCGGTTCTGGGCGTTGACGATCTTCGGCGGGCGTACAAACTCGCGGGGGTCCCGGCCCGGGTGGAACCGCTCGTAAAAGAGATGGGCCTGTGGTGGGGGAGCGCCGAACTGGCCCTGAGCCGGGCGGGGGCGGGCGCGGTGGCGGAGGCGTGGGCCAACCGCGTGCCGACGGTCTTTCTTCCCTATCCGTACCACAAGGATCAGCACCAGAAGTTGAACGCCCAGCGGCTGGGTGAGGGGGCGGTGGTGGCGATGGATTTGATCGAACCCGAGGCGAACGTGCGGGATATTGGTCCGATTCTTGGGGAACTGATGGCGAACGCGGGTCGTAGAACGGAGATGCGATCGGCCCTGGAGCGGCTCGGCCCGGCGGACGGGGCGGGGGCGGCGGCGCTTGAGGGGCTGAGGATGGCCGATTCGGGGGCGAGGAACGGGGGGCGGCGGTGAAGGAAGGTCTGGATAACGCGTTGACGGCGGAGCCGAGGGCGATGCACGTGCTTGAAACAAAGCCATTTCACGATGAAATTGCGATGCCACCCGGGGGTTCTTCCGTACCCCGTGGTAGACTCGATCCAAGCATGAAAGGCCTTGGAGGGGACGATCGTCCCGGCGACAGCCCGCGCCCTGGGGATTCTGCCTCTTCCGAAGGCGGTGCAGGATCTGCGCGGTCGCATGCGCGGCGTGGTCGGGCCGGGGATTCTTCGGGCTCGGGGGAAGTGCTGACGCGTGGGGCGTGGTGCGTGGTGTGGGTGCCGCCGACGGATCGTGCGCCGGTTGAACTGGTTGAGAGCCTGTCCAAGCGGGGCGTGCGGGTGGAGGTTCGCCGCGATGCTTTCAGCGCGATGAGCGGGGCGTGCGTGCTGGCGAAGCGCACGGCCCGGGACGAGCCGTTCATCGTGATCTTTGCTCATCCGGAGCGGTTGAGCGGCGCGCCGGAGGTGTATGAGGCGCTGCAGCGGTGTGTGCCGCGGGCGAACTGCTGGTGGTACGGGGTCAACGCGGGCGGCGCGGGCGGGGAGGGGATGGTCCGCTCGGTCTCGGCGGAGGATGTGCGCGGCTGGACGACGCTGGACGAGCGTGTCGAACCGAAGCCGGTCGCGGGGCCGGGCTCGACGGCACACCCGCGGGGTGAGTCGGGGAGTGTTTCGCAGCCGCGGCTTCGGCTGACGGCTGAGCAGGAGATGCTGGAAGATCTGATCCCGCCGGTCGGCGGCGGCGGTGGATCGGTCGGCGCGGGGGCGGGGTTGGGTGAAGAGGGTGGGGTTGGGCGGAGCGATATCCTCTCGGCGGAGGAACTGGCGATGCTGCTGCGTGAGAATCCGGACGATGATCGCGAGCAGCCGCCGACGGGCCCGGGTGGTGGGCCGAAGGGTGGTGCTCGATGAGCGCCGCGGGTGGCATGTCGAACATGGGCGGAGCGGGTGCAGCCGGTGCGGCGGATCGCGTGCGCGTGGTGGTTGCCGGGCGCATCGGGCCCATCGAGCAGGCGCTTCGGCGTGATGCGCGGGTTGAACTTGTGCGGGCGCGCGGCGCGGTGGATGCCATCGGCGAGTTGAGCGATCCAATCGATGATCTGTCGCCTCGATCGGCGGCGGTGGTGGTGGGGGTTGATGCGGAGCCGCGGAGTGAGCAGGCGGGCGTGCACGCGTGGGCGGCGGCGCTGCGCGAGGTTGAGCCGCGGGTGAAACTGGTGCGGGTGGTGACGGACGCGGCTGATGCGGTGCCCGCGGGTGTGTACGACGCGCAGGTGCGGGTGGATCAGGGTGGGGAAGCGCTCTTGGCGGCGGTGCTGGGGATCGACGTGAAGCCGATGGCGCAGACGTCCGTGCCCGCGGCGGCGGCGAAGTCGTCGGTGGCGGCGGTGGCTGCGGCGCACACGCCCGTGACGCCCGTGACGGCGAAGCCTGAGCAGCGCTCAACGGCGGCACCGGCGTCTTCGGTGATGACGAGCGCAACGGAAACCGCGAAGGTCGGCGAAGGATTGACGGGCTTTGCCTCGCAGGCGGCGCTCGCGGCCGCGGTGATGGAAGGGCGGCAGATCGAGGCGGTGGCGATGACGACGCTGCGGCGCGAGCTTTCGCCCTCGGTGCACTTTGTGCCGATGGGCTCGGAGGCGGGCGAAGCGATCGCGGCGAAGGGCCTGGCCTCGGGCGACTGCGCGGGCGTTGAGCACAACGGGCGGTTGTTCGGCTTCCTGAGCGCACGCGGCGTGAGTGAATCAACACTCCGCGAAGCGGCGGCGTGGCTGGGCGCGTGGATGGCACTGGCGCACCAGCAGAACGAACTGCGCACGCTCAGCGTGATGGACGACCTGACCGGCGCGTACAACCGAAGGTACTTCGAGCGGTACGCGGACAAGGCGGTCGAGCACGGCAAGCGGACGCGGTCGAGCTTCAGCGTGCTGCTGCTGGACGTGGACAACTTCAAGTACTTCAACGACAAGTTCGGGCACGGGGCGGGGGATGAGATTCTTGTTGAGATGGTGAAGCTGCTGAAGAGCACCATCAGGCCGAATGATCGCGTGTGCCGAATCGGTGGCGATGAACTGGCGGTGATCCTCTTCGATCCGGACGGCCCGCGCGACCGGGCGAGTGCGCCGCTGCAGAACGCCTGGCAGATCGCCAAGCGGTTCCAGCAGCAGGTCTACGACCACCGCTTCCCGAAACTGCTGGAGCGTGCGCCGGGGCGGCTGAGTGTTTCGGGCGGTTTGGCGACGTACCCCTGGGACGGTTTGACGCACGCGGAGCTGCTGAAGGCGGCGGACGATCGTCTGCTGGAGGCGAAGCGTCAGGGCAAGGACCGGATCATCATGGGTCTGGGGCGTGAGGGCGAGTCGCAGTAAACAGCAGAGAGGCGCCGATGAGTGCAGCGGGAGACCGTGACGCGCGCGGGTACCGGGTTGAGCCGGGGGCCGGGCCGCGGGTGCGGACGGATGTGGTTGAGGTGTACGTGGCTCGGCGGGGTGGTCCTGCGAAGCGTGTGGAGCGCGACGACGGGGAGGACATTGTGTTGCCGGTCGAGGTTGAACTTTTGCAGATCAGGCGGGCGAAGGACCCGCTGCGCGGGTCGTGGCAACCGGTGCTTGGGCATATTGAAGCGGGGGAGTCGGCCGTGGAGGCGGCGCAGCGGGAGTTGATGGAGGAGGTGGGGCTGGATGTTCGGCGTGATGGTCGGTGTACGGGGATGTGGGCGTTGGAGCAGGTGAGGCCGTTTTACATCGCGGCGATCGAGTGCATTGTTTTGTCGCCGCGGTTTGTGGTGACGGTGGGGGGCGACTGGGAGGCGAAGCTGAACGCGGAGCACGACGCGGCGCGGTGGGTGAAATCGCACGAGGCGGAGGGGACGTTCACCTGGCCCGGTCAGCACGAGAGCGTGCGCGAGGTGGAGGCGATCGTGCGGGGGACGAGCTTGGCGATGGCTTGGACGAAGATCGCCCTGCGATGAGTTGTTTGATCAAGCGAGGCAGATTCAACGCGGAGAACGCGGAGTACGCAGAGGAAGACCGAGCGGGGTTGAGCACGAAGACGCGAAGGCGCGAAGGAAGGCGGGGAAAGGATGGGGGATTGGGTTGCGCGTTGGGTGATTGGCTTGTTTGAGCTTTGAGATTTGAGCTCTGAGCTCTGAGTTTTTCACATTCGCGAATCACGCGTGCACCGCGTTGTTGTCGCACAGCGTCAAGATCGCTCGCGCTTTGTCGAGCGTTTCTTGCCATTCGGTGTCGGGGTTGCTGTCGGCGACGATGCCTGCGCCGACGGGCCAGGTGAGGGTTGTCTGGTCGATGAGGGCGGTGCGGATGGTGATGTTGAAGCAGGCGTGCCCGGAGGTGGAGAGGAAGCCCAAGCAGCCGCAGTATGGGCCTCGGGCGAAGTTCTCGAGCGAGCGGATGGCTTTGACGGCGGCGATCTTTGGTGCACCGGTGATGGAGCCGCCGGGGAAGAGTGCGCGGAGGATGTCGAGGGTGGAGCGCTGCGGATCGAGCAGGCCTGTGACGGTGCCGGTGGTTTGGAGAATGGAGGCGCTGCCCTGGGCGTGGTGTTCGAGGCTCCGCGGGGCGGTGACGCGGACGGATCCGGGGAGGCAGACGCGCCCGAGGTCGTTGCGCATCAGGTCGATGATCATCGTCAGCTCGGCGTGGTCTTTGGCGCTGCTGAGCAGGTCGCGTGCGGGGTCGGTGATAGGGTTGATGGTGTGGGCGTGCGTATGGGTGGTGCGGGTGCCCTTCATGGGGCGGGTGGTCAGGCGCATGAGCGTTGGGTTGGTGGCGTCGGGCTCAAGGCGGAAGAAGAGCTCGGGCGAGGCGCAGGCGATGCTGCGACCTTGGTTGAGGG
>JACVCS010000065.1 GCA_016741915.1 Phycisphaerales bacterium | reverse complement strand
GAGGGGGGGGGGGTGGGGGGGTAGGGGGGTGAACGGAAAGAGGGAGCAAGCTGCCCCCGTCGGCATCCACGCCAACACCGACAGGGTATTGTGCACGAACCGACCGAGGCTGGATGTTTCGCTGATTTCTGAGAGTCGCACAGTTCCGGACCACGCCCATGATCACACGCAAACCCCTTCCGTTCCGCCGTTTCCCGGCTTCGTTCCGCGCTCGCGCTCTCGCCGCGTGCGTATTGCTGACTTTCGCCACCGCCGCGCCGTTGCACGCCCAGCCCGCCGGGCCAACGGCTCCACCGGGCAATCCGCCGACGTCTCCATCGCCCAGCGCTCAACCCGCCGCGCCCGCCGCGCGGGCCGTGGGCGCTGATCGCCAGCTCAAAGACTTCGAGCCCACGCCCGGCGTGACCATGCGCTACACCCTCATCCTCCCCGAGGCCTTCGACGCCGCGAGGCCTTATCCCGTCCTCATCATGTTCCCGCCCGGGGCCCAGAACTTCCAGATGATGTCCGCATCCGTGGGCATGTTCACCGACGACGTGCTGAAGAAACACCCCTGGGTGATTGTCATCCCCGCCGCCTTGGACAACTCGACCTTCTTCACCGGCTCCGAAAAGCACATCAAGGCCCTCTTCACCGACGTGCAATCGCAAGTCCTCGTCGAGGGCAACCGCTTCCACCTCGCCGGCGCGTCCAACGGCGGCATCTCCTGCTTCCGAATCGCCACCACCCACCCCGACCGCGTCGCCTCGCTGACCTGCCTGCCGGGCTATCCGCTCCCCGAAGACTTCAAACGCCTCAGCACGCTGAAGTCCATCCCCGTGCGCATGTACGTCGGTTCCGACGATCGCCTCCCCTGGATCGACGCGGCCAAGAACACCGACGCCGAGCTGAAGCGCCTCAACGTCGACGTGCTGCTGAAAATCTTTCCCACCGAGGGTCACATGATCAAAAGCATGCAGGGTGAAGCGCTGCTGAAGCAGCTCGAACCGCTCCGCAAACGCGAGGGGACGCAGACCCCCGACCACGGCGCGGTCCTCAGCGTCCTCGACGCGCTGCACCAGCACGCCAGCAAAGGCGACGGCGAGAAGTACTTCGAGCTTTTCACCCCCAACGCCGTCTTCATCGGCACCGACGCCACCGAACGCTGGAGCCTCGACCAGTTCAAGGCCTACGCGCTGCCGCTGTTTGCACGCGGGCGTTCGTGGACGTACAAGCCGCGGGCTTCGTCGCGCAATGTCGAACTCTCCGACGACCGCTCGGTCGCCTGGTTCGACGAGCTGCTCGACAACGACAAGTACGGCCTGTGCCGCGGCACGGGCGTGCTCCGCAAAGTCGACGGTAAATGGCGTATCGCGCAGTATCACCTGACCGTCCCCATCCCCAATGAACTGCTCGAACGCGTCAGCGCCATGGTCAAGGCGAAGACGCCCAAGGAACCAACCCCGAGCAAAGAGAAGCCGCGTTGAAGCGCGGGTTGCCGATCGTGTGCGCACGGCTCAGCCGAACATCTTGTCCTTCGCGAACTTGTTGAGGTTGTCGACCCATTCGTAGCGGTTGAGGAAACCCGCGGCCAGCGGAAGGCGGTCGTTCTGCACGAACTGCACCATCGACCCCGCGGGGGTCTTGCCCACCAGCAGCGCGTGCGGGCCTTTTTCCAGCGATTTCTTCAGGCGGTACTCGATGATCGCCTCGAAGGGCGAACTGCCCCGTACCGAGTACTTGGATTGCAGGCACGCGTCGTAGACGGTGCCGCCGATCTCGATGGCGGCGTGCATGGAGAAGAGGCATCGCTTGGTGGCGGCGAAGGACCCGCCGGTGCGCATGACGTTGCCGACGACGAGCGGGTCGATACAGGCGAACTTGCCGCTGCTGACCACGCCCGGGTTGCCGAGCTCTTTGGTGAGGAAGAGTTCGTCGATCTGGACGACTTTGGCTTTTAGCACCGGGTCAACGCTGAAGGCGTAGGCCTTCGCCATCCGGCTGGTGATGGTGGCGTTGTTCATGTAGGAGAAACCGGGGTCGGACTTGTCGCCCAGCGCGGCGGTGATGGGCTGTTTCTGCTGCTGGGTGAGGGTCTTGTACTCCGCCATGGTGGGCACGACGATCATCTCGAAGGCGAGCTTGAGCATCTTGCAGATTTTCAGACAGTTGGCGGGCTTGCCCGTGACGTTGAAGACCGTCTCGGCCCGCGCGTCGCCCATCATGATCATGATTTCTTCGGTCTTGTCGCTGGTGGCGGCGTAGCGCCAGCCGTTGGACTGGAAGTACTCGATGAAGGCGGCGAAGACGGCGTCGAGTTTCTGTGAGGTCGGGGTGGAGGGACTGGCCATCCCGGGGCATTTCGCGTCGGCGAGCGTTTTGATCTTGCCGATGGGCGTGTTGGTCATGGGGTTGCCGCCCATGTACTGGTTTTTGCCGACCAGTTCTGGAGAACCGATTTCGAGGGGTTTGGGTTTGCTGAAGAGGCCCATGGGACTGTCCTTTCGCCGCGGAGTGGGACTTTGGGCAGTCTACCACGGCGTGGGGTGCGGGCTCGGGCAAAGTGCCGATGGGCCAAAGATTGCGCGCAGGAGTGGGCACGCCGAGGGATTTCCTCGACGCGGAGCGGCGAAATCGACCAGTTTGGTAGATCAGACGGTGCCCGCGAGGTCTTTCAGAATCTCGGGCAGGCGGCTGCTGAAGGCCCCTCGGGTCATGGTCGAGTCGGCGCCGGCACCGACGGCGGCCCGCATGGCGTCGACTTCCACGTGCGGGGCGAAGGCCACGACGCGAATCGGGGGTTGCCGGGCGGGGTTCTGACGCACGGCGTGGATCAGGTCGATGGCGATGGGGCCCGATTCGAGATCGACGATCAGAGCCCGAACCGGGCTGTCGCTGAGGCGGGCGGTGAGCATGTCGAGGTTGCGGGCCGGCCGGCATGGGATACCCAGTGCGTCGGCGGTGGATTTCACTTTGGTGGCCCACAAGAGATCGGAGCAGCAGTAGAGTATCATCTTGACCCCTAGGGGTGACTTTGGCGTGAGGCTGAAGGCCACGCCTCGCGGGGGCCTTCAGGTGGGTACGAGTGTACCCCCGTCGATCCGCTCCTCCATCGCGAAGATCAGGACCATCTGCATGAGCACCGCCACCAAGAGCAAGAACGGCAAAGTCGCTTCGTCGAACGGCAAGGCCACGATGAAGCAGGACCCGATTGTCGCGGAGACCGGGCTTCCCACCGAGGCGAACAACCTGTACACCGAGACGGTCTCGACGATGCTGCACGCGGCGGAGCTGATGAACCTGCCGCGGTATCTGCGGCTGATCCTGGCGCAGCCCAAGAACGAGATCATGGTGCACTTCCCGGTGCAGATGGACAACGGGCAGTTCAAGCTCTTCAAGGGCTACCGCGTTCAGCACAACAACGCCCTCGGGCCTTACAAGGGCGGTCTGCGGTTCCACCACGACGTGCACCTTGACGACGTGAAGAGCCTCGCGTTCCTCATGACCATGAAGTGCTCGCTGGTGGGCGTGCCCTACGGCGGCGGCAAGGGTGGCATCAAGGTCAACCCCCGCGAGCACAGCGCTTCGGAGATGGAGCGGATCGTCCGCCGGTTCACCGCGGCGATTGCCCACAACATCGGGCCTGATTACGACATCCCCGCGCCGGACGTCGGCAGCAACAGCCAGCACATGGCGTGGATCGCCGACACGTTCTCGTTCCTTTCGGAGATCGGCGGGGATAACCCCGCGGCGGTCATCACCGGCAAGCCCGTGTCGTACGGCGGGTCGCTGGGGCGTGAGAAGGCCACGGGTCAGGGCGTGGTGGACACGCTGGTGGAGATGCTCCCCGAGTTGAAGCTCAAGCCCGAGAAGTGCACCTTCAGCGTGCTGGGCTTCGGCAACGTCGGTTCGTGGTCGGCGAAGATCTTCCAGGAGAAGGGCGCGAAGCTGACGGCGGCGGCGGACCACACCGGGTTCATCATCAACGAGAAGGGCATCGACGCCGATGATCTGGCGAAGTACGTCAGCAGCAAGGGCGGGGTTGCGGGATATCCCAAGGCGAGCAAGTGCTCGAAGGATGATTTCTACAAGGCGAAGGTGGACGTGTTCATCCCCGCGGCGCTTGAGCAGATGATCAAGGAGCCCGAGGCGCACATGCTCAACTGCAAGGTCGTCGCGGAGGGTGCGAACGCCCCGACGACGCCGGCGGGTGAGAAGGTGATGCTGGACCGGGGGATCGAAGTGCTGCCGGCGATTCTGTGCAACGCTGGTGGGGTGACGGTGTCGTACTTCGAGTGGGTTCAGAACAAGACGTTCCAGGCGTGGGACCTTGAGAAGGTCGACGCGGAGTTGAACAAGCACATGGTCAAGGCGGCGCACAAGACGCGTGCGGCCCGCGGGCAGTACAAGTGCGACCTGCGTACGGCGGCGTATGTGGCGGCGCTGCAGCGGCTGGCGGAGGCGTACGAGGTTCGCGGGATCTTCCCGTAAACCCGGCCGCGAGGAACGCGGAAACGAGCACGTGATGAAAGGCCCCCGGTGTCAAACTGGGGGCTTTTTCGTTGGGATTTTTCGGTGTTTCGGCGTGTGGGGATTCCCCAAGGTTCTGGGGAAGAGGGTGGTCTGAGCGCGAAGGCGCGGGTAGGTTGAGGTTCTTACACGTGAGGAGATTTCCCATGGCGTTTGTGACTCGTTCGACGGTGTTGATGGCGGCGGTGTTCGCGGGCCTTTCAACCTCGGCGGCGCTGGGCGATAACCTCAACTTTCGAGATTGGATCGATGCGAACGGGTTTACGAACAACAGTGCGTCGGCGTTGTGGCAGGGGCGGACGGGCTCGCGGACGGGGACGTTGATGACGCCGAGCGCGACGAACTGGAGTTCGCCGAGCTTCAGCTTTGCGACGCCGTTGATCGGGCCGCTGACGAGCCCGGGGAGCGACAACGGAGCGGCGGGACCGGCGACTTTCAACGGGGCGTGGGTGCACCCGGGTTCCGGGGTGCCGGCGTACTTGGTGTTCTCGCCTCAGTCGGCGTTGTTGGTTGGCGGGATGACGATCCGCAGTGAGTTGATCCTCAACGGGTTGTCGGGGAATGGCGTGCGGATCAGCGTTGAGGCGTACATCGGCGGGGTGACGACGAGCTTGGGGACGATCACGCTGACGGGCACGAACGACCGGACGGATGTGTTTTCGCTGTCTGTGCCGGTGGTCATACAGCCGGGCGATTCGTTGAGCATGGTGGTGGATGACAACGGGAGTTACCTGTTCGACCACGTGAACTTCAACGCGGTGGTGACGGTGCCCGGGCCTGGGACGGGGCTTGCGATGCTGGCGGCGGTTGGGATGGGTTTGGGTCGGCGGCGTCGTGCGGTGCCCTGAGGGAGAGAACGGTTGAGGTGGGTCGGGCGGGTGAGGACTGCGAATGGGGCGGGTTTGGTCGTCACGGCCTTGTTCGGGGGCGGTGGCGGGGCTGTGGCCTTGGCGGGGCGGGAAAGAGGGTCGGGGAGGTGTGAAGGGCCTAGTATTGGGTTCGCGCCGGGGCGAGAAGGCCTTGGGCGGTTCGGTCACTGTGGAGCGGGTTGATGATGCAGGCGGCAGACATGACGTTGGTGCTCGGTGCGGGGTGGATCACCTCGGTGCTGTTTGTGCTGTTCCTGGGCGCGTGTCTGTTGCTGATGCTGACGGTGCTGATCCAGAAGCCGCAGGGCGGCGGCTTGGCGGGTGCGTTCGGATCGGGTGCGGGGTCGGGACAGACGGCCTTCGGTACGCGGACGGGCGATGCGCTGACGGTGGCGACGATCGCGATGTTCGTGATCTTCATTGTGCTGGCGGTGCTGCTGAACTATGCGGCGCGGCCTGAAGGCTTGCAGGCGGTGAGTGGTGCGAGCGGGACTTCGGCACCGGAGAAGGCATCGGAGAAGGCGCCGGCTGAGAAGCCCGCGACGACGCCGGCGGCGAATCCGCCCGCGACTCCGGCACCGGCCACGAGTGCGCCGGCCACGGGTACTCCTGCGGCGACGACGCCACCGGTGACAGAGCCCGCGACGAATCCTGCGCCGTCGACTCCGACAACGCAGCCGGTGCAGCCGACGCCCTGAATGGGTGTGGTGGGTTTGTGGGCGTGAAGAATGAACGGATGTTTGTGGGTTTGTGCGGCCGAGGCGCGCCGGGTGGCTGATCGTGCGCCGGGCGGGTGTGTGCGCGGGTGTGATCCGGGGGCTTTGCCAAGCACGTGATGAAAGGTTACACTGCGGTTGGTTTGGCGTGACCGCAAGGAGCGTACGGGTGATTCGATCGATGACTGGTTATGGCGAGGCGAGCTGCGAGGTCGGCTCGGCTCATTATTTTCTTGAGATCCGGTCGCTGAACAATCGGTATTTCAAGGCGTTGATCAGGCTGCCCGAGCAGTTGCAGGGGCTTGAGGCGGAGCTTGAGGCGGAGTTGCGGAAGCTCTTGAGCCGCGGGAGTGTGACGCTGGTTGCGCGGTGCTCGGACAGTTCGGACAAGGCGGCGTTCAGCATTAATCACCTCGCGCTGGAGAGTTACATCCGGCAGTTGAAGCAGACGCCGCAGGTTGCCAGTGGGGAGGTTCGGGTGGATATTGGTCCGCTGCTGGCGTTGCCAGGGGTGATGGTGCCTCCGGCGGATGAGGAAGCGCGGCTGGAGGAAGCGCGCGGGGCGTTCATGGGGCTTTTGAAGCGTGCGGTGACGGCGCTGGCGGAGATGCGGACGCGTGAGGGGAAGGCGCTGGTGGAGGATCTGCTCTCGCAGCGCGAGACGATCACGCAGAATCTGGAGGTGATCCAGGGTCGTGCGCCGCAGGTGGTGCAGGATTACGAGCTGCGTTTGAAGAGCCGGATTGAGTTGATGCTCAAGGATGCGAATATCCGGGTGGATCCGCCTGATTTGATCAAAGAGATCGCGGTGTATGCGGAGCGGTCGGATATCTCGGAAGAGATCCAGCGGTTGACGGAGCACGTCAAGCAGTTCAATGAGTTGGTGACGGCCTCGGGCGGGAAGCCTGTCGGACGGACGCTGGATTTTCTGGCGCAGGAGATGCTGCGCGAGGCGAACACGATGGCGAGCAAGTCGGCGGACTCGCTGATCAGCCGGAGCGTGGTGGAGATCAAGGGCGCGATCGACCGGATCAAGGAACAGGTCCAGAACGTCGAGTGAGCGTTGGATATGCGCGAGCGAAGGCGAATGCAGAGCGGTGAGGCGGAAAGGGGCCGAGCCGGCGCGGTGGTTGTGCGCGGGGATTGGCTGGAGGTGGTGCGGGGCGGGTTTGACGGGGTGGTTGGGCCGGCGTCGGTGGACATGGTGTACGCGGATGTGCCGTTTAATACCGGGGTGGTGAAGAAGTCGCCTCCCGGGGGGAAGAAAGTTGGGCGTGTGGTGGACGCGGCGTACGGCGATGCGCTGGGTTCGACGGGTGAGTTTGTTGCGTGGCTGCGTGAGCGGTTGGAGGCGACGAAGCCGCTGCTGAAGCGGTCGGCGAACGTGCTGATTCATTGCGACTGGCGGACGAGCCATCGGGTGCGGGTGATGCTCGACGAGGTCTTTGGTGAGGACCGGTTTGTGAATCACCTGATCTGGTCGTACGGGCTGGGGGGCTCGTCGCCGAGGCGGTTTGCGCGGAAGCATGATGATGTGCTGGTGTATTGCGTGGAGCCGGGGGAGGCGTACTTTGAGCCGCCGCGGGTACGGGCGACGAGCAATCGATTGAAGGGGCGGACGAAGAAGGCGACGGATGTGCTGGAGATTCCGAGTTTGAACAACATGGCGAAGGAGCGGACGGGGTATCCGACGCAGAAGCCGCTGGAACTGCTGGAGATGCTGGTTGTTGCGTGCAGCCCGGCGGGCGGGGTGGTTGTGGATCCTTGCTGTGGGAGCGGGACAACGCTGGTGGCGGCGGTGAAGCACGGGCGGCTTGCGGTTGGGTGCGATGTTTCGGAGAAGGCGGTGAGGCTGTCGCGCGAGCGGGCTTTGGCGGCGGTGCGGGGTTGAGTTGATGCGGGATGGGTGCGGCGTTGGTGCGGGTGGTGTATCCTCAGAGTCCATGCCCGGCGGGTTCTTTGAACAGTTCGTGCATCCCATCCGCTGGTCGGCGCGGCAGTACAGCAAGCGCATTGTCAATATCAATGTGAACATCATCATCGCTTCGTCGGTGGCGGTGATGCTGACGGTGGTGGTGGTGCACTTTTCGAGGTACTTGGGGGTGAGGGACGATCACAAGCTCACGATCCAGATCATCACGTTCGTGGCGGATTGGGTGATCGATCTGGTGGTGGCGGTGGGGCTGCACTGGGTGAGCAACCACTGGCCCGCGAGGTGGAAGCGCGGGGCGCAGATCATGGAGCGGGTGGACCAGGTGCTGGACTCGACGCCGCCGCCGGGGCTGTCGATCATGAAGGACGCGGCGGCGGGTGCGTTGATCCCCAAGCCGCTGAGCATGGTTGTCAGCGGCGGTGAGCATGAGAAGTCGGGCGGCGGCGAATCGGACCGGGGTGGCGCGGCCACCGCGACCATCACCGGCGGATCTGAGCTTCACCAGGCGAGTGCGGACAACGGGATTTCGAACGGTTTATCGGGCGGGACGGGCGTCCACACCGGGCATTCGGCGGGTTTGAGCACGGGCGGCGGCGGTGAGAGCACGCCCGCGAACGGCTCAGTCAACGGAAAGCGGCAGGTGTCGTTCATCCGTGACGCGACGACGATCCAGCTTCAGCGGCTGTGTCTTTCGCCGGTGTTTTACTTCATCGCGTGGTACTTGCAGTCGTGGATGCTGAGTTGGAAGTTTCCGCGTGAGTTGACGGTGGCGGTGCCGTTTGCGCTGGCGATTGTCATCACGCGGCTGATCCACACGTACTGGATGATCAAAACCGACCCGATCGTCTTTGAGGAATGGGCCGAGGCGACGCAGCGGCGGCATGAGAGTCACGCTCGGCAGCATCCGCACCGGCACGGGTGATCATCGGCACGTTCACACAGCGAGGCGCGCATGTGCGGCATCGGCGGCATTGTGAATCTGGACGCCGAGGGTGTGGGCGGGGCCGGCGTGGGTGTGCCGCGGGCGTGGGGTGAGGTTCTGGAGGCGGGGGTTGCGCAGCGTGGAAGGGACGGGCGCGGGTGGTACGTGGATGAGCGGGCGGTGCTGGTGCATCGGCGTTTGGCGATCATCGATCTGGGCGGCGGTGAGCAGCCGATGCGGGAGAGGGCAGACGACGGGGCGGTGCTGGTCTTCAACGGGTGCGTGTACAACCACCGTGAACTTCGGCGTGAACTGATTGAGGGTGGGCAGAAGTTCGTCACCGATCACAGCGATACGGAAGTGCTGCTGAGGGCGTGGCGAGCGTGGGGGGATGAGGCGTGGGGGCGGGTTGATGGGATGTACGCCGCGGCGGTGTGGGAGCCGGCGCGGGGCGAGCTGACGCTGGCGCGGGATCGGATGGGGGAGAAGCCGCTGTACGTGACGTGTTTCTCGGCGCGGGGTGAAGGTGCGGGTTCGGGTTCGGGTGAGGCGTCGCGGTGGCTGGCGTTCTCGAGTTCGGCCGCGGCGCTGGTGAAGCTGCGGGGCGTGGTTCAAGGCGCGGGCGAGAAGATCGCGATTGATCGCGACAGCGTGGTGAACCTGTGGGCGCGGTTTGGGTGGGGCACGGCGCTGCCGATGGAGGGTGTGTTTGCGCTTCGGCCTGGGCAGAGCGTGGTGATCGCGTGCGGCGGATCGGTAAGAGAGGCGGGATCATCGGCGGCGGGGACGGTTTGGCCTCGTGCGGGTGCGTTGCAGGGGCGGGTGCGACTTTCGGGTGATCAGCGTGAAGCGACGATTGCGAGCAGACGTGATCAGCGGTGTGCGGTGGAGAGGTTGGACGAGGTGATCGGGCGGGCGGTGGCGTCGCGGTTGGAGGCGGATGTGCCGCTGGGGTGCTTTCTTTCCGGTGGGGTGGATTCGTCGCTGATCGTGGCGCACGCGAGCAAGGCGATGGGCGATCCGCAGCGGCTGCTGGCGTTGACGGTGAAGATCGAGGGTTTGGGGCTGGATGAAACGCCGACGGCGAGTGCGGTGGCGAGGCATCTGAACGTTCGGCACGAGATCGTCGCGGCGCCGAGGCTTGATGTGACGACGTTGGTGGGGTTGATCGAGGGGCTGGGCTTGCCGTTGGGTGATTCGTCGCTGTTGCCGACGTTTGCGGTGTGCAAGGCGGCTGGGGTGGTGGGGGAGGGTGGGTTGAAGGTGGCGCTCAGCGGTGATGGGGGTGATGAGCTGTTCGCGGGGTATGAGCGGACGCGTGCGGCGCGGTGGTTGGATCGATTGCGCGGCCCGGCGCGGGTTGTGCGGAGCGTGCTGCGGATCAAGCCCGGCGGCGCGGGGCGGTCGCGGTGGGGGCGGCTGACAAGGTTCGTTGATGCGGCCGCTGGGGATGGGTACGCGGATGTGCTGTCGATCCTGCCGCGATCGATGTTGGATGATGTGCTGACGCGAGCGGGACGGGAGATGCTGCGTGATGGGCGGGAGGTGTTGCGGGGTGAGGCGGGCACGACGGGGCCGGTAGATGCGGGGGAGCCGCGGGTGGCGGAGGCGCTGGGGCTGGATCTCCGCGGGTACTTGCCTGAGGACATTCTGCGGAAGACGGACACGGCGTCGATGGCGGTGCCGATCGAGGTGCGGTCTCCCTTGCTGGCGGCGGAGGTAGTTCGGCTGGCGTCGTCACTGAGGGTGAGCGAGTTGTATCGCGGCGGGCGGAAGGGTCTGTTGCGGGCGGTGGCGCGTCGGCACGTGCCGGGGGAGATCGTCGATGCGCCGAAGCGTGGGTTTGCGGTGCCGATCGGGGCGTGGTTTCGCAGTGGAGAGGGCGGGTTTCGGTCGATGCTGCTGGACGGGCTGGGGAGTGCCGAGCCGTTTGGGAGGGTGGCGGTTGCCGGTGGTGCGGGGCTGGGGGACCTGATCGACGTGAGGGCGGTTCGGCGGATGCTCGACGAGCACGACGGCGGCTCGGTCGATCACGGACAGCGGTTGTACCTCATGCTGGTGCTGATGATCTGGGGACGATGGCTCGACGGGGTGGGGCGGAGCGAACAGAATCCGATCATGGGTTGAACTGGTGGGCGGGAGATCGGCGTGGTGTGTGGAATCGGGCGGCGGGGGTTCCAAAGTTGTTGTTCGGGGCGGGGGCAGGGGGTGCGGAGGGGAGGCGGAGGGGCGGTGGTGTAGGATGCGCAGCGAAGATGGAGGGGTGATGGGGTGATTGCCGATGGAGAGGCCGTGGAGAAGTCCTTCAACCGTCGTGAGATTGTGGTCGGTGGTTCAACCGCGGCCCTTGGGCTGTTGGTTCTGGGCGGGTGCCGATCCGGCGGCGGTGGCGCGAGCGCCTCGACGGGGATGGACCTTCCGGGGCCGATGTGGCCGACGAATACGGCGAGGCCTGTGGCGCCGGTGCGGACGACGCCCTTTCCGACGCAGCCCACGCCCTTGCCGGCGGGGGCGGTCTTTGCCGGGGTGATTGATCGCTCGGCGTGGACGAACGCGGGGATTGCGCGTCCGCGCGAGATCAACGCCCTCGGGCGTGTGACGCGGATCACCATCCACCACGACGGGATGAACGCCTTCACGACGACGAGTCAGGAAGAAGCCGCCCGTCGGCTGGAGTTGATCCGACTTTCGCACGTGAACAAGCGCGGGTGGGCGGATATCGGGTACCACTTCATCATCGACCCGGCGGGGCGGGTGTGGGCGGGGCGGAGCACGCAGTATCAGGGCGCGCACGTCTCGAACCAGAACGAGAACAACCTGGGGATCATGTGCCTCGGGAACTATGAGCGGCAGGCGCCCACGTCGGCGACGCTGAACACGCTTTCGCGGTTTGTTGCGTCGATGATGCGGATGCACAACGTGCCGTTGTCGCGGGTGTACACGCACCGTGAGTTGGACCAGACGGAATGCCCGGGGCGGAACATGCAGCCTCAGATCGCGCGGATGCGTCAGCGGGGCGGGGCGTTGGCGCTGGCGCTGGTTGAGATGGGCGTGGGCGAACTGGCGACGGCGTGAGATTTTTGCCCCGCGCGGCGGCGGAGTTTGTAGACTGCGTGCATGTCAGGGGATGAAGCGCTTTTCACACTCGTTTCGGTTGCGCTCGGGGTGGTCTTCTGGGGCTTCCTGCTTGCGCCGATCTTGCTGACGGATGTACGGCTTCGGCGGGGTGTGATGTTGTCGGCGTTGTTGATTCTGCTGCCGCTGGTTTCGGCGGTGGTGGTGTATCCGGTGCTGGCAACGCTGGCGGCGAGGGACGTTCGCAACAGTCCGTTGTACACCGCGGTGTACATGGGGGCCGGATTCGGGTGGGTGGGCTTGTGCATGATTCTGCTGCGGCTGTTCACGTTGCACACGGTGGATATGGTGACGCAGTTCTCGCCGGCGTCGGTGCTGGTGATGTTCTTTTCGACGATCGCGTTCTCGCTGGCGTATGCGGGCGGGAACATCGGTGATGGGCCGGGCTGGTGGGTGGTGATCGCGTCGGCGGTGCTGTCTTCCGGGACGGTCTTTTTCGTACTGATCCTCTCGGCGCTGGTTGGGCGTGGGCTGTACCGCGTGACGGTGGATCAGGACGTGGGCGTGGCGCTGCGGCTGTCGGGGGCGTTGGTGGCGGCGGGGCTGATCGCCGGTCGCGGCGTGGCGGGGACGTGGACGAACCAGGAGGCGCTCGTCCGTGATTGGGTGACGATCTCGTGGCCTGTGGTGATCATCGCGGTGTTTGACGCGGTGCTGACGAAGTTGGTCAGCAGGCCTGACCGGCCGTGGCCTGCGTTCTTTGATGCGATCATCGCGGTGCTCTACGGGATCGCGGCGTGGTTGATCGTGGCGCACCACGGGATGCCCACATGAGTGCCATTTCGGCGTTCGACGCGATGGGGCTGGCGTGTACGCGCGAGATGTCGCGTGACGAGGTGGTGTGGCTGCGCTCGAAGGCGATTTTTCATGCTGGGAAAGTCGATCCGCAGATGTTCGACGGGCCGGCGCTGGCGCCGTTTGCAATGGTGCTGAGCCGGGCGAGCTTCACGGAGTTGTTCGGCCTGGCGGAGCGAGCCTGGCAGGAACTGATCGGGGTTGAGTCGGCGGTGATCGCTTGCGGCGCAGCGGCCTTCAGGCGACTGACGGTACCGCGACAACTTCGGCGGCAGTTGCGGGTTCGACCGACGGGTTCGAAGACCATCCGCGTGGCGCGGTTTGATTTTCATCCGACAGCCTCGGGCTGGCGGGTCAGCGAGATCAACGCGGATGTGCCGGGTGGGTACATCGAGGCGGGGCCGATCACGCGGTTGGCGCGGGAGGTGATGTGTCTTGAGCGGGTGTGTGACTTGCCGATGGATCCGTTGCAAGAGCTGGCGTCGGCGGTTGAGGGGGCGTTGGCGTGCCGGGTTGATCGTGGTGAACGTGAAGCTGCTGGTGGTGGTGGGCGTGTGGCGCTGCTGCACGCCACGGCGTACACAGACGATTGGTCGGTGATGCGTGCGGTGCAGCGGGCTTTGGCTGAGCGAGGGATCGAGTCGGTGCTGGCGTCGCCGGCGCATCTGGGTGTTGACGATCTTCGAGCGGTCGGGCGGCGTGTGACCGTGCGGGGTGTTGAGGTCTCGGCGGTGCTGAGGTTTTTCCCGGCAGAGTGGTTGTGTCAGTTGCCGGGAAAAATCCCGTGGCGAGAGGTGTACCAGATCGACGATCTGATCGTGGGCAATCCGCTGGAAGCCATCGTGCTGCAGAGCAAGCGGCTGCCGCTGTTGATCGAAGAGATGAAGTCGCAGCATCGGCGGGGCGGGCCACCGGTGAAGACGGCGGTGTGGGATGCGCTTCTGCCGCGGACGCGTGCGATCGGTTCACAAAGGTGGAAGGTGTCTTTGATCCCTGATGAGGGCTGGGCGTTGAAGCCTGTGTGGGGGCGAGTGGGGGAGGGGATCGTGATCCAGGGGGTGACGAAGCCGAGGGAGCTTCGGGCGGCCGTCCGATCGGCCCGATTGTTTCCGTCGTCGTGGTTGCTTCAAGAGCGGTTTGAGTCGCGGGCGGTGCAGACGCCTGTGGGTCCGCGGCATGTGTGCCTTGGTGTGTACGTGATCAACGGGAAGGCGGCGGGGATCTACGCGCGGGCGAGCGAGAAGCCGCTGATCGACGCGCGGGCGCAGGACGTGCCGACGCTGATCGAGCGTGATGGCGGGGGTGGTGAGGGCGGGCTTGGTGAAGGTCAACCGACTCGGCGTGATCTAGGGGTGAGGGAAACGCAGTCAGAACCAACGGCCAGCGGAGTGTCGCGATGAACCTGAGTAACGAGCATCCTGATCCACTGCCGAACGCTGGTTTCAGCAACCCCTACGGCGTTCAGCCAGCGGAGAAGAAAACGCACTCAGCCGCGGACGATGGCGCGGCGTTGATCGAAAGCGGGGTGGACCTGATTACGCCCGAGGTGATCTTTGAAACGTGGGCGCCGCACGGGTCGATCTGGTCGGCGTGGGCGAAGCCCGTGCTTTTTCTGCAGATGACCGAGTCGATGAGTTCTGAGCGGTACAACGTGCACGACCCGGCGCTCATCGAGCGTCTGAGGCAGCAGGTGCCCGAGTTGATCGGTCGGAGCGGTGGAAGACGAACGGCGCTGGTGTTCGATCTCCCCGGGGCGAGTTCGATTTTCGCGGGGCTTGAGGCCGCGCGGCATGGGTTTCGCCCGGTGCCGATGTTCAACTGCACCACCGGTCCCGGCGCGGACGTGATCCCGATCCGTTCGTTGGTGGAGTCGCTGCGGATGGCGGGTGCCGCGCTCCGGGCGATGCGGCTGTCGGACGCGTCGCCGCCGGCGTTCTTGATTGACAGTGATCGGCTGGGCGGGCCTGATTCGATCGTGCCCAAGCCGCTGACATTCGACAATCGCTGGATTGTCTTTCCGCAGGATTTTCCGTCGGGGTTGTATCTGCGGCGGCAGGGGATCGACTCGGTGCTGGTGATTCGCTCGGCGGGTTCGAGCGTGCCGCTGCACGATCTGAACGCGGTGATGCAGGGTTGGATTCAGGACGGTGTGCAGGTGCTGCTCACGCACGTGGACGTGGTGAGCAACTCGTCTGGCAAGGCCCTGGTGGAAACTGTCGAGCGCGAGGGGTGGATGTCGCGGATGTTCACAACCCTTCGGCTGGTCTTTCACGGGATTCGTCGCAACTACTCGGGCGGGTTCGGGCGGGCGATCCCGCTGCCGCCTGAGCCGGGGACCGGCGGGTATTTCGGATGATGCGAAGGTTGGCGTTATTCGAAGCGGATGCCTTGGGCGAGTTCGAGCTTGCCCGAGAAGTTGATGGTGCAGGTCTGACGTCGCATGTAGGCTTTCCAGGAGTCGCTGCCGCTCTCGCGGCCGCCGCCGGTTTCTTTTTCACCGCCGAAGGCGCCGCCGATTTCGGCGCCGCTGGTGCCGCAGTTGACGTTGGCGATGCCGCAGTCGCTGCCGCTGCCGTCGGGGTGGAGGAAGCGTTCGCTGACGCGGACGGACTCGGTAAAGACGGAGGAGGAGAGGCCCTGATCGACGCTGTTCTGCATGGCGATGGCCTCGTCGAGTTCGCGGTAGGTGAAGACGTAGAGGATCGGGGCGAAGGTCTCTTCGAGGGCGATGGGGAGTGTGTTGCTGGCGGGGGCCTTGATGAGTGTGGGGCGGACGAAGTGCCCGCGGATATCGGAGCGCTCGGCGCGTGAGCCGCCGGCGAGGATCTGTGCGCCCTGGGCCTTGGCCTGCGCCACCGCGTGCTCGAACTGTTCCACGGCTTTGGCGTTGACGAGCGGGCCGATGAGCGTGCCGTCTTTCAGCGGATCGCCGATGCGGCTTTCGAGCGATTGATAGGCCTTGGTAAGGCGCTGCACGAAGGTGTCGGCGATGGACTCGTGGATGATCAGGCGGCGGGTGGTGGTGCAGCGCTGACCGGCGGTGCCGACGGCACCGAAGACGATCGCGGGGAGGGTGAGATCGAGGTCGGCGTCTTTGTGGACGATGCAGGCGTTGTTGCCGCCGAGTTCGAGCAGCGAGCGGCCCAGACGCTGGGCGACGACCGCGCCGACGCGCTTGCCCATTCGGCACGAGCCCGTGGCGCTGATCAACGGCAGGCGCTTGTCGGCGATCATGCTTTCGCCGACTTCCGTGTCGGTGCCGATGATCAGGCGGAAGACGCCCGGATGGCCCATCGAAGTTGCGACCTCGTCGGCGATGCGGTTGCAGGCGATGGCGGTGAGCGGCGCAAGCAGCGAAGGCTTCCAGAGCGTGACATCGCCCGCGACGGCGGCGAGGCAGGCGTTCCACGCCCAGACCGCGGCGGGAAAGTTGAACGCGCTGATGACGCCCACCACGCCCAGCGGCAGCCACTGCTCGATCAGGCGGTGCCCGGCGCGCTCGCTGGGGAGTGTGAGGCCCGGAAGTTGCCTCGACAGACCAACGGCGAAGTCGGCGATGTCGACGATCTCTTGAATCTCGCCCTGACCTTCGGAACGGATCTTGCCGACTTCGAGGGAGACGAGCTCGCCCAGGTCGTGCTTGTGCGTGCGGAAGGCGTCGCCGATGGCGCGGACGACGAGGCCGCGGGCGGGGGCGGGAATGCTGCGCCAACGCTTGAAGCTCTCGACGGCTTCGGTGGCCTGGCGTTCGTAGTCTGCGGCGGTGTCGAGTTTCACCCACGCGAGGGTGCCTGCGGTGGTGGGGTTCTCGCTGGCGATCCAGAGCGGGCCGGACTGCGCGGTCATCGAGACCCGGGGTGAGCGATCAAGGCCCAGGCGGCTGAAAAGCTGGGCGTGGGCGGTGCTTGAGGTGGCGTGGTTCGACGAGGCGGGGCTGGTCATGTCCCAGCGTATTCGCCTGAACCGGGCTGAGGCGTGCGGACGGGTTTGGGGTCTGTGCAGGCAGCAATATGGGCGTGCGTGGTGCGTTTGCTCTGCATGAATCACCGGGCCGAGAGCGTGGAAGCGGGATCGTCCGACGCGGGGCGATCAAGGGCGTGGAGGATCGTGGTGTGGGGTGTTGCGTTGCCGGTGGTGGCAATTGCGACGGCGGTTCGGCTGCGGATGAACATGGCGGGGACGTTCCCCGCGGGGATGGACGCGGGGTATTACCCGTTGCAGGCACGGTTCTTGTTGGAGACGGGGTCGCTGTATCTCAGTGATCTGCCGATTTTCTTCTGGCTGAACGCCGGGCTGGCGAAGGTCTTTCTGCTGACGACGAGTCTGGGGCTTGAGGACGCGTTGATTCTCGCGTCGAGGCTTTTGGATAGCGTGCTGCAGCCGTGGATGGCCATTGCGGTGGTGATGTGCGGGGCGGCGTGGATGCGTCGCGAGGGGCACTCGCCCGCGCGGGCGGTGCTCTTGATCGCGCCGGCGCTCATCGTGGTGCTGTCGACGCCGATCTTGCGGATGGTTGGGGACTTCCAGAAGCAGTCGCTGGGGTTGGTCTTCGTGGCGATGATGGTCTGGAGCATGAGCGGCGCGCTGAGGAGCCCGGAGCGCTGGCGTGGGTGGATTCAGCCAGTGGCGTGGCTGATCCTCGCGGGGTTGACACACTCGGGCACGTTCGGTGCGGGAGTCGTGTGCGCTGGTGCGGTGCTGGCGTGTTTCGCGGCGGATCTGGCCCTCGCCGGTCGGCTGCGTCTTCGCAGCGTGCTGCTCTCGGTGATCGGCGGCTTGGTCATCGCGGCGGGTTTGATTGGTGCGATGTTCCTCTTGGGAGGGCAGAACAAAGCCAACGCGATTCTCAGTGCGCCGGCGAAACTATTCACCGATCCGGTCTGGCAGGGCATGCGGAGCGCGTCGAACCCGCCGATGGGCGGAGCACCGGGGATGTTCGGCCCGCCCGGCATGGGTGGACCGCCCGGTATGGGCGGGGCTGGTCCGGGTGGGTCTGAGGGCGGTTCGACGCTTGCGCTCGTACTCGTGACGCACATCGCCGGTCTGATCATCATCGGTTCGATGCTTCTCACTCGCGCTGGGCCTCGGCATCAACCGGCGCGATTCGCCGTCTGCTGCGGCTGCGCGCTCGCGGCGATGGCGGTCTGCTCGCCTCTGTTGAACAATGAGTACTTCCAGCGGATTTCGATCATGACCCCTGTGCCGCTGGCGTTTGCTGTTGCGGGATGGATGTCGCTGCGGACCGGGCTGATCGGCTTGGCGTCGCGCGGTGTGGCCGTGCTTGCAGGGGTGATGCTCGCCCTGAGCGGTGTCAAGAGCGGTGAGCAGCACACGCCGGGGCGTTCACTCACGGACGAGGACAAGGTTGCGGAGCTGCGCGAGATGAAGCGATTTGTTCCCGAAGCGGAGCGAGGGCGGACGCTTGTCGTTGCGCGTCACGGGCTGGAGTTCTGGGCCGGTCTGACCTTCGGCACGTTCGCGCGTCAACAACCCATCACCCGCGCACAGGCGGAGAAGTTCGACCGCGTGCTGCTCATCACCGAAACACGTGGCCGCGAAGGTATGGGACGTGGGATGGGACCCGGGATGGGTCCGGGTGGTGGACCGGGCATGGGCGGGCCGCCCGGGATGATGGATGGCCCGCCGCCGCGGTTTGATGATGATCGCGAGGAGATGCCCGGGCTGGGGCCGAGACGTGAACAGGCACGCGGGCGGGTGATCTACGAGGGTGATTGGTTCTCGATCATCGAGCTGGATAAGAACCAGTTGCCCGAGACCGTGCAGACGCGCGGTCGCGGCGGGCCTTCGGGCAATCGACGGCAGGAGCCGCGAGAGCGCGGCGCGCGGAACGAGCGGCGGTGAACCTGCGTGGAATCGTGGAGCCACCTTCGATGAAGCCGAGCGTTCAACTTTGCGCGAGCGAACGTGCAAACTCGATGAGGCGTGGACGCGTGGGGCTCTGGGCTTCGCGGACGTAGAGCCCGCTGACGCTCGTACCTATCGCGAGGCATTCATCGGCCGGGAGGTTCATCGCGAGCGCCAGCGCGAACCCCGAGTTGAAGTGATCGCCCGCGCCGGTGGAGAGCTTGGGTTTCTCGCAGAGAGGGCCGTCGAACCAGGCGCTCTGTCCGTTCTCAATGGTTGCCCCGGCCCCTTCGCGCGGATGGATCACGACGCAGTGCAGGCCCAGTTTCTCACGGATGCGGTGCGATGCGAGGCGCACCTGCTCGCCTGTGGGTTGGTCCCCCGCACCAGCGAAGCCCTTCGCGCCGCAGACAGCATCGATGCGCTGCGCCTCGGCGAGGTTCAACCCCAGTGTGACCTTGGCACTGTGCACGCCCGCGGCGTTCTTCACCGCGTTCATCGCTTGCAACTGCGTCAGCGCCGTTGACACGTCAGCGTCGGTTCGCTTTGCGGGGTCGCACAGATCAATAAAAATGTGCTTCGGCTCGCTCGATTTCAGTTTGGGCAGGACCTGGTTCGTCAGACCTTCCCAGATGCCGCCCTGCCCGCCCACGCCCGGCATCATCACCCAGTTGACGATGCCCAAGAGGTCGCAGTTCTCGACCATCGTTTGGACGGCGTGTTCGCCCAGCGCGCTCTTCACGCCCTGCCACGTGGCGCGGTAGAGATTCAGCGGGTTGCCCTGCATGATCTTGCCGTCGTCGAACTCAAGGGCGGCGGTGTGGGCGGGCGGGGCGATGGGCACGACTTTGCCGCCGGTCTTCTCGCAGCGTTGACGAAGGTCGTCGTACAGCGGGTGGAGCTGGCTATGGGTATTCTCTTGTCCAACGCAGCCGACGTAGCTGGTGCGTGCGCCGAGCATCGCCAAGCCGCCGGCCATGAGCGGGCGGGTCACCCCGGAGCGGGGCG
>JACVCS010000064.1 GCA_016741915.1 Phycisphaerales bacterium | reverse complement strand
GGTGTGCGCTTGGCGCGGTTGGGGTGGCGCTTGCGCTGCCGCGGCCTCGGGTGAGTGCGTTTGTGGTTGGGGCGATCGTCGCTGCGGCGGCGTTGGGGGCGGTGTTGCTCGGGCTGGGGCTGAAGAACCCCGGGGCGATACCGAACTACCACTTTTACATTTTCTCGGTAATCGCCCTTGGGGCGGCGCTGCGGGTGATCTCGCATCCGAGGCCGGTGTACGCGGCGTTGTACTTCGTGCTGACGATTCTGGCTTCGTGCGGGTTGTACCTGCTGTTGTCGGCGGAGTTTCTGGCCTTTGCGCTGGTGATCGTGTACGCCGGGGCGATTCTGATCACGTATTTGTTTGTGATCATGCTGGCGACGGAAGGACCGACGGCGGACGCGGTTGAGGCGATGAACGAGTACGACCGGGTGAGCCGGGAGCCGGTGCTGGCGACGATCGCGGGGTTCATCATTCTCGGTGCGCTGACGACGGCGATGGCGACGGGTGTGACGGGTGGGGCGGGGAAGGGTGAGGCGAAGTTGACAGCGAATACGGCGTTGATGACGGCGGATAAGCCGCTGGCGCTGATGCCGAAGAAGATTGAGAAGGTTCTTCGCGAGGCGAAGGACGCGGATGGGAAGGCGCTGCTGGCGAAGGACGAGTCGCTGGCGATTGCGAGCGATCAGGTTCGCGACAAGCTCGTGTCGGAGAATCGGATTCGTGCGGAGCAGTGGGTGGGGATGATGCCGCGGACGGCGAAGGGTGAGCCGGCGTACGCGGTGAGGACGTCGGCGGCGATGGGGGCGGGTGAGGCCGGCGGCGGGTGGGTGGTGGTGAAGAACGCGAAGGGTGATCTGCGGGTGATTCCGGAGACGTCCTGGCCCAAGGGCTTGGAGCTGACGGGAACGGAGGGTGTGGCGTTTAACTTGATTGATGGGCACCCGGGCGCGATCGAGATCGCGGGTGTGATCCTGCTGATGGCGATGCTGGGTGCGGTGGTCTTGGCGCGGAAGAAGGTGGAGATGGACGAGAGCGCCAAGGCGGAGGCGGCGGCGAGGTTGAAGCAGCACACGGACCTTGGGGTGCACCTGGGTGAGGAGGCGGAGTTTGTGCCGCCGAGCGTGGGTGGGGAGCCTGTGGGTGCGGCCGATCAACCGGCAGGAGGGACGCGATGAACCCGATGGATCTGGCGGTGAGTTCGGCCGAGGGAGCGGGAATGCTGGGCGGGATGCCGGCCTTCGCGGGTGCGACGCTGATGCACTATTTGGTGGTGTCGGCGGCGATGTTTGTCATCGGGCTGATCGGGTTCCTGACGCGTCGGAACCTGATTGTCATGTTCCTGTGCACGGAGCTGATGTTCCAGGCGGCGGGGATCGCGCTGATCGCCTTCGGGCGGTTCCACATGAACCACTCGGGTGAGAGCTTTGTGATCTTCGTGCTGACGGTGGCGGCGGCGGAAGCGGCGCTGGCTCTGGCGCTGGTGGTGCTGCTGTTCCGGCGGAAGGAAACGCTGGACGGGACGGCGTGGAAGGAACTGAAGGGGTGAAAGCCGGCACCGATCGTCCTTCGGACGATCGGTGGCACGGGTGAGTTGGTGTGTTGAAGGTTGAATCGGGATTGAAGTACTTGCGGCGGAGCAGCTGATGCAGCTTGTGGACACGGTGATGAGCCTGCTGAGTTTGGCGACCATGGGCGCCTCGGATGCGGCGTTGGCGGGTGGGGCGGCGAGCGCACACCAGCTTGGCGCGGAGCCGACGAAGATGGGCCCGCTGGCGCTGCTGATCCCGCTCTTGCCGCTGTTGAGCGTGGTGCTGATCACGCTGTGCGCGGTCTTCAAGGTCAAGAGCAAGCTGCCGGCGTGGATCACGGTTGCGAGCCTCGCGACGGCCTTCGGGGTGACGGTGAGCGTGTGGCAGCAGGTCAGCGCGACCCCCGGGGCGCATGTGAGCTTCGGGTACGAGTGGATCAGCTTCTCGTGGGGGAACGGCGTCGGGCAGAGCTTCGCGGGCAACTTCTCGCTGTATATCGATCAACTCACGTGCTATTGGATGCTGTTCGTGACGGGGCTGGGAGCGCTGATTGCGCTCTACGCCAGCGAGTACATGAGCCATGATGTCGGGCCCGGGTATAACCGGTTCTTCACGGCGTTCAGCCTCTTCGTCTTCAGCATGGCGTGCCTGGTGATGGGGGACAACCTGCTGATGCTGTTCCTCGGGTGGGAAGGCGTGGGTCTGTGTTCGTACCTGCTGATCGGGTACTTCTATCAGAAGCCGGTGGCGGTGGACGCGGCGAAGAAGGCCTTCGTGGTCAACCGCATCGGCGACCTTGGTCTGCTGATGGGCCTGCTGACGACCTTCGCGGTCTTCGGGACCATCGAGTACAAAGAGATCTTCAAGGCCATCAGCACGGGGTATACAAGTTCGGGGATCGCGCTGCAGGGGCACTGGTCGGGGATCGTGATCCCGGCGCTGCTGACGGCCGGTGCGTTCGGTAAGTCGGCGCAGTTGTTCTTTTATGTGTGGTTGCCCGACGCGATGGAAGGCCCGACGCCGGTCAGCGCGCTGATCCACGCGGCGACGATGGTCACGGCGGGTGTGTACCTCATCGCGCGCATGTTCCCGCTCTACACCGTGGACCCGAATCTGCTGGTGCTGTCGGGCGTGGCGTGGGCGGGTGCGATCACGGCCTTCTGGGCCGCGACGATCGCGATGGCGCAGTTCGACATCAAGCGGATCATGGGGTACTCCACGATCTCGCAGCTTGGGTTCATGTTCGCGGGGCTGGGTGTGCTGACGACGACGGGCGCGACGTTCCACGTGCTGACGCACGCGTTCTTCAAGGCGACGCTCTTCCTCTGCTGCGGCGCCGTGATGCACGGGTTCGCGGGGCAGCTTGATCTGCGGAAGCTCAGCGGCGTGATGTGGATGAAGGGCTGGGGCATCGTGGGCGTGGCGATGCTCATCGGGTGCTTGAACCTGGCGGGGTTCGCCTTCACGGCGGGGTTCTTCAGCAAGGACATGATCCTGGCGCAGGCGTTCGTCACGCCCGATACGAAGATCATCGGCTCGTCGCTGGTCGGCTGGCTGCTGCTGCTGACGGCGCTGCTCACGGCGTACTACACGTTCCGGGTCTTCTTCCGGGTCTTTGTCGGGCCGGTGCAGTATGAGCCGGGTGATGAGCACCACGGTGCGGACGATCACGGGCATGGGCACGGTGATCATGGGCACGGTCATGGTGCGGCGCACGCTCCGGCGCATGACAAGGGTCATGGTCACGGGCATGATGGGCACGGTCATGGGCACGGCGGGGAGTTTCATCCGCACGCGCCGGGGTGGGCGATCAACTTTGTGCTGGCTGTGCTGGCCGTGGCTTCGATCGCGGCGGCGGGTTTGTACTTTGTGAACAAGGACGAGCATGGGTGGGCGGGGCACATGATGGCGCGGTCGTCGGCGAAGTTTGTTGCGCCGGGCGAGCACCACGGCGATCACGCGGCGGCGGGGCACACGGCCCCCACGGACGAGAAGGTCGCCGACGCCGCGCACGCCTCGGCGGGTGAGAAGAGCGCGAAGGACGAGGAACTGGGGACGTTCCTTGGTCAGGACCCGCACAAGGTGATGTACTACGTCTCGGGCGTGCTGGGGCTGATTGGGATCGGGGTTGCGTTCCTGCTGCACAAGCAGGGGCGGACGCAGGCGGCGACGAGCCCGCTGGCGGAGAAGATGCTCAAGGCGCCGATCTTCGGCACGCTGGCGCCGCACGCGCAGCGGAAGTGGTATGTCGATGAGATTTACAACTTCCTGATTCGGGTGCCCTTGCTGGTGCTTGGGCACATCTTCCACATCATCGACAAGTTGTTCGTGGACGGGCTGGTGAATCTGGCGGGCGCGGTGCCTGTGTTTACGGGGCACAGCTTGCGGAGCAGCCAGTCGGGCGTGATGCACCGGTACGCGGCGGGGATGGCGGTGGGTGTGGGGCTGGTTTTGTTGCTGGCGGTGCTGGTGATGATCTGATGGGTGGGTGTTGAAGAGCACCGATCGCCCGGTGGACGATCGGTGGCACGGGACGGGTTGGTTGGATTTGATCGGTTTCGGAAGCGTTGAACGAACGAGGGACCATGCTGTTATCGCTGATGATCATCCCGCTTGTGGCCGCCGCCTTGGTGCCGCTGGTTTCCAAGAGGCAGGTGCCGTGGGTTGCGCTGTTCGGGACGCTGGCGGCGATGGTGCCGGCGGGTTCGGTGCTGACGAGCGTCAACTGGACGGCCGCGGGCACGCAAAGGCTGGAAGAGCGGTACGGCGCGTGGCTGCCCGATCTGGGGATCGCGCTGAATCTGCGGGTGGATGGGGTGAGCCTGGCGCTGGTGCTGCTGACGGCGCTGCTGGGGCCTCTGTGTGTGCTGGGGTCGTGGACGGCCATCACGCAGCGGGTGCGGACGTACTACGGCTGGCTGCTGGTTCTGCAGGCGGCGATGTACGGCGTGTTCATGAGCCAGGACCTGGTGATCTTCTACATCTGCTTTGAGTTCACGCTGGTGCCGATGTTCGTGCTGATCAGCCTCTTCGGCAGCACGAACCGCAAGGCCGCGGCGATCAAGTTCTTCCTGTACACGTTCACGGGGTCGATCATCGCGCTGGCGGGGCTGGTGTATGTGGCGTGGTTCCACGCGACGCAGATGAGCGCGGCGCCGGTGGTTGCCAGTGTGGTGAACGCCGCGACCGGGGCGAGCGAATCGGCCGGTGCGTTGGCGAAGGTCAGCGCGTGGACGTTCGATATTCCGACGCTCATGAAGACGGCGCAGCAGATGCCGCTGAGTGCGCAGTCGTGGGTCTTCCTGGCGATGATGCTGGGCTTCGCGGTGAAGGTGCCTTTGTTCCCGCTGCACACGTGGCTGCCCCTGGCGCACACGGAAGCGCCCACGGCGGGTTCGGTGGTGCTGGCGGGCGTGCTGCTGAAGCTGGGCACGTTCGCGATTTACACTTTCGGGATCGGGTTCACGCCGATGGCGGCGGTTGAGTATGCCCCGGTGGTTGCGGGGCTGGCGGTGGCGGGGATTCTTGTGGGCGGGTTGATCTGCTGGGTGCAGACGGACGTGAAGAAACTGGTTGCGTACTCGTCGGTTGCGCACCTTGGGTTCTGCATGCTGGGGATGTTTGCGATGAACGCGGCGGGCCTGCAGGGCTCGCTGCTGTACATGATCAACCACGGGTTGTCGACCGGTGCGCTGTTCTTGTGCATCGGGTTCATGTACGAGCGCTACCACACGCGGAGCATGCACGAGATCGGCGGGCTGGCGAAGCGGATGCCGATCTGGGCGACGTTCATGGTCTTCTTCTCGATGGCCTCGGTGGGGCTGCCCGGGTTGAACGGGTTTGTGTCGGAGTTCCTGTGCGTGATGGGTGCGTACCAGGCGGAGCCGACGAAGGAGCTTTCGGGCCTGACGGGCGGGAACCTGGGTTGGAAGTACGCGGTGCTGGCGGGCGTGGGGATGATCATCGGCGCGATTTACATTCTGTACATGGTGGGCAAGGTGGTGTGGGGCCCGTTGAAGGAGCCGCACCATGACGACGCGCACGGGGCCAATGGGCACGCAGGTGCGCATGCTGGCGGGCATCACGAGGGTGCGCTGCCCGCGGATCTGACCGGTCGTGAGATCGTGACGCTGCTGCCTCTGGCGGTGTTGTGTCTGGGGCTTGGCGTGTATCCGAAGCCGCTGATGCAGGTGCTGGAGCCGTCGGTGAACGATCACGTGCGGTTGACGAGCAAGGCCCGCGCGGAGCTGCGCGAGCTGAAGGGTTTGCCGGCCGAGGATCGCGCGATCTATTTGAAGAATCAGTTCCCCGGCAAGGGCGCAGAGGGCGGGACGGGCGGCGAGGGTGAGAAGAAGCAAGCTGAACCCGCCAAGAGCACTGGCGACTTCACGGAGACCGGCAAGTGATCGAGAAGCTCCAGAGTCTTTGGCCTGAGATCACGCTGCTGACGGCGGCGTGCGTGGTGATGATCACCGGGCAGAGCGCCAGTGCGGCCGTCCGTCGGTTGTCGTGGTCGATCTGTGCCGCGGCGTTGATCGCCGCGGGGCTGCTGGCGTATTCAACCACCGCGGCGAGCGGGCACGCGCTGCCGCACATGGCGATGTACGGCAAGATCGTCACCTGCGTGGTGGGGCTGCTGTTGCTGCTGATGGTGGCGGGCATCGCGGACCGCGCGTACGAGGCCGAAGTGGCCCGCGGCAAGACCGTCTTCGACGCGATCCGCGCCACCCGCGGCGAGTTCTACGCCTTCTTCATGTTCTCGCTGACGGGGCTGATGCTGTGCTTCGGGGCCGATGATCTGGTCTGGCTCTTCCTGGCGCTGGAGTTGGTCTCGCTTCCGACGTACATCATGGTGGCGACTTCGACATCGAAGAACGCCTCGATGGAAGCGGGCGTGAAGTACTTCTTCTTGGGTGCGCTCGGTGCGGCGACCTTCCTCTACGGCTTCGCGCTGATCTACGGCGCAACCGGCGCAACGAACCTCGTGCAGATCCACTCGGCCTTCGCGGCGCAGATCGCCGCGGGCGGGCTGAACACCATCGGCATCGTGGGGCTGATCCTCGCGGTGGTGGGCGTGTCGTTCAAGATCGCCGCCGTGCCGATGCACTTCTACACGCCCGACGTCTATCAGGGCGCCTCGGCGAGCGTGTCGGCCTTCCTGGCCTTCGTGCCCAAGAGCGCCGGGTTCGCGACGATCATCCTGCTGTTGAGCACCGTTGGTTGGCTGCCCTCGTCTGATTATCCCTCGGGCGCGCTGCCCATGCCCGTGCACGCGGTGCTGTGGGTCATGGCGGTTGTGACCATGACGGTGGGCAACGTGCTGGCGCTCTTGCAGACTTCGGTCAAGCGCACGCTGGCGTATTCGTCGATTGCCCACTCGGGGTACATGCTCGTGGGTGTCATCGCCGGGCCGGGCAAGGGTGATGATTTCGCCAGCTCGGGCATCGCCGCGGTCTTGTTCTATCTGCTCGTCTACGGCGTCACGAACGTCGGCACCTTCGCGGTCGTCGCGGCGATGCAGCGGCAGAACCGCGACGGCACCCACAGCGAGGCCGACCGGATCGAGGATCTCCGCGGCATGTGCGCCACCAACCCGATGATGGGCTGGACCATGGTGATCTGCTCGGCGAGCCTGCTGGGCCTGCCGCCGCTGCTTGGGTTCTTTGGGAAGCTGCCGCTCTTCTCGGCCGGGATCAGCGGCGGGCACATCGGGCTCGTGGTCATCCTCGGCTTGAACAGCGCTATTGCCGCGTTCTATTACCTGCGTCTGGCGGCGTACCCGCTGCTGGAAAGCCCCGACATGGCGGCGAGAACGAGCAACCCGATCACGCAGGTGCCCGTGACCGGGCGCTGGTTGGCGGGTGTGCTGTCGGTGGTGGGTGTGATCGCGCTGGCGATTTGGCCGGTGACGAGTGCCGCGAAGTTCGGCGCGACGTACAAGACAAAGGTGGCCGTGCCGGGCGGGCAGGTTGCGCAGGGGAAGTGAGCACGGTGCACATCGCAGATGGCACATGGCACATAGCACATTGCACATTGCACATGGCCGCAGGGCACATCAAGACTGGGATTTGAACGCAGACGCGAAGGCGGTGGGGGAATGGGGAATCGGCAATCGGCAATCGCAGAAGTGCGCGGGTGTGGTGGGCGTTGATTGTGTGAACGGCTGCTTGTGTGGTTTTTCTTTCTGCGATTGCCTGTTCCCGAGTCCCGATTGCCCGGTGAACCAATGAGGTGCGGAGCGGGTTTTTGGCGAGCAACTGGGGTTGGTGTGTTGGGGCTTGGGTGGAAGGAGGCCGCGGATGGGTGCGTGCGCTTGCGGAGTGTTGCGGCGGCGGCTGAGCGGGCGTCTGGGGTTGGCGGCGGTGTTGATGTTGTCCGCGATCGCGGGCGGCGGTGGAGGCGTATGGGCGGTTGAGCCCGGGCCGGTGGTGGCGCCGGCAACGCCGTCGGCGGCGCAGTTGCCGAAGCCGGAGAATGATGCCGCGGGCAGCGTGTTCAAGGCCCCGATCGCGGCGACGCGCGCGGACTTGGCGCTCGCGTACCTGAGCTTCGAGCGGACGATGAAGCACGCCCGCCCGGCCGACCCGGGCCCGGCGAACAAGGGGTTCGACGATCTAACGATGCTCTTCTTCGGCGGTCAGTTCGGCAAGGCCATCGCTCGCTTGCACGAACTCGAGGACGGCCTCGACGGAACCAAGCCGATCCCCGCGTACATCGCGGCGCGGTCGCTGAAGCTCACGGCCGAGCCGATGGTTGTCAACCTCGAAGCGCGGGCCGCCGACGGCGGGCCGTTGAAGGCGGGTGAGGGTGGCGTCAATCTGCGCTTCACATCGCTGTACGAAGTCGCGCCCGACGTGCGAAAGAGTGCCCTGGGCGAGAAGCCCGAGATTCATGTCCTGCTGACGGGCCTGAACGGCGACTTCGCGATGAACCAGCGCTGTGCGCTGAAGCCCGAGGAGGTTGAGGCGTTCGTTCAGCGCGGTGTGCTGGACGTGACGGTCAAGTTCGAGCGCGACGACCTGCTGGGCAACTCAACGACAATCGCGGTGGCGGTGGGGTTTGACGGTCAGTCGTTGCACCCCGCCGGGAAGTTCGCGGTCGTGCGCGAGATGCCCTCGATCGTGCGTGCCCGGCTGGTGAAGGCTTCCGAAGAGGTCGAGGAGAACGCCAAGCCCAGCCTGAAGAAAGCGATCTCGATCTTCCGCTCGCGCTGCTCGATCCTCGCGGACGACCCATCGCCCGCCAACAGCGCCGAGTTTCTGCTCGACCCGTCTTTGCACGCGGCACAACTCGAACAGGAACTCGCGTCGTTGAGAGTGGGCATTGACCCCTACCCACTGCGGGTCGGGTCTTGGTGGTGTGCGCTGGAGATGGGGCAGATGGTGCTGCCGGTGCGGTGGTATGGGCCTTCACTCAAATCGGCCGTTGAAAAGAAGGGCGCGGAAAACGAAAAGCCCGCGCTGGTGATCGCGCTGCACGGCGTGGGCGGTGATGAGAACATGTTCCCCGACGCGTACGGTGCGGGCGTCATTCTTGAACTTGCGGAGGCGAAGCGGTTGGTGGTCGTCTCGCCTCGGGCGGATATGTTGATGGGCAACGTGGCGGCGCTGCGGGGGCTGGTGGATGAGGCCGAGCGTTTGTACGAGATCGATCGGTCGCGCGTGTATGTCATCGGACATTCGATGGGTGCGGGCACGGCGGCGGTCTTCGCGCGTGCCGAGTTGAAGTCGATCGCGGCGGTGGTGTGCATCGCCGGCGGGCCGCAGAGGCCTTTGACCAAGCCGGTAGCGCCGATGCTGGTGGTGGGGGCGGAGCTGGATCCGATCGCGCGGGCGAGCGCTCTGATGAACGCGGCGGAGACTTCAAAGCAACGCGGCTATTCGGTGGAGTCCAAACTGTGCAAGGGTTGGGGGCACACGCTGGTGGTCGGGCACGTGCTGCCCGAGGCGGTGGACTGGTTGTTGTCGAAGAGGCTGGATGTGGCCGAGCGCGAACGGTGGTTGAAGGAAGACGAAGAGCGGCGCCGGCCCAAGGACGTGCCACCGGGCGATCCGAAGCTGAACCCGCCGGCGGGCAGCCGCCCACCCGGGTGAGTTTGGGGAAGTTGGGTGGTTATCCCGGGGTGTTCGAGGGTGTTTGACGCATGGAGACGGGGAAAGGTGAGCGGCCGGCCTAGGCAACGGGGCAGGAACCTTGTAAGATCGCTTTGCCCCAGTTGAAAGGACCGAAGTCCAGCGACAAGGAACTGCATGACCGCAACATTGGCGATGACCCGCGCGTGGATGCCGTATTGTCTGATCATCGCGGGTGTGTACAACCTGGTGTGGGGCGCGGTGGTGATTCTCTCTCCACGGCTGGCTTTCGATCTCGCGGGTGTTCAGGCGGAGATGATGCCCAACGACGTGGGGCTGGCGATCTGGCAATGCGTGGGGATGATCGTGGGCGTCTACGGCGTGGGGTACATCGTCGCCGCGACCAACCCGCTGAGGCACTGGCCCATCGTGCTGGTCGGGCTGCTGGGGAAAATCTTCGGGCCCATCGGCTATGTGTACTCCGCGTTCGTCATGAAAAACTTTCCGACCGAGTTCTGGTGGACGATCGTGACCAACGACCTGATCTGGTGGGTGCCCTTCGGGTCGATCCTCATCGCGGCCCGTCGCGCGGCGCTCGCCACCGTTTCGGTGGGTTGAAGCGCTCAACCGCCAAGTCCGGGGCTTGACGGGGGGTGTAGACTCACACCATGACCTCCGCGGATCTTCGAGCGGCCATCTCGCGTGAACTCCCCACCCTGCGGGAGATTCGTCACGACCTGCACCGACATCCGGAGCTTGGATATCAAGAGCGGCGCACGAGCGGTGTTATCCGCACCGAGCTGACGCGATTGAACATCGCGCACAAGGCCGACCTTGCCGGCGGCACCGGCGTGGTGGGCTTTCTCCCCGCGACGGAGCCGGGCGGAGAGTCGAAGAAGGCCGTGGCTTTGCGAGCGGATATCGACGCGCTGCCGATTCTCGAGCAGACGGGTCTGGACTATGCCAGTTGCACCCCGGGTCTGATGCACGCCTGCGGACACGACGGGCACACGACGATTCTTCTCGGCGCGGCGCGGGTGCTCCAGACGATGCGCAGGCCCAGGCCGGTGATCCTCATGTTCCAACCCGCAGAAGAAGGCGGCGGCGGGGCCGATCGACTCTGCAAAGACGGTGCGCTCGACGGCACGCTCATCGGTCCGCCCGCGGAAATGGCCTTCGGGCTCCACGGCTGGCCCGACCTGACCCTCGGGCACGTCGCCACGCGTCCCGGCCCGCTGCTGGCGAGCACCGACGAGATCCGCGTGGTCATCAAGGGCGTGCAATCGCACGGGGCCTACCCGCACTATTCACGCGACACGATCGTCGCGGCGGCGCACTGCATCGTCGCGCTGCAGAGCGTGGTGAGCCGGAACATCTCGCCCCTGGACGCGTGCGTTGTGACCATCGGCAAGATCGAAGCGGGCACCGCGACGAACATCATCCCGCAGCAGGCGAGCTTCATCGGCACGATCCGCGCGCTCAGCGAGCCGGTCCGCGCAACCGCCCGTGCCCGCGTTCGTGAGATCATTGAAAACACCGCTAAGGCCCTGGGCTGCACCGCGGAGGTCGAAATCAACACCGGCTACCCGGTGACCTTCAACGACCCGGCCCTGACCGATCGGTTCTTCAAACTGGCAAAGGCCGCACTGGGCGATCAGCGCGCCGGGCTCGTGCCGAACCCCACGATGGGCGGCGAGGATTTCTCGTACTACGCCCAACGCGTGCCGGCGGTCTTCTTCTGCCTGGGGCTGAAGCCCGAAGATCGCGAGAGCTACCCGACGCTGCACCAGCCGGACTTTGACTTCAACGACGATGCGCTCGGGCTGGGTGTGGAGATGATGTGCCGACTGGCGACGGAGATGTAACCGCTTGAAGCCGAACTCTCCACGCGCAGACACGCACCTGTGCCTGACTATCCGCTCGGCGGATCTTCATCACAGTGCCCCGCCTTCGCCGTGCGTCGGTACCACTCAACCGGTCGGTTCCTTCGGTGCTTCCGTCATCTTCCGTGTCTGCAACAACTCGACCTGCAGACGCACCAACAGGGCCATCCCCGACCACAAGCGCGGGTGACGCTCGGACACACGGCAGAAAAGCCCCGTCCGCGGTTTGAGATTCTCGACAATCTGGATCGGACGATCTTCTTCACGCACCGCCACCGCGTGCGCGATGGCGATCCGTTTCTCGCGGCCAAACATGGGTTTATACACCAGCTCAAACTTCTCAAACCGCAGACGCGATGTCCACGCCACCGTGCCCGTCCGCGCGTACTCCTCGTACATCGCCCGGCTCATCACCCCTGCGATGGCCTCGCGCGCGTAATCCAAGTGACTCATCGGCGGCAGCGTCGCGCGGTACGTCGGCGCCACGCGCGAGGCCTTCAGCATGAACCCCGGACCGTTCCGCGCCGTCACGCGCATGCGGATACCCAGCTCAGAGTTCTCGTCGAATCTCATCATGCGCGTGTGGTACGCGAACCCGGTGATGTCGGTGTAAAGGATGGTGCGGAGCGATCGCGAGCCGCGACGCAGCCGGATGCCGTGGAGGCCAAAGTCCGCGTGCACGTTGACGCGCGAGGCGAATCGGTACAGCAACCAGAGCCCGAAAGCAAAGACCGACCCCGCGATGACCGCACCGAGTGCGCTGGGCGCGGTGAGCAGAAGCACTCCCGAAACAAACGCGACGGCCAATCCCATCAACGCCGTGAACGCGTGCAAACGCGCCGACGCCAGCGGCTGCGTCCCGATGATCGGTCCGATCTCCGCCGGATCGCGCTCCACGGGTGCGGCTGGCTCGATGTGCGATGACGAGTTCAAGACGCCGCTCATCGGGTCCCCCTCCGCGGCTTCTCAGGCCCCGACGCCGACGGAACTGGCATCGGCTCGCTCACCCTCGGCGGCCCTTCGCTGAACAGCCTCAGCAACAAAATCAGCCCCGCCCAGCAGTTCGCCTCGGTGGTAGACAACTCGGCAAACTTCTTCTGCGTCGCGCGGTTCATCAGCGTCATGGACCAAGGCCCTGCCAGCACTTCGCACGAACTCACGGCCAGCTCGCGCCGAGATCCGAGAATCGGTTTGTACGTCAGACTGCCCCCCTCGAACTTCAGCCGCTTGGTCCAGTCGGCCCGGCCTTGCGTGCGCAGTTGCACATGCAACGCTTCCGCCTGCGCGCCAGCGATCAGATCGCGTACCGGATCAAAGTTCGACACCGCCGGCAGCGGGCTCTGCGCCGTCGCCGCGAGCGGGTTCATCCGGGTAAAGGCAATCGCCGAACCCTTCGCGGGCTTGATGCGCAGCACCACCGAGGTGCCGATGGTCACGCCGTGGCTGCGCACGTTCATCGGGAAGTACAGCAGTTCCTTCACATCGCGGTACATCACCGTACGAACAACCCGTTCTCCCACGCGCACCCGCACGCCCAGCGTGCCAAAGTCCAGCCGCTTCCGCGTCTCAATGACCATGTGCCACACCAGCAGCAGCCAGAAGCTCAGCAGCACCCCCGCGATGATCAGATCCACCCACCAGAAGACCGAGAAGAAGAACGGGATCGAAACGATCGAGCTCAACGCGATGATCACCACCCACGAGATGGTCAGTGCCACGGGCCCCAGCGGCCGGGGCGATTCGATGATCACGCCGATATCGGGCGTCGCCCGAAGCGAATCACCACCCAACCCCGCGCCCATGCCATCACCCGGCGCAGAAGCACCCGCCGATCCGTCGCTGACGCTGAAGTTCGGGCTGTTCGGAAAGGTCACCACGCCAACGGATTATCGCACGGCCCCCAGCCCCGCGGCGGCCTGACGGTGCTTTCCCCCGTCTACCCTTCGCTCCTTATGCCCCTGCGTTTGTACAACTCACTCAGCCGCCAACTCGAACCCTTCACCCCGCGCGATCCCTCGCGCGTCACCTTCTATTCCTGCGGCCCGACCGTCTACGACGACGCCCACGTGGGCAACTTCCGCTCCTTCCTCGCCGCTGATGTGCTCCGCCGATGGATCGAATCACCCCTCTGCGACCTGCAGAACGACCCGGCAAAGTCCACCGGCCGAAAAGTCGTGCACGTGATGAACATCACCGACGTCGGGCACATGACCGACGACGCCGAGGGCGGCGAGAACGGCGAAGACCGCATGGCCGTCGCGGGCAAACGCCTGCTCGAAGCGAAGAAGAGCGGCAAACTCCCCGCGGGCACCGACACCAATCTCGATCCCACCAACCCCTACACCATCGCGGAGTTCTACGCCTCGCGCTTCCTCGAAGACGCCCGGCGCCTGGGCCTGAAGGTCGCCCTCGACGCCCAGAGCGACCCCACGCTGATGCCCAGGCCCACCCAGTGCATCCCGCAGATGATCGCGATGATCCAGTCGCTGATCAGCAAGGGGCACGCGTACGCCGTGGGCCCCGCCGGGCGACAGGTCGTCTATTACGACGTGCAGTCCTTCCCCGCATACGGGCGACTCAGCGGCAACACGCTGGACAACCTCCGCAGCGGCGCCGGCGGGCGGATCAGCGACGAGAACCAAGGCCAGAAAAAACACCCCGCCGACTTCCTCCTTTGGAAGGCCGACCCCAGCCACATCATGAAGTGGGACTCACCCTGGGGCGCAGGTTACCCGGGCTGGCACATCGAGTGCAGCGTGATGGCCGCCATGCGACTTGCCGACGATCTGGGCGAGATCGATCTGCACAGCGGCGGCGAGGACAACGTCTTCCCCCACCACGAATGCGAGATCGCCCAGACCTGTGGCCACACCGGGCGAGAACTCTTCGCGCGAACCTGGTTCCACCCGCGCCACCTCTTCATCGAGGGCGCGAAGATGAGCAAGAGCAAAGGCAACTTCTACACCGCGCGCGACCTCTTCGCCAAGGGCATCGAGCCGGCCGCAATCCGACTCGAACTCATCCGCACCCACTACCGCACCAACGCGAACTTCACCATGCAGGGCGTCACCGACAGCCAGCGCATGGTCGAACGCTGGCGTCGGATCTCCGCCGTCGCAGGCACAAGCACGAACGCTGCCGCCGCACCGCGTCTCGACGATTCCCCGGTGCTGCGCGAGTTCGCACAGGCGATGAACGAAGACCTCAACATCGCCGGCGCTCTGGGCGTGCTGAACTCCTGGGCCGGCACCATCACCCAGCCCACCGCCTCCGACGCCGCGATCCTCGCCGCCATCGACCGCGTGCTGGGCGTACTGGCGCTCGAAGTCCCCAAGGCCACCGCCACCGAGATCGGCGTCTACCTGGGCGGGCTCAGCCCCGACCCCACCGTCGAGGCCAAACTCGCCGAGCGCAAAGCCGCCCGAGCCGCCAAGGACTTCAAACGCTCCGACGAACTCCGCGACGAACTTCTGGCCCTGGGCTACCAGTTGAAAGACGTCGCCGGAGGCAAGGTCGAGATCAGCCGAAAACCCTGATCCCGCCGCGAAAGCTTGGCAGAATCCCCTACGTCCGTCATCCCTCAGGCCAACCTCCACCGTGATGTTCAGCCCCTGATCGGTGCTGAACGACCAATCACACCCGCGGCTCAGCCAACTTCGCGATGATTGTGCATCACCGGTGGGTGAACTTGCGGAAAGAGACACAGCCACCGGCCGGGGATCGACGGACACTCGACGCGGGGGCGGGTCTTGACGGTGCCGGTGAAATACGCTACAAGTGGGGTCCAGACAAGGAGTTATCGAATGACGCGTCGATCGAAGCAGAGCCCGGCAATGGGCGTGGGCATGGCGGCGGGGATGGGTGTGCTGGCGGCGATGGCCCTCTCGATGGGCGGTTGCCAGAGCGCAAGCGAAGCGCAGCTCACCGAGGCCCGCTTCAACAGCGCCCCGGGCATGGCGACCTTGCAGCAGACCGAAGATCAGGCCCAGAACTCCGCGTTCATGACCTTCGATCACAACTGGCGGGCCATGCGGTCCGACATGGGCCGGCTCCTCCTGACCGACAAGCCCTCGCGCCTCGGGCCCGAGCCGATCCGCTGATCGATCGTTCGTCCGCGCGTCCTTCCCCCGGGCTTTGACGCGCTCCCCCGCCCTTCACAAAGAAGCCCCTCGAAAGTCACCGACCAAAAACACACAGGCCCGCGGAACTTTCCGCGGGCCTGGTTCTTTGTGTGATCGGACGATGCGATCGGACGCCGGGTGGGTCAATGCCGGCGCAGGTCGGTCGACTCAGGCGGCGGTGTACTGCCCGCGAGCGACCTTCTTGAACAGGCTCTTGTTCTTCGGGTTGATCAGCGCCTGGTTCACGATCGTGCGGAACGACGGCGAGTTGGAGATGTACCCCGCCTCGCGCACCGCGCTGGCAACCTCGGTCACGCCCATCGTCTTGCCCTTGAGAACCTTCGCTAGCGCCTCGACCAGCGTCGAGTCGTTCTTCGCGCGCTTGCGACCGCCGCCCGGGCCACGCCCGCCGCCCGAGCCGCCGAGCGACCCGCCGGCCGCGAGGATCTGCTTCTCAAGCTCCGCGACTTTCTGCAGGAGCTTCTCGCGCTTGCGGTGCAGTTTCGTCGCGCCACGCTGACGACGCTTCAGTTCACGCTGGATCTCTTCAACACTCAGATTCGCCAAACTCGATGAACGGGCCATACTTCGTCCTTTCAACAGGAAATGGAGGAAACCAACGGACCCGGGAGCACACCGCGCTCCCGATCGGCCCCGCGACCCCGTACGTTTCTTTCCCCCGCTTTGTTCAACCTCGCGGCTTTCACGCCGCCGATGCCGTGCCGTCGACTCGCGACGCCGTGCCTCGCCGAATCAACCTCAGGAAGCGAATGACGTTCGTTCCTATCCAAATGCAGTGATCGGCAAGTGGATTACAGCGTGTTGCACTCGGAAAGTCAAGTGGAGATATTACCCATGCGTAGGGGTCATGTCGAGTTGCGCTCTGTCCCATCATGAATCGACGCACGCCTCAGGTGCGCAGCGACCAGCATCACCGATTTTTACCGCCGTCGTTGCAAGTGATTCTCACACCCCGCCAGCCCCGCGCCAAGTCTCGGCGTGCCTGTTCGCTTCATCGCGATCACGATGTGAGAGTTTCAAACAAACATCGCGGCATGAATGTTCGTTCGATGTTCGCTCCATCATGGCGATTTTGTTGTGAAAAGGAACATCGCGCCGCCGTGGTGATGATCATCCCCGCGTTGCAAACGCTCACTCGGCCTTCTTCCACGCCGATCACGCCTCGGAAACCACGAGCAACAACGCGCCGCACTCGCGCCGCGTTCGCTCGGCACGAATCCAAGTTCCAACCCACAGTTGAGGCTGTGCGCACCGACCGCCCACACTTGTCAAACGAGCGACAAGCGGGCGTATTGCACAAAAAGCAGGATGAACCTGATCAACCCACAAAAATCCCGGTGAGTGAAAATCCTCATTCAACCCGGTAATCGTTCTCTGCACCGCGCTCCGCACGGGCGCGCAACGATTCCGATTCGTGCCCGGCATCGCTACGCGTGTTACGCCGCCCGGCGGTTCTCAAACCGCAGACCAACCTCAAACCCGGGAAGGTTGTCCGGGCAAGGCTGGCAATGCACCACGGTTGCACACCGCGACGCCACCGCCACGCCCGCAGGGCAGATCATGATCTTCATCCCCTCGCGCAAAGCCGTGGCGCTGATCCCGCCCATCCCCGTTGCCGACGCGTCACGCAGTTCCAGCGGCGTAACACCCACCCGCCCATGCTCATCCGAGAAAACCGCCGTCACGTTCGCTTCCACCAGATGTCGCGGGAATCGCCGGCGCTCCATGCGAAGCTGATCCGACCTCAAAGCTCCGCCGTCGGCCCGCTCCGTGGCGCTCTCGCCCTGATTCGTGCGGAACTTCAGCGTGTCGTTGCTGCGCTTCAACTGGCTCATACAGGCCTCCGTGCGTTCGTGACTGTTTCCAACCCGGCGCTCCGCCTCGGGCCTTCCGTTGCCCTCGGCTGATCCGCCCATCTCCCGCGCCGCAGATCCGCGGTCTTGCGTGCCGGCTCGAACGAGCCCGAATCACGCGCGGTGCGATAACCTCACCATCGGACCTACGCCCGCCTCAGTTGAGCCGCGTTGCAAAAACCGATCGTCAAGGCTTCGTGATCCACCAAACCACGCCCCGCACGCTCGCAAGTTCCACCTCCACCGTGCCCTCCCCCGCAGTCCTTGCGCGTTTCTCGCCCAGCCGTCGCCGCCGCGAACACGCCTGAGGGGTGTGTGTTAGGATCACTTCGCCATGAGCAGCCCCGCCCATCCTGATTTCCCTCCCGCCTCCGTCAATCCCAGCGGGCCCGACAGCATCCTTCAAGCACCCTGGCGCTTGGAATATCTCGAAGCCCTCAGCGCCAGCGAGAAACGCACCGGCGGCCCGCCCCCGCCATCCTCCGGCTCCTTCCTCCGCGACTACTGGCTCGCCCCGCACAGCGATCTCGCCAACCACGTCATCGTCCGCTCAGCCCACGGCATGGTCCTCCTCAACGCCTTCCCCTACGCCAACGGCCACCTGCTCATCGCCCTCGGCGAAGGCAAGCCCCGCCTGCTCGATTACGACGCCGCCGACCGCGCCCGCCTTTGGACGCTGGCCGACCTCGCCACCGATCTCGTGGAGCGCACGCTCGAATGCCAGGGTGTGAACGTTGGTCTGAATCAAGGCCGCGCCGCCGGCGCGGGCGTGCCGGGGCATCTGCACGTGCACGCCGTGCCGCGGTGGGGCGGCGACTCGAACTTCATCAGCGTCGTCGGACGCGTGCGCGTGATCCCCAGTTCGCTGAGCGCCATGGCCCAGCGCCTGCGCACCACATGGCAGATCATCGAGCCCTCATGGCGCGAGGCCATCGCCCGCTGAATCGTCGCGATTCGGCACTCAGTGCGAGTAGTTCGCCCACGGGTGGATGGCGTTGCCGTTGGGGTTGTTGCCAAAGTCCCCCAGCAGCGCCACGTTGATGATCGGCCCGTACGCGTTGCTGTTGCCGATGGTGTAGTTCGTCTGGTTCGCTCGGGCGGTGTTGCGCGCGATGAAGTTCCCCAGCCCCGTCACGCGGATGCCCTGCCCGTTGCCGACCAGCGCGTTGCCCTCGATCCGGCTGTTGTTCTGGCTCGTGACGATTCCGCCGTTGCTGGTCGACCCCGGCGCGTTGTTCGTCAGCGTGTTGTTCAGCGCCGCGCACCCCGCGCCGTTCAGCACGATCCCCGTGCCGGCGTTCTCCGCGCACGAGTTGCCCTGCACCGTCGTGCGCGTCCCGACGTTGATCCCGTCCCCCGCGCTCTTGCTCACCGTGTTCCCCTCCACCAGGCACGAACCCCCGGTGACGATCCCCGTGCTCCGCGTCGAACGCACCGTGTTCGCCCGCACCGTCGAGCCGTCCGCCACGCTGATCCCCGGGCCCGTCCCCAGCGTGCTCTCGTTCATCACCGTGTTCCGCTCGACGATGCTCGCAACCCCCGTATAGATCCCCCCGCCCCGGCACGAGAGAATGTTGCAGTCCGTGATCACCGTCCCCAGGCTCGTGTCGGTGTTGATCCCCGCCAGCGTGCAGTCGCTGATCCGCAGATTGTCAAACCGCGAGTTGTCCCCCAGCACGTTGATCCCGCTGCCCGGCCAGGAACGCACCGACCCGTTCGTCACGCGCACGTTCCGCACAAAGTCCAGCGTGCTGATCCCGTCCCCCGCCGTGGTGATCCCCACCAGCGCAAAGCCGTTCAGATCCAGCGTGACATTGCTCGCCGCGATGAGAATCCCGTGCCGCCCCGCCTCGCCCGCGATGTTCCCCGTCAGGTAATACGACCCGCTCTGCGTGATGACATAGCTCGCCGTCAGCGAGGCCGGCAGGCTCTGCACCGCCGTCCGCGGCTCGATCTGCCCCATCGTCTTGAACTTCAGCGCCGGATCAGCCGACGTGTCCGCCACCGGGCCCGTCGGCGGCGACATCGGTCCACCCTGACCCACCGAACTCAACCCGCCGATGGAAACCACCAGCGTCAACAGCACCGCCGCGTGCCGCACGCGTGCACGTCCCACCAGCCGCCCGTTCCCGGTTCTGTCCATGCCTCAAGCATGCTCGCGGATCAGCCATCGAGCAACCCTTCCCGCACCGACAACCCAGCGATCGCACCGCGTTCACGCCCTCCCGCGCGTTACCGGAACTTGCCCCGCCGACTACCATCGTTCCATGGTCACCATCAACGCCAAGTACGTCGGCAACAAGAAGTGCGCCCTGATCCACCCCGAGGGCGCAACCCTCCGCACCGACGCGCCAAAGGACATCGGCGGCGACGCCTCCGCCTTCAGCCCCACCGACCTCATCGCCTCCGGCCTCGCCTCCTGCATCCTCACCACCATCGCCATGTATGCCGAGCGCCACGCCCTCGACATCACCAACGCCACCGCCACCACCGAAAAACACATGTCCCTCCCGCCCGCCCAACGCCGAAT
>JACVCS010000155.1 GCA_016741915.1 Phycisphaerales bacterium | reverse complement strand
CAAATGCCTATTTACTCTTATACTGTCATGTCACGATAGATGTGTATATGGGTCAGCTCTTTCTCGTGTGTATTTCGTCCCTCTTTGAAGGAGCGTCTATGAAGGAATCGCGTTTGATGGTGTCGAAGCTGGTCCTGGCCGCGGGTTTGTGCGTTGGTGCGCTGGCGTTTGCGACCGCCCCGGCGATGGCGCAGGAAACCCCGGGCACCCCCCCGGCCCCGGCCGCGGCACCCACTGAACCTTTGACCGTCGATCAGGCGATCGCCGCGTTCAAGGCGAAGCAGGAAGAACTCAAGGGCGGCACCGACCGGCGCGCGATGGTCAAGGCGGCCGGCGACATCTTCAAGCGGGTTCGTTTGGAATCGGTCTCACTGACCGAGTTGCGCAGTTTAGATGAATCGGGCCTTGCGCGGGCGGCGGGGCTCTCCGCTTCTCAGCCGTTGACCGCGCGGCTCATGCAGCTCGCCGCCAGCACCGACAAAGACGGTGGCATCGCGGCCGTTATGGCGATGAAGTACGCGACGGCGGTCCCTCCGCCTCAGCAGGCGAGCATCCTGCGGGTGGCGTTGGAGCATCCCGCGTTCAAACAGGCCGCGACGGACCCGATTTTCATTGATGCTTTCTGCCAGACCGGCTCACTCCACGAAGACGGCATCAAGGGTCGGATCGATCAGGTGCTGGGCCTGCACGAGTTGCTGCCCGAGAAAGTGACGCCGATTCAGGCGTTGCAGATCGCCAGCGTGGTCGTTCAATGGGTCGATAAGACAACTCCGGAGCAGCGGGAGGGCGTGAGGCAGAAGGCGATCAAGCTGTTGCAGGCGGCCGACATGAGTGCGAGCGCGGACGATCGGGCCAAGCCGCGCATTCAGAACACACTCAAAGCCCTCAGCGGCGGGTACATCAAGAACGGTTTGGTGGGGTTCCAAGCTCCGGAAGTTCAGTTCGAATGGTCGACCCCGCAACTCAAGCAGGCGAACATCACGAAACTCTCTGATCTGAAGGGCAAGGTTGTCGTTCTTGATTTCTGGGCGACATGGTGCGGCCCGTGCGTTCAGAGCTTCCCCAAACTGCGTGAGTTGCAGGCTCACTACAAGGATTCGCCGGTGGTGATTCTCGGAGTGACATCGTTGCAGGGGAGGCACACCGATATCGATTACAGCGTTTCGCCGCCGAAGGCGGAGAACACGCCCACCAAAGACAAGCCGGAACTTGAATACGAGTTGATGGGCAAGTACGTGACTCGCATGGACATGACCTGGCCCGTGGTTTTTTCCCCGAACATCACCGCGAACGCCGAGTATTGGGTGCAGAGCATCCCGCACGTGGTGATCATCGACGCGAAGGGGGTGGTTCGTCATCGCGGCTTGAACCCGCTTGTCACCACGTTCGACCAGAAGACGGAAATGATCGACGCGCTGCTGAAGGAAGCGGGCCTGCCCGTGCCGGCGCCGAGCGAGAAAAAGGTGGAGGAAAAGAAGAAGGGCGAGGACGCCAAGCCGTCAGGGAAGATCGAGAAGAAGTGATTCGACGTTGAGTTCTTCAGAGTCCACATAAAGCCCCGATCGGTGTAGACCGGTCGGGTTTTTTGTTTGTCAGCAATCAGTGAGCAAGGGATCAAGAAATCGACGCAAGACGATTCAACGCAGAGATGGTGGAGGAAGAAGAGGACAAAAAGTTGGGCGCCAGCGTGCTTGTCTTGTCGTTATGCATTGCTCATCATGTGCGCATGCAAAAGAGGCTGCGCTCGCTCCTACGGGTGATGCTTGGTACAGCAGGGTTGACGCTGATGGTTGGCTCGGTGGTACTCTTCGGGCTCAGCGGCGATCAGCCATGGCTGGTTGGACAACAGCACGAGCCGCGGTGGTCCTGGGCGATTGGTAGCGGGCGGATCAAATTCTGGGTCGCGCATCCCGGCACATTCCCGCCGAACAGCGGTTGGGCAGCGTCGTGGTATCGAGGGCTTGATGGCCAAACGCACCGTTGGGATTTCGATTTCCACAGCGGAACGACCGGAGGTATTGCGGTGCTGGCTGTCCCGCTTTGGTTTACTGGGCTGGTCGGGTTTGCATTGACCGGCAGTTTTGTGGCTTTACCAGTTGTCCGTCACATCCGACGACGGCAAAGGAACTTGTGCGCCAACTGCGGGTATCACCGCAGCGGAGATCATGCCGCGGTATGTCCCGAATGTGGACACGCAACCTCGATCTCGTCCGAGAGCGCCCCTTCCTCGCTTCGCCCCTGAAATCTCGATGAACACTGAGTTGAGCCCTGAACGATGTAATCCACACGTTCATGTTTCCCGCTATGCTGGGCTTGGCATGACTGACGCGGGGAACACACACTCAGGCGGGATTCGCTCGTCGGCGCGATGGGCGCTTGTTCTGCTGCTGATGATCAACCTCTTCAACTACATCGACCGCTACGTCCTCGCGGCGGTTCTGCCCGAGATTCAGAAAGAGTTCTTCCCGCCGGTCAATGGCGTGGTGCCCGAAGACGCGAACACAAAGATGGGCCTGCTCGCCACGGCCTTTCTTGTGACGTACATGGTCGCGGCGCCGGTCTTCGGATTTCTGGCCGATCGCTGGCGTCGGTGGGCAATTGTCGGGCTGGGCGTGATTGTCTGGTCGATCGCCAGCGGCCTCAGCGGCATCGCCACGGCCTTTGGCGTGCTGCTGATGATGCGGATCTTCGTGGGCATCGGCGAGGCCGCGTATGGCCCGACGGCCCCGACGATCATCAGCGACCTCTTCCCGGTTGAGAAACGCGGCGGCGTGCTGGCGTGGTTTTACGTCGCGATCCCCGTGGGCAGCGCGCTGGGGTACATCCTCGGCGGGCTCATGCTGAAGGTGCACAGTTGGCACTGGGCGTTTATTGTGACGCTGCCGCCGGGGATCCTGCTCGGTGTGCTGTGCTTCATGATGAAGGAGCCGCGGCGCGGGGGGGTTGGGGGAGTGGGG
>JACVCS010000063.1 GCA_016741915.1 Phycisphaerales bacterium | reverse complement strand
CATGGGTGCGCACCTATACCCGAGTACGCCTCTGGGTGCAGGCCAAACTCGTGCTCTCCGAACTCAGACTTGAAGCCCGATCTCTCAGAAAACCCGCGTGAAACGCATAATCCTCTTCAGTCGTTGGTGCGTTGCACGCACGTCAACTCGCGCAGACTCACGCCCGACCCGTCCACGCTGCCAAGCGAAATCTCTCACCCCCGCCATGCACTCAACAGGTAGAAGGAACGCCCCCGCCCAGCCAACACACCCTCATTTCTATTTGGATTTGAGTATGGGCACGGGGGCCACGGGTTGATGGACGCGTGCGAGCCCACACTCATGGGAGTTAATGGGACCGAGAGAGAGAGAGAGAGAGAGAGAGAGAGAGATAGAGAGAGAGAGAGGACATTGGAAGATGGATTGAGCGGTCGTGCAGCGGCTGCGGAGGGGTGGGTGATTCGTATCGCGCCAGCGGGCGTGCCACTGACCTGCGCCGCAGGTCAGTGGCACGGGGAGCCAGGGTACACGCCGATTAGCTCCGACTACGCTTACTACGCCGACCGCCTCGTCGCGAAGGTCGATGCTGCGGCACCGGCTCTTCTGGTAGTTCTATATGCTGTCCTACTGCCTGAACTGGCATTGGAAGCGATGGCATATTTGCCTGGGCATTCTGAATAAATGCCATACCCAAGTGATTTTCTATAAGCTTGATTGCAGTTGTTGCAGCGAGAGTCTGAATACAAATATGATGGAGTGTCAGAACGAGGTTCTGGAGCGCTGGACTAGACTCGAGATGAAATATTTCCAACCCCATTTTCTCTGCTGCGGCGGCGGAAATATGCCGCGCATGCGACTTCATCAGAGCATGATCTCCCAGCTCAGAAACGATTTTATTAGCTACTTTCCGCTTGTCCTTACGATCTCGCAGCATCCCGGACAAAAGCCATTCCTTGACGATCTCCGTTGACCACGCAATGGCTTTCTCGCATTCGCCAACAAATGTTGGCGGATACTTCGCCAAAATCGGCTGCCATATAGGAATATTAGCTGGGTTATCCGAGATATCCTTGCGAGCACGTTCAAATTCTTCTATGACCCCGTGCGCAGCAATACCACCAAACTGTGGGTCAATTGAACCCAGGCTGGAGTGCTTACCCATCACGATGCGTTCACACGCACATGCCACCATCGTTCCTGCTGACATAGCAAGCTGTGGCACAATGGCTCGAATGTTCCCCCTAAACATGAGACGGAGATAGTCTACCAACGACTCACATGCTGCCAAATCACCGCCGGGCGTGTGCAGCACGAGATCTAGACCTTTGCTTCGATCCAAATGATGAATCGCTGCCATAAAACCATTTTTATCAGAATCGTTTAGCTCAAAGCCCGTAAAGCACGCTTGGGCTAACGCTGGCTTCTGAAGCCAGCCTGAATAATAAATGATTACATTGCGATCAGTATGGGCATGAAGTTCCGCCAACGACGATCGACGATAAATGTCATAGGGCGAGCCTGCAGCCTTTATCTGATCCAGAACTTCTTTCCAATTTGGCATCTTTACTCCGCAGTATTGCCAGACAAATAAATGCGGTAATGGACTGATTGGCGAGATTGTTGGAAAGATAGCGGGGAACCGGGAGAATACTGACCGTCCGTTGAAATGTTCAACAGACGATAAACCCGCTGTATCTGCTTCAGTTTCTTTGCAGAAACGGCGCGAGACGGATGCTTGGATTTAGTGCGAGTCCTTTTCATTTTGAGAGTATACCTCATGGCCTGCTTGCTGCAACCCAATGCCTGTGGTGGAAGCCTGCATCGGGCCTTTACCTCTGGATTGATCACAAGTTCGTTCCCAGAAAACCCTTGAAAAATGGTATCCGCTCACTCCTCCCCCTGATCCAAAACCGCCATGAACGCCTCTTGCGGGATATCCACCCGGCCCACGCTCTTCATCTTCTTCTTGCCTTCCTTCTGCTTTTCCAGCAGCTTCCGCTTCCGGCTCACGTCGCCGCCGTAGCACTTTGCCGTCACGTCCTTGCGGAAGGCCTTGATCGTTTCGCGTGCGATGATCTTCCCGCCGATCGCTGCTTGCAGCGGGATTTCGAACTGGTGCCGGTCGATCTGCTTCTGGAGTTTCTTGAGCATCAGTCGCCCGCGATACTCCGCCGTGGTTCGGTGGGTGAGGAAGCTGAGCGCTTCCACCGGGTCGCCGTTGATGAGGATGTCCACGCGGACGAGGTCGTTCTCGCGGAACTCCTTCACCTCGTAGTCCATCGTGCCGTAGCCGCTGGTCATCGCCTTCAGCTTGTCGTAGAAGTCGTAGATAATCTCCGCCAGCGGCACATCAAACGTCACCATCTGCCGCGTATCGCCGACCAGCGACTGGGCCTTGAACTCGCCGCGACGCTCGGTGCACAGCTTCATCACCGCGCCGATCGACTCGTTCGGCACGATAATCTCGACCTTGCAGATCGGCTCCAGAATCGCCTCGTACGTCCCGCCCGCGGGCAGTTCCGCCGGGTTGTGAACTTCGATGATCTCGCCAATGGAGGTTTTGCCGTCCGGGCCAAGCCCGCCGCTGCGCATCTTCACGCGATAGGTCACCGTCGGCGCGGTCTGCACCACGTCGGTGTTGAACTCGCGTTCGAGCCGCTCTTGGATGATCTCCATGTGCAAGAGACCCAGGAACCCGCAGCGGAAGCCGAACCCCAGCGCCTCGCTGTGCACGGGGATGAACGTGAACGACGAGTCGTTCAGCGAGAGCTTCTCGATCGCGTCGCGGAGCTTTTCAAAGTCGCTCCCCTTCGCGTCCGCGCTCGTCGCCGGGTAGAAATCGCAGAAGACCATCTGCACCGGCGGCTTGTACCCCGCAAGGGCCTCGCCCGCCGGGTCGTTCTCCAGGGTGATGGTGTCGCCGACGCGCACGTCGCCCAGCGAGCGGATGGCCGCGACGATGAACCCCGCCTCGCCCGGCCCAAGCCGCCCGACGCGCGTGGGCTTGGGCGTGCGCTTGCCGATGTCGGTGATCTGGAACGACCGCCCCGTCCCCATCATCCGGATCTTGTCCCCGACCTTCAGCGAAACCGTCTCGCCATCCATCACACGCGCGTACACCACCACCCCGCGATAATCGTCGTACTGCGCATCAAAGATCAGCGCCCGCGTCTGCTTCATGATCGGCTTCCGCGGCCCAGGAAACCGCTCACAAATCGCCGCCAGCAGCTCCGGGATCCCCTGCCCAGTCTTCGCCGAAACCAGGATGCAATCCTCCGCGCGGAAACCGAGCACCTGCTCGATCTCCATCGCCACCTCGTCGCACCGCGCGCTGGGCAGGTCGATCTTGTTGATCACCGGGATGATCGTCAGATCCTCGTTGATCGCCAGATACGCGTTCACCACCGTCTGCGCCTGCACACCCTGCGTCGCATCAACCACCAGGATCGCGCCCTCACACGCCTTCAGCGCCCGGCTCACTTCATAGTTGAAGTCCACGTGCCCCGGCGTATCGATGAAGTTGAGCATGTACAGCGACGAGTCGTCCGTCTGCGACAGCGCCGCCTCACCACCCTCCGGCGCCCCCGAGTCGTTCTCTTCCAGCGCGTCGGCCTTCTGCCCCTTGACGTGATGGTGCATCACCGTCACCGCGCTCGCCTTGATCGTGATCCCACGCTCACGCTCAATATCCATGTCGTCCAAAAGCTGCGCCCGCGCTTCCCGCGCCGACACCGCCTTCGTCGCCTGCATCAGGCGGTCCGCAAGCGTGCTCTTCCCATGGTCAATGTGCGCGATAATCGAAAAGTTGCGGATGTTCATAACCAATCACAACCCAACCAGGCCGCAATTCCGCGGCCTGTCCAAGCCCAGTGTCCACACCAACACCCGCCCAACCAAGCGTAGGAACGCCGCCCAACCGGGGATACGGAATTCCCGCCATCCTCCACCACCCTGCGAACCACCAAACCGCTCATCGGTTCCGGTGATCCAGTGGCAAAGTGCCAAAGTGGCAAAGTGGCAAAGTGGCAAAGTGGCAAAGTGCCAAAGTGCCAAAGTGCCAAAGCACCACCCAGCCACTTAGCCACTTAGCCACTTAGCCACTTAGCCACTCAGCCACTCAGCCACTTCGTCACTTCCCCTCATCCTTCGGCTTCTCATTCTCACCCGCCGGCTTCGCCGTCGGCGCCAGCGCAAAGACCCGCTTGCGATCCGTCACCACCACGCCGCCCGCCTGCTCAACCGTCACCGCGAACGCCGCCGGGTTGCCGCGCACCAGCAGCTTCGGATCAATCGGGATCACCATGTCCCCCGTGCTCGCATCCGTGAACGCCTGCCGCGCGTCAAACACCCCGCCGTCCACCGGATACTCGCTCGGCCTCGCCGGATCGAAAATCCACAACTGATACTGCTCCGCCGAAGGGTTGTTCACCGCCAACCCCTTGAACCGCAAGAACCCCTTCTGCAGCCGCTGATTCCAGACCACATCGCCCCCCGCGAGCGTCTTGCCCACCGGGTCATCGGTCGATGCAAAGCTGAACACCGCCGTGTCCTTGTGCTCATCGATCAACTTCTGCCGCTGCACCCACGACGGCGCCGCCGCCTCCGCCCCTACCGGCGTGCGCAACCACCCAACCGCCGCGATCACCACCGCCGCCGCCGCCGCAACCCACCCCGAGACAAACCGCAGCCGCGCCCGCGTCGCTTCGCCCCCGCCGCGTTCATCACGCCGTTCTTCGCGACTCTCCCCGCCCTCCTCCGCCCGCTCACCAACCACCGCGCCGCGTTCAGTGCTCATCCCCCGCACCAGCGCCACACCCTGCGCAACCAGCGCCCGCTTCAGCCCCGCGGGCACCTCCGTCGGCGTGCCATCCTCCCCCACCGCGATACTCGCCGCGAGCGTCTCCACATCGCGGATCGTCCCCACCGCGAACCCCTGCCCCTTCAGCGTACTTAGCGCGTTCTGCAACTCCGCCAGTTCCGCCGCCGACAGATCGCCCACCGCGTGCGCCGCCAGCAGTTCGTTCACCCGCTCAAGGAGCGCCAGTTGATCACTCACGACGCACCCCCTTTCGCGTTCAACGCCCGCATGATCGTGCTGCCGCCGATCAGCTCACGCACACGCAGCAGCCCGCGCCGCAGCCGCGTCTTCACCGTTCCAATCGGAATCCCTACCAGTTCCGCGATCCGCGAGTGCGACAACCCGCGGTGTAACGCCAGCAGCAGGATGCTCCGCTCCTGCTCTTCAAGCTGCGCCAGCGCCGCCGCTGTGCGCCGAAGGTCATCCGCCTGAATCGTCGACGCGGCCCCAACACCCCCAGCGTGCCCTTCCCCAACCTTCGCACCCGTCCCACCCTCAACCACCTCCCCCACCATCCGCGGCCGCGCACACACCCTCCGCTGCACATCAATCAGCCGCCGGTGCGCAATCGTCGCGATATACGCCGCCTCGCTCCCCAGCCCCGCGTCATACCGCCCCGCGCACCGCCAAACCTCCACGAAAATCTCCTGCACCGCGTCCTCGGCATCGCCGCCAATCGGCTCCAGATACCGCTTCGCCAGCGCATACACCATCCCCGCATACTCATTCACGCACGCCTCAACCACGCCCTCATCCCCACGCGCGATCCGCTGCAACAGGTTGGCGTGCTTCTGATCACTCATGCTGAAACTCAAATCTCAAAACTCAAACCTCACCGCACCGCACTCCGCACCCACCACCCACCCCGACCCATGGCTTTCCCCAGCCCCCAAGCCCCACACCTCGCCCAGTCTACCAACTCACCCGCCTCGCCTCCACCCGTCAAACCCTCCCACGGACAGTACTTCAAAAAAATCTCGCCGCCACAAAAACCACCCGCTCACCCCGCACGATGGTCTTCCGTCCAGAGCACCGCTCAAGGGAGATCCGCGGCACTCGCCGTGGGCGCGGTCGCTCGCCCTCCTTCAAAGGGTCTTCACCCCACAGAAAGGTCAGGTCCACCATGCGTTCCTTCAACTCTTCTTCCGTTCGTGCTCTTTCGCTCGCCGCTCTCTCCTTGCCCTTCATCACCCCTTCCCTCTCCAGCGCTGAGCTCATCTACGCCGTCACCCAAGACCAAACCCTCATCTCCTTCAACAGCTCAACCCCGGGCACCATCCTCTCGGGCGTCGCCATCTCGGGCCTCGCCACCAACGAATCCATCCGCGGCATCGACCTCCGCCCCGCCAACGGCGAGGTCTACGCACTCGGCTCCTTCAGCAACCTCTACCGCCTCAACCTCACCACCGGCGCCGCCTCCTTCGTCACCAACGGCCTCACCTCCCCGCTCAACGGCTCCTCCTTCGGCTTCGACTTCAACCCCACCGTCGACCGCATCCGCATCGTCTCCGATGCCGATCAAAACCTCCGCACCAACCCCACCGGCGCAACCAACACCCTCACCGACGGCCAGCTCAACTACGTCACCGGTGACGTCAACTTCGGCATCAACCCCAACATCGTCGCCGCCGCCTACACCAACAACTTCCGCGGCGCCACCTCCACCACCCTCTACGTCCTCGACTCCAACCTCGACATCCTCGCCATCCAGAATCCCCCCAACGCCGGCGGCCTCATGACCGTCGGCTCCCTGGGCGTCAACATCAACGACATGGCCTCCTTCGATATCTCAGGCCAGACCGGTATCGCCTACGCCTCCGTCCGCGATATCAACCTCGCCCGCACCACCTTCTGGACCATCAACCTCTCCACCGGCGCCGCAACCTTCATCGGCGAAGTCGGCGGCGGCAGCATCCTCACCGCCATGACCGTCGTCCCCACCCCCTCCACCCTCGCCACCCTCGCCCTCGCAGGCCTCGCCGCCGCGCGCCGCCGCCGCAACTAACCACCGGGTACCCCCACGCTCCGCGTGGGGAATCTCGACCAGCCCACGCTCCGCGTGGGCAAAGCACCTAGGTCAATCGAAGCGTCAAACACCAACAACTGTGGGCCGGGGGCGTACGCAACGTAGCGCACGCCCCCGCATTTTTTTTGCTTTGCTCACGCACACACACGCTCGCTCACAAACTCCAACACGCCCACGCGCCCTCGCACCTTCGCGCGAACCCTCAACATCACCAAAAGGAAAAAAGGGCCCCCGCAAACGCGGAAGCCCTGTGTTGCTGTGTGTACCTCTGCTTTAGACTCAGAGCTTTGCTGCTTGCTGTGTTGCGGCTTTGCTGCTTTGAGCTTTGCTGCTTTGAGCTTTGAGTTTTCCCAGTGCCCAGTGCCCAGTCCCCAGTGCCTACTACTTCAACATCCCCAACTGCCACATGATGAAGATCCGCTGATCCGCCGCATCACGCAGCCGCAGGTTCAGCGGCTTGCCCTGCCCGTGACCCGCCTCGCGGTCCACCCAGCACAGAATCGGCGTCTGCGTCTGATCGCTCCCCGTCGCCTCGCGCAGCGCCGCCGTCATCTTCCGCGCGTGCAGCGGGTGCACCCGCGAATCATTCTCACCCGCCGTGATCAACACCGCCGGGTACTTCGTACCCTTCTTGATGTTGTGATAAGGCGAGTACGCCAGGATCGTCTTGAACTGCTCCGCGTCCTCCGCAGAGCCGTACTCAGGCACCCAGTACTTCGCCATCAGGAAGTTCTGATACCGCACCATGTCCAGCAGCGGCACAGCGCTGATCGCCGCCGCGCACAGCTCCGGGTTCTGCGTCACGAACGCGCCGGTCAACAGACCACCGTTGCTGCCGCCCACGACCGCCAGCCGCTTCGGGTTGCTGTACCGCTCCGCGAACAGGAACTCCGCCGCGGCCTTGAAGTCGTCAAAGACATTCTGCTTGTTCTTCAGCCGCCCGCCCTCGTGCCACGCCTTGCCATACTCGCCGCCGCCGCGAAGGTTCGCAACCGCGTACACCCCGCCCGCGTCAAACCATTGGAACAGCGCCGCACCGAACGTCGGCGTCATCGGTACATTGAACCCGCCGTACCCGTACAGAATCGTCGGGTTGTTCCCGTCGAGCTTCAGACCCTTCTTGTGCACGATGAACATCGACACCTTCGTCCCGTCCTTCGACGAGTACCACTCCTGCTTCACCTCCACCGTCGAAGGATCCACCGGCACCGCCGGCCGCTCCCACAACACCGGCTCCATCTCCGGCTTGCTCAAATCCACCCGGAAGATCGACGTCGGATAGTTGTAACTCGTAAAGCTCAGGAAGGCCTCCGTCCGGTCCTGCTCCGTCGAAAGCCCCGCCGAGCCAATCCCCGGCAGCTTCAACATCCCCTTGCTCTTCCCCGCAAGATCAAAGATCTCGATCTGCGTGCTCGCATTCTTCAGGTAGTTCACCGCCAGCAGGTCCTTCGCCACCGACACGCCCTGGATCACCGCGTCCTTCCGCTCCGGGATGATCGTCGTCAGTTCGCCCTTCGCGTCGTCAAGGTTCTTCTTCATCACCTTGCCGTTCGGCGCATCCAACGAGGTGCTCACAAACACCTCGCCCTTGTACACATCCGCCGATGACGCCGCCGCCTTCCCCGCAACCAGCGGCACCATCTCCACCTTCCCCGTCTTCTTGTACGTCTCCATCGACGCCACGAACAAGTCGTTGTTCCGCGTGTCCGTCGCGTACGCCAGCACGATCCACCGCCCATCGCGCGACAGCGATCCGTCCGGCCCGTACGTCGTCGCGAGCTTCTTGTTCTCGCTCTCGGTGAACTGCCGGTACAGCAGCGCGTCGCTGGTCAGATACGCCGTGCCCTTGTCGAACATCGCCAGGCGAACCTGCCCCGAATACGGGTTGGTCGAGTCCGCCAGGTTCCGATACAGGAACCCCGACGAATCGGGCAGCCACGAGAACTCCGACACCTTCGAGGGAACCTGGAAGTTCAGCCGCTTGCCGCTGTCAACCTCGATCACCTGCGCAACCGAGATCTCATCCCCCGCGCGGTACGAGCCGTACGCCAGCAGCTTCCCGTCCTGCGAAGGCACGTACCACGAGATCGTCGTGAGCCCCGAGGGATCGATCGCCGCCGGATCAAGCAGCAGCTTGGGCTTGCCATCAAACCCGTCTCGCACAAAGACCTTCGCCTGATTCTCCGAGCCCTCGCGCTTCGAGTAGAAGTACCGCGAGCCCGCCATCGCCGGCGCCGAGACCGAGCCGACTTCCATCAGCGGGCGCAGCTTCGCCTCAAGTTCCTTCCGCCCGGGCAGGTTGTCCAGCACGCTCCGCGTGTACGCGTTCTGCGCGTCGGTCCAGTCCGCCACGTCCTTGTTGATCGTCCCCATCGACTCGGGCTTGGAGTTGTCACCCTCCAGCCACTGGTAGTTGTCGGTGATCTTCACCCCGTGGATCGTCTCGGTGACGGGCTTCTTCGCCGTCTCGGGCGGCAGCGCCACCGTGGGCATCCCCGCCTTCTCGCCCGCCGCGCTCAGAGCAAACGCCCCCGCCGTCATCGCGCACGCCGCGATCAACGCCGCCGCGCTCCGCACGCCCACGCCCGACCCGCCACGCTGCAAACGACTCCGGTTCGACATTCGGTCGCTCCTGTTGAAAGTGCTCGATGAAACCCGCCACGCCCGGCGTACGCACGCACACGACACGCAGACCGCGCGCCGATCGGCCCGGGACCGTCGAGTATAAGACCTTCACGCCTACACGATGCGCCAAACGACAAAGCCCCCAGCCAAATCGGCCGGGGGCTTTGGATGCACTTGGGTTTCAGTCCATCGTCAGACCAACCGCGGATCAGCGGCGGCGACGGGTGGCGACCAGGCCGCCCACGCCCAACAGCGCCAGCGCGCCGGGGGTCGGGATGGCCGAGTTGCCCGAGAAGGACGAGTTCGCCACGAACGAGCGGACCGAACCACCCGCGCCCAGCAGGGGCAGACCACCAGCGACCTCGAGGTCGGTCATGGTGAAGACGGCTTCCTGCGGGTTGATGAGGTTGACCGACGGGGGCAGCCAGGCCGTCAGGGCCGGGCCGGCGGTGTAGACGAAGCCGGTCGGGTCGGAGAGGAGGATCACGCTCGTGCCGCCGGAACGGAGGAACGCGCCACCGGTCGCGGTGCCGGTGAGGATGTCGGTGCGGACCGAGCCGGTGAAGTCATAGATCGTGAACGTGCCGGTCACGGGGATGATCGTATCGCCGTTCGGAGCCAGGAAGCCCGGCTGCAGCACGAAGTCGAACTCCATGCGGGCGTTGCCGAAGTTGATCGAGCCGAGGCCCTCGCCCGTGCCGTCAACCAGGAACGAGAGCTGAGCGTTCGAGTCCCAGACCAGACGGCCCAGGCCGGCGCCGGCGCCGTTCTGGGTGTTGGTGAACTGAGTCCCCGGGAGCGGGTCAGCGAAGGAGAAAGCGATCGAGGCGTTGGCGGTGCCAGCGGCCACGAGCAGGGCGGGAACAGCGACGGCGAGCAGACGGTTCATAGATCATTCCTCCAGTAACAGGATCAGTTCTCTTGATCCCGGTGGTTCGTCGGGTGGGCAAACCCTCCCCCTCCGCACCGACTCTTCTCTCGTACCTCGCGCCCAGCCGAACGGACAACCCGCGCGGGACCTGAGCGTGATGGTCAGATTGTGCCCCATATTCGGCCCGTTGCAACCGGAACATTCGGAAAGACCCGCAATTCAGGCCCAATTGACACAACCCTGATATCCGGACCGGCGGGGGTGTCGGGGTGGTGCGGGAATCGGGTCAAAAACGGGGGTTCGGGGAGGTGGGGCGCTCAATGTGCCGCGCGGCACAATTGCATGTTTGTGTGAAGGCTTTACATTTCGATGGGTGCGTACTTGTGCCTAGGTGACTGCCCTGGTGTGTATTTGGTATTTGATCGGACTTCAGTTGCCGGGCCAGTCCTTGGGGAGGAAGCGACCATTTTTGTGGAAGGGTTCGTTGTCGGCGGAGATGGTGCCGCCGGGGAGGGGTTTGCCTTCTTTGGTGGTGTGCTGGCGGAGGTCGCAGACCATGTCCCAGTGGAGACCTGATTCGTTGGCGTTGCCGGTTTTGGGGTAGCCGGCGCCGACGGCGGCGTGGAAGGTGCCGCCGATTTTTTCGTCGAAGAGGGTGTTCTTGGTAAAGTCGGAGATGGCGTAGTTGGTGCCGATGGCGATCTCGCCCATGTTGCGGGCGCCTTGGTCCTGGTCGAGCATTTTGATGAGGAAGTCTTCGCCCTTGGAGGCGGAGGCGTCGACGACGCGGCCGGCCTTGAACTTGAGGCGGACGCGGTGGACTTCGTGGCCTTGGTAGACGGCGGGGAAGGTGTAGTTGACGTGCCCGTCGGCGCCGAGGCCGTCGGGTGGGAGGGTTGGGCCGCAGAAGATCTCGCCGTCGGGGAAGTTGGATTGGCCGGAGCAGTTTTCCCAGATGCCTTTGGAGACGTCGACGCGGAGGTCGGTGCCGTCGTGGTTGTCGTGGGGCGGGACGAAGAAGTGGAGGGACTTTTTGGATTGGAGCCAGTCGCAGGCGCGTTGCTGGGTGGTGTGGATTTGCTGCCAGGCGGCGACGGGGTCGGGGAGGTGGAGGAGCCCGGCGCGGAAGACGAAGTCGGCGTATTGGGTGAGGCTCATCTCGGCGTCCTGGGCGGCGGCGTTGGTTGGGTATTGGGTGCCGACCCAGCGGAGGCCGCCGGGGGCGTCGCCCAGGACTTCGCGCTTCATAAAGGTGAGCATGAGGGGCTTGCGGCCTTGCTGGGCGAGGGCGACGCGGCGGGGATCGAACTTGGAGAGGTACTTGGTGTTCTGCTCGGCCCAGAAGGAGATCTGCACGTCGGCGGTGTTGTAGATGTGCTGGAGGATGGGGTTGGTGTGGGTGAGCTGTTCGTCGGAGGCGTGGGTGAGTTGCAGTTCGTGGTGGTCCTCTGAGCGCGGGTAAACGAAGGGGTGCGCGCCGGCGCGAAGGACGGCGGCGTAGATCGCGTTGCAGAGCGGTGAAGCGACGGCGATGTCGCCTGTGATGGTGACGAGGTCGCCCTTCTTCACGCGGGTGGAGTATCGGACCAGGACGTCGGCGAGGCGTTCGATGCGGGGGTCGGTCAGCATGTGCGCAAGATAATCGAAAACGGACCCCGGTGGAAACGCCGGTTGATTTGCGCACGAATCTTTGGATCGGGGATTGTCCTGTATATGCGCGGTGAAGTGGTCGAAAGAACAAGGAGGGCGTGGGAGGGATTGATCTGAAGAACGGGCTCGGGCTTGGAGCACTTTGGATGAACGAGCATGCGGGGCACAGCATGATGGCGGGGGCGGCGGAGCATGCGGCGCATGGTGCTCGGCCTTCGGCGACGGGGATGCCGATCCTGGATTACTTCACGGGTGATGGGCGGTACATGCCGCGGATTCACTGCATGTCGGACGAGGCGGGCGGGCCCGATTGGCTTTGGATCTGGGTGCTGGTTGTGCTGAACATCGTGGTGATCGCGGGGTACTTGAAGATTTTCCGGTTCTGGCGGCGGACGTATCTGGAGACGGAGGTCCGCGACCGCAACGGGAAGTTGATGGATCTGGCGTGGATCTTTCTGCTGTGCGCGGTGTGCGGGTATGTGGCGTCGGTGCTGATGTTCTTCTGGCCCGGGTATCGGTTGCTGGCGGTGTTTCTGGTGCCGCTGGCGTTCTTTACGTGGAAGTTCGCGCTGAATTTGGAGCCGTTCCGGGTGTCGCTGTCGGCGAAGCGGTTGGAGCGGGAGTTGGCAGAATCGCTGGAACGGCGGAACGGGGAGCTGGAAGCGCTCGTCTCGGAACGGACGGCGCAGTTGAGTGAAGCGCTCAAGCGGGCGGATCAGGCGAGCACGGCGAAGAGCTTGTTCGTGGCGAACCTGAGCCATGAGATTCGCACGCCCATGAACGCGATTGTGGGGTTCACGGATCTACTCGAAGAGGATGTGAAGAACCCGGAACTGCACGCGCAGCACCTGAAGACGATTCGGCGGAACACGGCGCACCTGCTGGAGCTGATCAACAACATTCTGGATATGTCGAAGATCGAGGCGGGGAAGCTGGAACTTGAGTATCGGGCGACGGCGGTGAACCGGATCGCCGGCGATGTGCGCGAGCTGTTTGAAGGGGTGGCGAGCGGGAAGGGGCTGACGATTGTGCTGCGGACGGGGGCGGAGGTGCCGGAGTTCTTGAGGCTGGACCCGACGCGGCTGCGGCAGATTGTGACGAACCTGGTGAGCAACGCGATCAAGTTCACGGATCGCGGGTCGGTGACGATCACGACGGGGTATGAGCGAGCATCGAAGCGGCTGACGGTAAAAGTGCGTGACACGGGGCCGGGGATGAGCGCGGAGGTGATGGGTCGGCTGTTCGAGTCGTTCACGCAGGCGGACGCGTCGACGACGAGGAAGCACGGGGGGACGGGGCTTGGGCTGAAGATCAGCCGGGATCTGGCGCGGCTGATGGGCGGGGACCTGACGGTGAGCAGCGCCGAAGGGGAGGGGACGTGCTTTACGGTTGAGATCGTGACGGAGGAAGTGGAAGCAGAGAAGACCGGTCACACGTCTCGCGCGGGAGAGGGTGAGATCGGCACGGCGCTGAAGGGTGTGCGGGTGCTGCTGGTTGAGGACGGCGACGACAACGCGCGGCTGGCGACGCATCACCTGACGCGCGCGGGGGCGACGGTTGTGCGCGCCGAAGATGGGTTGGTGGCGCTGTCGAAGATCGGGGACGGGAGCGGGTTTGATGTGGTGCTGATGGATATGCAGATGCCGGTGATGGACGGGCAGGAATCAACGCGGCGGATGCGGGAGCGCGGGGTGAAGGTGGCGATCGTTGCGGCGACGGCGAACGCACGGGTGGAGGATCGGGTGATGTGCCTGAAGTGCGGGTGCGACGATTACCTGACGAAGCCGTATCGGCGTGCGGAACTGATCGAGATCGTGGGTCGGAACGCTCGGCGGGTTCGGGGAGTTCGTGCGGCTTGAGTGCTGGTTCAATGCGGAGAATGCGATCAACGCGGAGGACGCGGAGTTCGCGGAGGAAGACGGAGGAAGACAGAGAAGAACGGGGGGAAGTTGGTTTGGGGTGGCAGGGCGATCTTGCTCATCGCACCGATCGCGCGGCGCGATCGGTGGCACGGGGTTCGGTGGCACGTGTTTAGTGGCACGTGATTGGTGGTGGGGTTGGTGATCAGTCGGTGTGGACTTCGATCCAGACGCCTGTGCGGCCTTTGAGGCGGCCTCCTTCGAGGACGACCCAGCCGACGGCGCTGGTGGGTTCTATGCCGTCGGGCTCGGTGGTGGTGGAGAGGCGGGGCGGGAGGGCGGTTGGGGCGTAGTCGTGGCGGGAGGAGGCGATGAGGCGGGCTTTGACCTTTTCGGGGTCGGTGGTGGTGAAGCCCAGCGCGGGGGTGTTGATGGCGGGGATGACGGCTTCGTTGTCGGTGAAGTTGAAGAGGCCCACGACGGCGGGGGTGCGCTTGTTGTTGATGAGCATGCCCTGACGCACGATGACCAGCAGGCCCGGGGCGCGGGAGATCGACCACGCGGCGGTCTCGCCCTCGCGCAGTGCGGCGGTGGACTTGCGGAGTTTGATGAGCTGTTTGTAGAGGCTCAGCAGTGAGGCGGGGTTGACCTCTTGCATCGCGACGTTGACGGCGCGGTGGTCGCGGTTGAGCGGGGCCCAGGGTTTGGCGGTTGTGAAGCCGGCGTTTTTCTCGGCGGACCATTGCATGGGTGTGCGGATTTTTTCGTCGGGCTTGTCGCCGACCATGCCGAGCTCTTCGCCGTAGTAGATGAAGGGGATGCCGGGGACTGTGAACATGAGCATGGCGGCGAGGCGGGCGCGGTTGTCGTCGCCCTTCAAGCGCGTCATGGTGCGGGTCATGTCGTGGTTGGCGAGGAAGACGGAGGCCTGGTTGCGGGCGATCTTGGCGACGGTGAGTTCGATCTGGCGGGCGAGTTTCGTGGCGTCGGCTTTTTCGATCGCTTCGAACATGGCGCCGGAGAGTTCGAACTCGAAGCATGAGTCGAGCTGATCGCCCGCGTCGGCGCCGCCCTTGGGGGAGCTGCCGGCGATGTAGCCGGCGATGGCGTCGGTGGAGCTCCAGACTTCGCCGACGAGGAAGGCGCGTTCGTTGGCGTCTTTGCAGGCGGTGCGGAACTCGTTGAGCCAGCGGTGGGTTTCGGGGGTGTTTTCCTGGATCTGGCCGTCTTCGATGAGGTGGCGGATGGCGTCGAGGCGGAGGCCGGCGGCGCCCATGTCGCTGAGCCAGAAGCGGGCGATGTCTTTGAACTCTTTGCTGACGGCGGCGTTACGGAAGTTCAGGTCGGGCATGGTGTGGGAGAAGAGGCCGTAGTAGAACTGACCTGAGGTTGGTTCTTTATGCCAGACGCGTTGGCCCCAGGGGCCTTTCCAGGCGGGGTCTTTGTCGGACCAGATGAACCAGTCGTGGTATGGGGACTTGGGGTCGATGGCGCGGGTGAACCAGGGGTGTTTGCTCGAGAGGTGGTTGGGGACGAAGTCGAGGATGACCTTGATGCCGCGTTTTTCACACTCGGCGATGAGGCGTTTGAAGTCGTCGTTGGTGCCGAAGTCTTTGTTGATGGTGAAGTAGTCGGTGGTGTCGTAGCCGTGGTAGGTTGGGGATTGGCAGATGGGCATGAGCCAGAGGGCGGTGACGCCGAGGGAGGAGCCTTGGTCGCCTTTGCCGTCGTTGAGGTAGTCGAGTTTTTCGATGAGGCCTTGGATGTCGCCGACGCCGTCGTTGGCGAGGGGGCCTGTTGCGGAATCTTTGAAGGAGCGGACGAAGACTTCGTAGAAGACGGCCTGGTTCCACCAGCCGCGGGAGGCGACGCGTTCGCCCCATTTGGCGCGTTGCACGGGCGCTTCGGGTTTGCTCTGGGTTGAGCCGGGGGCGGGGAGGGTGGTGGCTTGAGCGAAGAGGGCCTTGGGCCATGCGGCGGCGGCGCCGAGGCTTCCGCCCATGAGCATGGCGGCGAGGAGTTTGGAGGCGGGCTTTGCGTGCTTGGTGTTCTTGCGGGTCATGATGGGAGCAGCATAACGGGGGAAGGGGTGAGGGTGATGGTTCATGTGGAATGGTTCTGGGTGTCGCGGGCAAGAGCGCCACGCGGAGCGTGGCGGTACCCGATGCAACAACACCACGCGGAGCGTGGTGTTGGGGAAAGCACTTGGTTGTTCGTGTTGACGGGCTTACTGGCGGACGAGTTCTTGGATCGAGGCGAACATGGCGGCGGTCTTCTTCAGGCGCTCGTCCTTCTCGGCCTTGCTGAGGGCCTTCCAGGTGACCTGCTCGGCGGGGGCGGGGGTGGTCGGCGGGGGCGTGGTGGTTGTGGCGCCGGTGGCGGGCTTGGTGGTTTTGGGCTTGGTGGTGGTGGTCTTGGGCTTGGTGATGGAGGCGGAGAAGAGGCCTTCGAGCTTGCCGTCCTTCCAGGTTTCCTTGATGCTGGGCTTGCCCTCGGCGGAGTAGAAGATCCAGTCGCCGTCGGGGCGGGAGTTGCGGATGGCGCCTTCGACCATGAGGGTGCCGTTCTCGCGGGTGACCTTCATCATCTGGTCGGAGAGTCGGCCGTTTTCATAGCGGATGACGGAGGTGGAGCGGGAGCGGGTGCCGTTGCGGACGAACTCGCCCTTGGTTTCGTCGAAGCGGAGTTGTTCTTCGCCGATGCGCTGGCCGTCGACATAGACGCCGAGCTTTGCGCCGCGGGAGATGTTGTCGTACTTCATGGCGGGGACGCGCATGGTTTCGACTTGCTTGTTGACGGAGGCGAGTTTCTCTTCGAGAGCGGCGGCCTTGGATTCGGCGGTGTCGGCGCGGGCCTTTTCTGCCTCCATAGCGGACTTGTAGCAGCCGCCCGAGAGGAGCAGGAGCGAGGAGAGGGACGCGATGGCGATCGCGCGGGTGGTGAGGGAACGAAGGGACATGGTGCCGCCGCTGACGTTCATCGTGTGGTACTCCGTTGAGAGGGGCAAATATAGACGCAGGGAGTGGCGGAGGGCGGGGAAGAGCTGGGTGTGGATGATGGGGTGTGGGGCGGGGGGAACACACGAACTTTTTACGAACATGGCATGAATCTGGGGCTGATGGGCCGATAAGGGTGAGGACCTGGGAGGTTTATGCAGCCAAAGCGTCGGGGTGTTGTAAACTTGAGCACGATGACGGCCGCGCATGAACGAGCGTTGATTCGGCGCATTCTTGAGGGCGACCGCGGAGCGGCGGAGGAGTTGATCCGCGCGCACCAGCCTTCGCTGTACGCGTACCTGCTGCGGCTGACGCAAAGGCCCGAGCGTGCGGAGGATGTGGCGCAGGAGGCGTTCGTGCGGGCGCTGACGCACCTGCACCGCTATGACCCGCGGTTCCGCTTCAGCACGTGGCTGTTCACCATCGCCAAGCGGCTGTATGTCAATCAGGCGCAGCGGCTGACGCCTTCGTTCGATACGGACGTGGTTTCGTCGGTGTCGTCGGGTCTGTTCAGCACGGGGATTGATGACGCGGCGGAGGCGGAGCAGGGGAGCGACGCTCGCGAAGCGCTGAAGATCGCGATGGAGTCGCTGAGCGAAGATCAGCGCGACGTGGTGGTGCTGTTCTATCAGTTGCACTGGTCGGTTGAGCAGATCGCGGGGTATCTGGACTGCGCCACAGGGACGATCAAGAGCCATCTGCACCGCGCGCGGCAGCGGATGCGTGCGGCGCTGGAGGCATCGCCCAAGGTTTCGCGGCGGTTCCTGGAGGCGCTGGCGTCATGACGCGGCGTGATGAGCACAATCAGGGTTCGTTCGACGACACGCTGAGTTTCCCTGAGTGGGCGCAGGCACCGCGGGGTTCGCGCCGCGGGCGCGATGAAGCCGAGCGCGATCTGAACGAGGCGCTGCAGCAGGCGGGGCGCGATTCGGCCTCGCCGCGGATGCCCGATCTGAGTTCGAGCATCCTGTCGGCGGTTGCGAGCAAGGGCGTGTTTGTTGACGAGCGCGTGCGGACCAAGCGTCGTTACACGCGGGCGGTTGTGCTGGGGCTGCTGGTGGGGCTGAGCGCGTGCGTCGCGGCGGTCTTGATTGATCGGCCTTGGTCCGCGTCGAAGCCCGGTGCGCTGGAGCGCGTGGTCGCCTCGGCGGCGCGGGACGCGCGGGGTTCGATCTCGCAGGTGCGTTCGCTGTCGTCGCTGCTGAGCAAGGGCGGGGTTGAGACGATCGAGAACGACGCGGTTGAGAACGACGCGGGCGCGACGGGCGGCGGGCTTTCGGCGGTGGCGCCGAATCTTCGGGCCGTGGCGGCGCAGGTGCTCTCGCCCATCACGCGTGCGGAGCCTTCGGCTTCGTCGGCGGGCGAGTCGGTGCTGGCGGCGGCGATGCCGGTGGGTTCGTTCCTGCCGGGGCCGGTGACGCCGCCGACGTTGAGCAGCGCGGAGCGGGCGATGACGGAGCCGCTGAATCAGGCGGCGAAGTTCGGGCAGGCGCTGCGGAGTGCGGTGGTGAACGTATCGGGCGCGGGGGCTTCGCCCGCGACGAAGAGCGTTCCGGATGTTGGCGGGTTGAGCGGGTTGCCCATGCCCATGCAGGCGCCGCAGCAGAGCGCGGACCCGTTGGCGGTGCCGTTCTAAAGCTCAGAGTTCAAAACTCAAAGCTCAAAGCTCAAAGCTCAAGGATGAAGAGCGCAGGGCGCTGCGCGTGTGTTTGCGTTTCAAGGCATCGACGACTGAAGTCGTCGGCTCTGAGGCGGGCGGTTGATTGCGAGAACGCACCGATCGCGGGGCGCGATCGGTGGCACGGTGATCGGTGGCACGGAGTTCAGTAGGCCTTTTCGATTTTGGCGCCGGGGTAGAAGCGGGTGAGGATGGATTTGTAGTCGACGCCTCGTTCGGCGAGTTCTTTGGCGGACCACTGGCACATGCCTACGCCGTGGCCGAGGCCGCGGCCGTTGATGGTCACGACTTCGCCGACGATCTGCCAGTCGGCGTCGCCCGAGTTCACGCGGTTCTCGCGGACGATGTTGGCGAAGCCGCCGGCGGGGTGGTTGGAGGCTTGGCGGAGCTGCTCGGCGGAGAGTGCGTAGGAGCGCCCCGACGTATCGGTGACGGCGTAGCGCACGGGGCGCGAGACGTTGTTGCGTTCGGCGACGGCGATCTGCGCCACGGTGGAGATGGCCTTCACCGGCTGGCCCATGTCGGTGCCCCACTTGCGCAGGCGTGCGGAGAGCTCAGCGCGCGAGCGGGTAACGTTCCAGCGGAACCAGGGGGAGGTTTGCCCGGTCTCTTCGCGGGGTGAGGCTTGCAGCGGGCCGGCGAGGTTGAACTCGCTGCCTCGGTTGACGGGCCAGGTGTCTTTGGCGGAGGCGGCGCGGCCACCGGAGGTTGAGTGGTAGTACGCACGAAGGACGAGGGAGTTCCAGGTGAGGACGACGCCGCGGGTTTCGTTGACGGCGCGGGCGACCTGCAGGGGCGGCTCGCCGCCTTTGTAGACCTGATCGGCGACGGTGGCTTCGAGGTCGAAGGGGCTGCCGCGGAGGCGGGCGCGCTGGCGTTCGTGCAGGGCGTAGGAGCGTGAGGCGACGGCCTGGGCCTGATAGGCGTTTAGCGGCCAGCTCGGGAGCATCTCTGACGCGACGACGCCCTTGAGGTAATCCTCAACGCCGACGAGGTTGATGGTGTCGTAGGCCCAGGCGCCGACGTCGGAGCGTGGGACGAAGCAGAGGGCGCCGGGGTAGCGCCGGCCGTCGAGGAGGAGCGTGGGGATGGGCGTGGAGGGCGTGGTGCGTGAGGTGCCCGAGGCGAGGACGCTGGAGGTGCTGGCGGTGTCGTTCTGCGCGAGGATGCGCAGCTCTGCGGAGCGATCGAAGCGCCCGACGAGGCCCGCGGCGTCGGTGAGCTCCCAACTGACGGAGTTCAGGCGGATGGAGACGGGTGCGACCATGCGTGCGGGCGGGCGTGAGGCGGCGGTGCCAGATCCGCCCCCCCCACTGCTGGTGCTGGTGGAGTTGACGGAGTTGATGGAGGAGACCCAGACGACGCCGCCGGTGCAGCCGACGCTGGCCTTGCCTGAGGCGGCGACGAGGCGGACGCGGACTTCGGGCTCGCCGGCGATTCCGGGGATGATGGCGCGGGGGAGTTCGCTTCGAGAGGTGGAGGAGGGTGAGGAGGTGATGGGCTTGTTGTCGTCCTTGCGGACGACGGGGCTCTGGAACTCGACGGAGTTGCAGGCCGTCAGGGTGAGGGTGGAGAGTGAGGCGAGGAGGGTGAGGAGGGAGCGCGTGATGCGGGGGAGGAGGGG
>JACVCS010000154.1 GCA_016741915.1 Phycisphaerales bacterium | reverse complement strand
CCCCTCACCCCATCACTTCCCCACCCTCCACCCTCGATCACTTCTCCTTCAACTCCACACACCCATCAAACGCCTCCGCCCGGTCCACCCGCGAGGCCCACTCGATCATGTGCGAGCGGTACAGATCCAGCAAAGGCGAGTCTCCGAAGTTCTGCTGATACTCCATGATCGCCGCATCGCACGCGTCGAAGTCGCCGCGTTCGTACGCACCGACGAGCTTCTCCGTCAAATCAATCCACGCCTGCGTCCGCTCGCCCTTAGGCTGCAGATCGCCGACCAGTTCAAAGACCGTGATGGGCTCGAGCTTCCCCTTCACGCGCACGCGCCCCAGCCGCCGCCACTTCAAAACCGGTGCGCGTTTGCCCTGCCCCGCCTCGACCAGCTTCTGCGCGTGCACCTCCGCCATATCGCGCAGCCGCTGACCCACCAATATCCGCGAGCCGAAGACCTTGTTCGCGCCCTCCAGCCGGGCGGCGAGGTTCGTTGTATCGCCCAGCGTGGTGTACGACGAGTTCTTGGGCGGCGCACCAAAGTCGCCCACCATCACATCCCCCGCCATCAGCCCGACCCGCATCACCAACCCGCCCGCACCGACCTCGTCAAACTCCCCGCGCGCGTTCATCTGCTCAAGCGTGCGGATCATCTCCAGCACCGCCTTGCACGCGTCCGCGGCGTGATACTCATTTTCGATCGGCGCACCCCAGAAGGTCACGATCGCATCCCCGATGTACTTATCAAACGTCGCCCCGTGCGCCAGCACCACGTCCGTCATCGTCCCCAGGAACCGCGCAAGCACCTCCGCCGTCTTCACCTCGCCCAGCCGCTCCGCCGTCGTCGTAAACCCCTGCAAATCCGTGAACATCACCGAAAGCTCACGCCGCTGCGGCTTCATCGTGTCCATCTCCGGGTTGTTCACGAGGATGTCCACCAGCTGCGGCGCCACCCGGCTCTTGAACCGCTCCTCCGTCCGCCGCCGGGCCGCCTGCTCCACGAGCAACCGGTGCACGAAGACGCCCACCAGCCCGAAGAACGCCGAGGCGCTGGGCCCCGACACACTGACGATCACGCCCCAGCGGTCCCAGATGATCAGCCCCGCGATGGCGAACCACGCCGCGATGACCATCGCGGTGATGATCGGCGCGGCAACGACGCTGGCGCGCACGCCGATGAACGTCCCCGACAGCCCGATGATCAGCACGAGGGCCGTGTCGAGCCACGCGGGTCCTTGCACCTTCTGAAACCCCGTGAGCACCGCGTTCGCCACCGCCACGTGCAAATGCACGCCCGGCGTGCGCGGGTCGATGCTCGTCGAAACAAAGTCCGCCCGCGCCCCCGTCGCCACCCAACCGACAAAGCACAGTTTCCCGTCGAGCAGACGCTTCAGCTCCGCGCGCACCATCGCGATCTGACGCAGCCCCTGATCCACCTCGCCCAGCAGCTTGGGCATCGCGCCCAGCGCTTCCCTCAGCAGCACCGCCCGCTCGCGATCACCCTCGCCCCGGCTCTGCAACGCCTCCAACTCGCCCTTCACCCGCGGCTGCACATCCGCCCACGCCTGCTTCACCGCGCCGTAGTAATCCGCCCACAAATCATCATCGCTCGTCAGCCGCGACAACTGCTCCAGCACGCCCGTCAGCTCACGCGCCTCGCCTTTGCTCAGCAGCGAACCCGCGTTGTCCTTCGCCTCAGCCCCGCCCGTCGCGCCGCTGAGCACCGCGAGCCGGAAGACCCGATCCACCTGCGCCAGGTTCTCCTTGATCCGCTTGTTCAGATCGGTTGGCTGATAGACACGCCCGATGGCCACCTCCGCGGGTCGCCCGTTCTTCTCGTCATAAAAGGGCCATTGCCACCCGCGCAGTTCCGCGGGCTTGTCCACCAGACTGCGGGGCCAGGTGACGTAGTGCAAGCCGTCGACCACGCCGCTGCTGACGCGTGCCGGCGCGGTGGGCATGGTGCGTTTCTGTTCACCCAGATCGATCTCGGTCTTCCCCGGCGTGACCATGACCGTTGAAAGATCAACACCGCGGTGCAGCATCGCCGCCGCCAGACCGAGGTTGGGCCAGAGCCTGCCGTGGTGCATGACCCACAGCGGGATTCGGCGCGTCTGCCCGTCGGGGTCGTAGGTGTCGAACGTGACGTTGCCGATGCGTGCCGCCCCAACGCCGAGCACCTCAACGGGCGTGCTGGGCTCTTGCGAAACCGCGATGGATTCCATCCCCGCGGGCGAGGGGACGGAACTGGTCCGCGCGTGCCGCATGAGCACCCGCGCCGAGCCGATCTCCGCCGCCAGTCGCGTGATGTGCGGGCCCTTGGGGATACTTGCGAGCTCTTTGCTCAGCAGCTTGCCGCGGAGCTGCTCCACCGCATCGTTGATCCCCACCTCCATCAGCGCCGGCTTCTGCGCCAGCTCGCTGTACACCTTCGTCAGCGGCACGCGCCACGATCCGCGCCGGGCGTTCTCCGCAGTTCCCGCCGACCCCGCATCCGCCGCGGCCGTCCCGCCTTCTTCATCACGCTCCGCGGTGAACTGGAACCCCGTCGCGAGCACCACCCCGCCGTGATCGCGGATGGCTTCTGCGAGCAGCGCGTCGCCGTCGATTTCCTGCAACTCGCCCGCGCCGCCCGCCGCGCCCGGCGCACGCGTGAGCAGCACCTCCTGCGGATCATCGAGCAGCAAATCGAGCGCCACGGTCTTCGCCCCGGCGCGCTTCAACTCGCGGATGATCATCGCCAGTTGCCCGCGCGGCCAGGGCCAGCGCCCGATCGTGTCCAGCGCCCCCTGATCGATCGCAATAACCACAAGCTGGTCCGAAGGCCCCGGACTCGACGCGCCGAACCACTGCGCACGCCAGTCGAGCGTCAAGCGCTCCAGCCATGCCAACCCGCCGAGCAGGTGCAGCGTCAGCGCCGCCAGAACCGACAGCAGCCCAAGCCCCCACTGCGTGCGCCGGGTTTTCACTCGCCCACGGAACAGCATCGCTCGCTCCACCCCCCACCCCCCACCCC
>JACVCS010000062.1 GCA_016741915.1 Phycisphaerales bacterium | reverse complement strand
CCTAGTCTCGTGGGCATGGAGATGTGTATAAGCGCCAGGGCAACGGGATGTATGCGCCCATCCACGGGTTGGCGATACGCATGAGTTCGATGAAGAGGGCGCGTGATGAGCCGAGGAAGTTGAGGCGGAGTGCGTGGGCGAGGTTGACCTGGTAGATGTCGCCTCGGGCGATGAGTTCGAGTGCGGAGCGCACGGCGGCGGTGTAGTGTGCGCGGGCGCTGGTGAGCGAGCGCTGGTGATCGGCGGGGAGGCTGAGTCGGAAGGAGTGCGCGGGGATCGGCTGATTGGCCCGGGCGGCGAGGAACGATTCGAGTTCGCGGAGCTTTGAGGTGTGCTGACCGACGGAAAGCCACCGGCGGCGGAGACGGTCGAAGATGAGGGCCCCCGGGGTGTGGTGGAAGACCATCGAGGGCCAAGCGGTTCCAGCGGGGGGGGCGGTTTGCTGAAGGGCCGGCTCGAAGCGACCGGCGGCATCGAAACTGATGAAACCGATCCATCCACCTGCGAAAGGGGGGAGGTCGGTTGGGGGGAGAGATGAGGGAGATGGCGGGTTGATGGGGATGCGATCGCGGACGATCGCGGGTAGATCGTCGACGATCGTCGATTCGATGGGTGCAAGGATGATCCAGCGGGACTCGGGATGGGCGGAGGTGCCCGACCAGCAGATGGTCAGGGGGAAGTCGGCGGGGGTGTGTGCAAGTGCGGCCTCGGGGGTGAGGGTGGTGGGGAGTGGGTCGGGGCGGACCGCGGGTGGGTGGGGGGTGGTGTTGAGGATGGGCGGCGTGCTGGGCACGGGTGAGGGTAGGGGGAGCGGGTGGAGGATGGGCGGAAGGGGAGATTGGGGTCGAATGACCGGCGGAGTGGTCCTAGAATCTCTGTCTCTTCCGCCGAGGGGAAATAGGTTTGCGAGCCCGGTCGCGGCGGGAGACCCGAACATGACGGGAACGGCCTTGGGCTCGCCGAGCACGAAGACGAGGGAAATCCATGACCAGCGCGACGCTGAAGAGCGGGACCAACGGCAAGTACGTGATCACGGGGAAGGCGACGCCTTCGAAGTTGCAGGCGAACAAGATGGTGTACTTCTTCGGCGACTCGCGCGTTGACGGCGCGGCGACGATGAAGACGCTGCTGGGCGGGAAGGGCGCGAATCTGGCGGACATGTGCAGCATCGGGCTGCCGGTGCCTCCGGGGTTCACGATCACCACCGAGACGTGTGCGGCGTATTACCGCGCGGGGCAGCGTTTGCCGGTGGGCCTGATGAACGAGGTCCACAAGTACGTGAACATGCTGGAGAAGGAGACGGACAAGAAGTTCGGCTCGCCGGACAACCCGCTGCTGGTGAGCGTGCGTTCGGGCGCGGCGGTGAGCATGCCGGGCATGATGGACACGATTTTGAACCTGGGTCTGACGGACCAGGCGGTGGAGGGGTTGGCGAAGCAGACGGGGAACCGTCGGTTCGCGTTCGACTCGTACCGGCGGTTGATCAACATGTTCGGCGACGTGGTGATGGGCGTGGACCATCATCTGTTCGAGGCGGCGTTCACGTCGATCAAGGCGAAGTACAAGGCCGAGAGCGACACGGATGTTCCTGAGGAGGGGATTGTCGAGCTGTGCGAGGCGTACAAGGAAGTCTTCCGGCGGAAGGTCGGGGAGATGTTCCCGCAGAACCCGTTCAAGCAGTTGGAACTGGCGATCGAAGCGGTGTTCAAGAGCTGGAACGGTGACCGCGCGGTGAGCTACCGGCGGATCCAGGGGATCTCGGGGCTGGTGGGCACCGCGGTGAACGTGCAGTGCATGGTCTTCGGCAACATGGGCGATGACTCGGGCACGGGCGTGGGCTTTACGCGGAACCCGGCGACCGGCGAGAACAAGTTCTACGGCGACTTCCTGATCAACGCGCAGGGCGAAGACGTGGTGGCGGGGATCCGCACGCCCAAGCTGATCGAGGAGATGCCCAAGTGGCAGAAGAAGTGCTACGAGCAGCTTCTGAAGATCAAGACGAAGCTCGAGAAGCACTACAAGGACATGCAGGACATCGAGTTCACCATCGAGCAGGGCAAGCTGTACATGCTGCAGACCCGCACGGGCAAGCGCACGGGCAGCGCCGCGGTGAAGATCGCCTGCGACATGGTCAAGGAGAAGCTGATCACCGAGAAGCAGGCGATCCTGCGGATCCCCGCGGGGGACCTGGTGCAGTTGATGCTCCCCAGCTTTGACAACACGAAGAAGAAGCTGGCGAAGAAGCTCACCGAGGGGATCCCGGCCTCGCCCGGTGCGGCGGTGGGCAAGCTGGCGTTCACCGCGGCGGAGGCGGTGCAGCGGAAGCAGAGCGGCGAGAAGGTCATCCTCGTGCGCGACGAGACGAGCCCCGAGGACGTCGAGGGCATGCACAGCGCCGAGGGCATCCTGACCAGCACCGGCGGGCGTTCGTCGCACGCGGCGGTGGTGGCGGTGGGTTGGGGCAAGTGCTGCGTGGTTGGTGCGGGCGAGCTGCACATCGATGCCAAGGCCCGCAAGATGACGGTTGCGGGGCAGACCTTCGGGCCTGACGACGTGATCTCCATCGACGGCACGACGGGCGAGGTGATGGTCGGCAGCGTGCCGGTGGTCATCCCCGAGAAGCTGTCGGGGGACTTTGCGACGGTGATGCGCTGGGCGGATAAGTACCGCACGCTGCAGATCCGCACGAACGCGGATACGCCGGCGGACGCTCGGCGTGCGCGTGAGTTCGGCGCGGTGGGCATCGGCCTGTGCCGGACTGAGCACATGTTCTTCGAGGGCTCGCGGATCAAGAGCATGCGGAAGGTGATTCTGGCCGACTCGCGCGAGCTGCGTGAGAAGTACCTGGCGGAGTTACTGCCGCACCAGCGGGACGACTTTGTCGGTCTGTTCACGGCGATGAAGGGCATGCCGGTGACGATCCGTCTGATCGACCCGCCGCTGCACGAGTTCCTGCCGCACGAGGAGAAGCAGCAGGCGGAGCTTGCGAAGGCGATGGGAATCACGCTGGAGAAGGTGAAGCGTCGCGTGAGCGAACTGCACGAGGCGAACCCGATGCTGGGTCACCGCGGGTGCCGGTTGTGCGTGACGTACCCGGAGATCCTGGAGATGCAGGTGCGGGCGATCGTCGAGGCGACGCTGGACTGCCAGGCGAACGGCGTGAAGGCGATGCCCGAGATCATGCACCCGCTGGTTGGCACGCTGAAGGAGATCGACTGGCTGCGTGACTACACGCTGAAGACCATCGACAGCGTGAAGAAGGAGAAGGGCTGGCAGAAGCGGATCGACATCCCCATCGGCACGATGATCGAGGTTCCTCGCGCGGCGCTGACGGCGGACGAGATCGCGCAGAAGGCGGACTTCTTCAGCTTCGGGACCAACGACCTGACGCAGATGACCTTCGGGTATTCGCGCGACGACATCAACAACTTCCTGCCGCACTATTTGCAGCTTGAGTTGTTGGAGACGGACCCGTTCGTGAGCCTTGATCGCACGGGCGTTGGGCAGTTGGTACGGATGGGCCTTGAGAAGGGCCGACAGACGAACGACAAGCTGAAGGTCGGCATCTGCGGCGAGCACGGCGGCGATCCGAAGAGCGTGCACTTCTTCCACAAGGCGGGCTTGGACTATGTGTCGTGCTCGCCGTTCCGCGTGCCGATCGCTCGGCTGGCGGCGGCGCAGGCGGCGCTGATGGACGAGGCGAAGTGATCGACTTCGGTGCGCGTTCGACGGTGCGTTGAGCGTGCGCGGGAGTGGTGAGCAATGAACGAGCCGCGGGCGATTGTGCCCGCGGCTTTTTTCTTTTCGCGGGTCGCTGCCGTTGACCGCGACGATCGGTGACGTTGCGCGAGGGCGGAGCAACGCGCGGAGGTTCTGATAACCCGCGCAGAGTTGGGTGGTGGGGATGGTGTCGACAAGTTGGGTGTCCGGTGGCTTCGTTCGGAGATGCGTTCGGGTCATCGGTGAACAGGGGTTGTCGTGCAGCCGATTCTGGGGTTGACGGGTGAGGAATAACCCCGGAGAGCATCGCACCGCATGAGTGAAGAGCACGATCAGGGTGGCCAGGAGCTTGATGAAGCGACCGACGAGTCGGGGCGCGGTCGTGGCGGAACGCAGCGTGGGTACACGGTGCTGATGGGCGCTTGCGTGCTGACGAGCCTTGCGTTGATAGTGATGGGGCTGTGGATGCTGATGAGCGTGCAGTCGACGCGGTTGATCGGCGCGTGGTCGGATGTGCTGGGGCTGGCGGTGTTGAGCGTCGCGGGGTTGGTGGTTTTGCAGATGTGGTCGGCGTGGAATCGGGCGGGGTTTGCCGCGGTGCTGTGGGCGGGTGTTGCGAGCGCGGCGGTGATCGGGTTCGGCTCGCTGTGGGTTGGGCACGAGGCACGACGAGCGGCGGACCAGATCCGTCAGCAGCTTTCGGGGTTGGCGCCGATGTTCGCGGTGGAAGCGCGGCGGCACGGGCACGAACGCATCGGGCTCGATGCTTCGGAGCGCTCACCGGAGTACATCGAACTGATCGAATCGCAGAAGCAGTGGCTCGCGGCGAATCCGAACGTGGCGGATATCTACACCCTCCGCAAGGATGAGCGGGGTGTGTGGCGGTTCATCGTGGATTCCGAGACTGATTATGACCGCAACGGCGTGTATGAAGGTGAGCGGGAGCAGCGCACGGAGATCGGCGAAGAGGCCAAGGCGGCGACGCGGTACATGGACCGGGCGATGAAGGGCGAGGCGGTCTTTCAGGACGAACCCGAGACCGATCGCTGGGGGACGTGGGTCTCGGCGTTTGTGCCGATTACTCGGAGTGATGGCGGAGTGGAGGCGGTGCTGGGCGTTGATTTCTCGGCGTCGGAGTGGACGCGGGCGGTGGCGGAGGCGCGGATGGGCGCGGTGGGGTACTTGGGCGTGATCGTGACGCTCACCATCGCGGTGGCGGCGTTGCAGGTCAGCGCGAAGGCTCGGCTGCGTGAGAGCAGGGCGGTAACGGATCTGCTGCGTCGGCAGGCGGAAGAGTTGAAAGTTGCGAAGTACAAGGCTGAAGAGGCGAGCCGGGCGAAGGGCGAGTTCCTTGCGAACATGACGCACGAGATCCGCACGCCGATGACGGCGATCATCGGGTACGTGGACATGCTGGTGGACCCGGAGATGCCGCAGATACTCAGGCGGAACCACGCGGAGACCATTCAGCGGAATGCCCGGCACCTGTTGGGGCTGATCAACAACATCCTGAACTACTCGAAGATGGAATCGGGGCGGATGAAGGTTGAAGTGCTCGAGAGTGATCTGAAGCAGATTGTGCGTGATGCGGCGGAGATCGCGCGGGCGCTGGCGGAGAAGAAGGGGCTGTTCCTGATCGAGCAGTGGGAAGATGATGTGCCGGGGACGGTGTTTACTGATCCGACGCGGCTGCGTGAGGTGCTGGTGAACCTGCTGGGCAACGCGGTGAAGTACACGGAAGAGGGCGGGGTTCAGATGACCATCGGCGTGCACGAGCGCGACGAGGCGGGCGCGGCGCGGTCGATTGTGCTGGCGGTGCGCGATAGCGGCATCGGGCTTTCGCGGGAGCAGATTGAGCGTTTGTTCAGGCCGTTTGAGCAGGCGGACAGCACGATTGCCCGGCGTTTTGGCGGTACGGGGCTTGGGCTGGTGATTGCGCGGCGGTTTATTGAACTGCTGGGCGGGACGGTGAAGGCGGAGGGTGAGCCGGGGGTGGGGAGTGTTTTCACGGTGGTTGTGCCGGTGGATTCGCGCGGGAAGGCGAACCTGATCGGATGCGTGGAGAACGCGGTGGATGAACAAGCCCGGGAGAAAGCCGCGGAGGATGCGAAGCGGCGTGCGGCGTGAGTGAGGTTGAAGAGCCGAGCGGTTATGAGTGTGATGGTTGGTGGATCTGGATCAATGAGGAGTGCGAGCGATGATCTTCGGAGTGAACAACAAGGCGGGTTCGAGCACGGCGGCATCGACGTTGGCGATATCGAAGTCGTCCGAGGTGAAGGGGCGCGTGCTGGTGGTTGATGACATCGCGGAGAACCGCGAGATTCTGTCGTATTACCTGACGAAAGCGGGGTATCAGGTTGTGACGGCGGATGATGGATTTGCGGCCGTGGAGGGGCTTGTGGGTGGAGCGGCGATGAGGCGGGGCGTGCTGCCTCAGCAGGGGTTCGATCTGGTGCTGATGGACATGTCGATGCCGCGGGTGAGCGGGTATGAGGCGGTGCCGAGGCTGAGGGCGAGCGGGTATCGCACGCCGATCGTGGCGGTGACGGCGCACTCGCTGGCGGGTGATCGGGAGAAGTGTCTGAACGCGGGGTGCGATGAGTACGTCACGAAGCCGGTGGACCCGAAGAGGTTGGTGGAGGTGTGTGATCGGATGATGGAGATGGGGCGGCTGCGGAAGAGTGCGTGAGGTGGTGGGGGTGTTGTCGTCGACGGCCTAGGTGATCGAATCACTAACAAACCGCTGGTTCCGGGGTGTACGAGGTCAAGGGTTTCTGCTTGCTCGGACGTTGCAGACGTCTTGGGGTCTCCGCGGTTAAGGCCCTGCGTACGATCGAGCCGGTATGACCCTTCAAGAAGTGCAGGTGTTTTTTCAGGCCCTCAGCTCGCTGGCGATTGCCAGCGGGTTGTTCTATACGGGGTATCAGTTCTGGCACTCCAGGCGTGCGCAGAAGCATGCGAACTTCACCAAGCTGGTCGAGTTGCAGATGCACCTGCGCGAGATGCGTGTGACCGATCCGTCGCTGGCGCGGGTGTATGCCCACGACGTGCAGGATGCGCGCGATGAGCGCGACGTGCGCGAGTACTTTTTCAACCTCATGCAGCTCTCGGTCTTTGAGATCGTCTGGCACGGGCACAAGAGCGGGCAGGTCTCCGATGACTACTTCCGCTCGTGGGAGAAGCGCGTGCGCGAGATCGCGGCGGAGGCGAGCTTCCGGCGGATGTTCACCTCGTCGAGCATGAAGATCATGCACGATGATTTTCAGGTGTATATCGCGGAGTTGGTGCGGACGACGCCGCCGCGGGAGTGAGCCGGCGGGGCGTGCTCAGGACGAGACCGCGGCTTCGGTGAAGTGGACGTTGTTCACGCCGGGGTTTGTCGAGACCGCGCCCTCGGCGACGGTCAAGAGGTCTTCCAGCGCCAGCGGTGGTCGGTCGCATTGTGCGACGACGATGTTGTGACGGACCTCGCAGCCGGCGAGCAGTTCGACCTGTGCGAGGTGGCGTTTGAGGGTGTCGACGGTGATGGCGGCTTCGGTTGCGCCGGTGATGGGCATGAGCAGGGCGAACTCGTCGCCGCCGATGCGGGCGACGATGTCGTCGGGGCGTTTGGCTGCACGCACGGCGTGGGCGGTGAGCTCGAGGGCGAGGTCGCCGCGCTGCTGGCCGAAGCGCCGGTTGATCGAGTGCAGATCGATGATGTCGACGAGGATGAGCGCTAGGGGGCGGTTGTGGGTCTGGGGCTGGCCGAGGGTGATGGTCGAGCGGTAGAAGAAGGCGGCGCGGTTGGGCAGGCGCGTGGCCTGGTCGTAGCGGGTCATGTCGACCGAGGAAGCACGCAGATCGAGCAGGCGCACAACGAGCATGTGAACGACGAAGAAGACGGCCAGACGCATCACGCCGTTTTGCAACAGGTCCCAGGTGTTATCGCTAATCGGATCGTCGGCGAAGATCTGCGCGACAAACCATGCGACGGAGGAGAGAAAGGTGATGAACAGGCCGATGGACCTTCCGGCGAGCCAGGTCGAGACGATGACGGGCAGGAGGTACAGGGGAAGGACGGAGGTCTTGCCGCCGGTGATGGTGTCGAGGAGGCAAATGACAACGACCAGCAGGAGCCCCAGGGAAAGCCCAACGATCTTCGACGGGCTCATGAAGGCCCGAGGAAGTTCGTGTGAGGCTGTGAAATCCAGGGTTGCCTGACTCATGGATGATCCGGTTGGTGGGCGTTAGGAGTCTACTCGCATGGCGCGTCGACCCGTGTGGGAAGCTATCGGCATCTTATCGTGTCCGATTCGGTCGGTTTCGGATTTGCGGGCGGTTGAAAAGGTTCAACGGTGAACATCGCGGCAGATTGCCGCAAGACCCGGGGGCGGTGGGAACATTGATATGGTACCAGTCGAAGGGTTGAACGCCCAGAACGCGGGTTTGAGGCCGGTCTGGAGCGAACGGCGGCGGTTATGGGGAAGGGGTGGTGGGCAAGGGGTGGTGGGGGAGGGTCGGAGGCGGTTTGATCCGTTGTCCGGGTTTGCGGATTGCTGGATTGTGTTGGGTTCGAGTCTTGGCACAGACAGAAAGTACGGAGATTGATGGTCGGTTGATTGGTGAGTGATCCATGGAAGGCGGATCGTCAACCGGCGGTCGAACGGTCACGCGCGAGGAGTTCGCGGGGCTGTTGCGTGCGCATTGGTCGGCGCTGTGGGCCGTGGCGGCGGGTGTGCTGGGCTCGCGGGAGCGAGCGACGGACGCTCTGCAGGACGCTTCGATTGTGGCGCTCGGAAAGCTCGGCGAGTTCTCACCCGGGACGAGCTTTGTTCACTGGATGAGCCAGATCGTGCGGTACACGGCTCTGAATCAGGCACGCAAGCATCAGCGAGGTGTGGCGTTAGGAACGGTCGGACATGGCGAGGGATCGAGCGGACGAAACGCGGACGAGCGAGCGTCGAAGATCGAGTTGGCGGAAGCACGGGCGGTGAGCACCGGGGCGAATCAGGCGGTGATCGTCAGCGGGCGGGGGCTTGGCGTGGATGCGGACCGTGCGGGGCTTGACGATGAGCTTTCGCGGGCGCTCGGGCAGGTCAGCGAAGACGCCCGCACGTGCCTGATCATGCGGGCGGTTCTGGAGATGACGTACAAGGAGATCGCGACCTGTCTGGGAATCCCTGAAAACACGGCCATGAGCCACGTACACCGGGCCCGTAAACAGCTTCAGCAGCACTTCGGTGAGCAGGTGAATAGCGGCGTCGCGAAGGGCGGCGTTAACAACGCGGGGGGAGATTCAAGGCGAGCGGGAACAACGAACCTGAACGACACGAGGAAGAACGCGGGCGGGGCCGAGGGCTGGGAGGGACGGTCCGACCACGGAGCGCGCGCATGAAGCATGAACCTTCGAGCACGGTGAATCAGGGCGATGGCTTGACCGAGCGGGAGCGCTCGCTGATGCTGGCGTTCGACGCGCTCGACGACGCCCGGCGTGTGGGGGATGCGGATCGTGTGGCCGCCGCTTCGCGACGGGTGATCGATCTTGGTGGTGACCGGGCGATGCGTGAGTACGAATCGCTCAAGCAAGGGCTCAAAGAGCGGTTCGAGCCGCCGGCACCGGATGAGGAGTTTCTGCGGTCGATTCGCGACGGCGCAGCGGGGCAGAGCGTGCCGACGGTGGTGGTCGAGGTTCGCCCCGGCGGCGTTTTCGGTTCGCTGCGTGCGAGGCCCGTGCGGGCCCTCGCGGCGGCGATCCTGGTGATCCTCTGCGCCTGGGTGGCGTATGTGCAGTTCACCCCGGCGAAGGCCGATCCCGGCGCGATGTACAACCAGATCGTGCGCGCCGGCTTCACGCCGATGGAAGTCTGCACCGACGACGCGGAGTTTCAGAAGTACACCCGCACGCATTACGGCGTGGCGTTGACGTTCGCGAAGTCCACAACCGCCATCGAACTCGTGGGTTGGAACTACAACGTGCAACTGCACACACCGGGCACCGGCGCACTGCTGGCGCGGGTGAAGGGCAAGCCCGTGGTGGTCTTCATCGACGCCGCGGGCATGGCGCTGGGCGTCAAGCAGCCCAGCGACAAATCGCTCTCGGCGTTTCGGACGCGGCTCGGTCCGCTGATCTTCGACGAGATCACGCCGCTGGACGCGCCGTACGTCAGCCGGTCGCTGTCGCTACCGGCGGAACGCTGAACGCTCCGGCAACACTCACGGCTTCACGCTCAAATCAGCCCTGCGTTCGGCGATCTCGCGCTTGATCGATTCGACGAAGGTTTCGAGCTTCATCGCACCGGCGTCTTTCTCTACGCCGCGGACGCGCAGTGAGACGTTGCCCTGCTCGGCATCGCGCGGGCCCACGATGAGCATGTAGGGGATCTTCATTTCCGCGGCGGCCTTGATCTTGCCCTGCACGCGGTCGTTGCCGTCGTCGACCGTCGCACGCACGCCGGCGTTCTTCAGCGCTGTCAGGACCGAGTGGGCGTACTCGTTGGTCTTCTCGCTGATGGGCAGAACGCGGACCTGCTCGGGGCTGAGCCAGGTGGGGAACGCGCCGGCGAAGTGCTCGATGAGCACGCCGCAGAAACGTTCCATGCTGCCGAACGGTGCGCGGTGGATCATCACCGGGGTGTGGGGCTTGTTGTCGGCGCCGATGTAACTGAGCCCGAAGCGCAGCGGGAGCTGATAGTCCACCTGCACGGTGCCGAGCTGCCACTCGCGGCCGATGACGTCCTTGACGACGAAGTCGATCTTGGGCCCGTAGAAGGCCGCCTCGCCCGGCTCTTCGCTGAACTGCACGCCCAGGGTCTTCGCGGCGTTTCGGCACGCGGCCTCGGCAAGGTCCCACTGCGCCGGGTCGCCCGTGAACTTCTTCGCGTCCGGATCGCGCAGCCCCACGCGCACGCGGTAGTTGTTCATGTTCAGCGTGCTGAGCACGATCTTCACGAGGCTGAGGCAGCCCTGGACTTCTTGCGCCACTTGCTCCGGAGTGCAGAAGAGGTGCGCGTCGTCCTGCGTGAAGCCGCGGACGCGGGTCATGCCGTTGAGCTCGCCCGACTGTTCCCAGCGGTAGACGGTGCCGAACTCCGCGAGGCGGACGGGCAGATCGCGGTAGCTGTGCTGCTGGCTGGCGAAGATCTTGATGTGGTGCGGGCAGTTCATGGGCTTGAGCATGAACCCCTCGATGAGTTTGTCATCGCTCAGCACGCGGTCGGGGGTGATGGTCTGCTTCTTGGTGCGCTCGTTGATGGTCGACGCGAGGCGAGCGCTGACGCCCTCGACGCGGTGCATCATTTCGGCGCACCCGCAGCCCTGCGCGCTCAGCTCCGCCAGCGCGTCGCGCTCGATGATCGGCGCGAACTGGCTCTCCTTGTAATACGGGAAGTGCCCGGAAGTCTTGTACAACTCCAGCCGCCCGATATGCGGCGTGAAGACCTGGTGGTACCCCTGCTTGACGAGCTCTTCGCTGATGAACTTCTGAAGCTGATCGCGCACCACGCCGCCGGCGGGGGTCCAGAGGATCAGCCCCTGTCCCACGGCTTCGTCGATGTGGAAGAGTTTGAGCTTCGCGCCGATGACGCGGTGGTCGCGGGCGCTGGCCTCTTCGCGTTGCTTGAGGTACTCGTCGAGCTCTTGCTGCGTGGCGAAGGCGGTGCCGTAGACGCGGGTGAGGCGGTCGGAGTTCTCATCGCCGTGCCAGAAGCTGCTGGCGAGTGAGAGGACCTTGATCGCGCCGACGCGCCCGGTGCTGGGGACGTGGGGTCCGCGGCAGAGGTCCTCCCAGTTCTTTCCGGGCTCGCCGGTGGCGTAGAAAGAGAGGGCCGAGGTTTGAGTGCCGAGGGCCGAGGGAGAAGACGCGGCGATCGCCCGCTCGGCGTTGTCCACCTTGTACTTATTTCCCTCGGACTTGAGCTTGCCCATGCCAGCCGCGGCATCGCACTCATACCGCGTGAACTTCCGATCCTCCGCGACGATGCGTTTCATCTCCGCTTCGATGTTCGCGAAGTCGTTGGTGCTCAGGGGGCGATCGTCGGGGAACTTGATGTCGTAGTAGAAGCCGGTGGGCAGGGGCGGGCCGTAGACGAGTTGGGCGCCCTTGACGATGTTGCCGATCGCCTCGGCCATGATGTGAGCGGCGGAGTGGCGCAGCAGCAGCAGCGCGTCGGGGTCGACGGTGCCGTCGCGCATCTTGTAGGTGATGATGCTGACCTTCGCGTCGTGGGTGATCGGCGCGTGCAGGTCGCGTACCTCGCCATCGACCTTCACGGCCAGCGCGTCCTTCGCCAGGCGCGGGCCGATCTTGGAGGCGACATCAAACCCCGAGGGCGGGTTGTCGAAGGGGAGGGTCTTGCCGTCGGGCAGGGTGATGGTGACGCTGGGCATGGGGTTGAGTCCGGGTTGGGTCAGGTCAAAGAGAGGCGGTCGAAAGGAACGGGCGGTCGCTTCAGAAACACAACAGCCCGGCGTCGGTGGGCCGGGCTGGGGAAGATCGGTCAACAGGCGGCCGCCGGCTTAGCCGCTGAAACGGTTGGTCGTCGTGGTCGTCGTGGTCGTGGTGCCGGTGCGGTCCATTAGGAGGCAAAGCATAGCCCATCGCCATGAAAATGCCACCGATCGGGGCCTGATCGGTATACCCCGGGGCGGCTCTGGTGCTTCCACAAACGGAGCGGGTTCCTTGGCCGCCGGTTCGGTGGTTGGCTCTACGATTGGTACGTCGGGTGAGAGCTTTTCCCACTCGGCACACCCAGGATGCACGTTTATGCGTCGATCTTCAAGACGGAGTTGCGTCTCGCTTCAGTCGCCGCGATCGCACGAAGGTGCCGGGAGGGGTTGGCGGTCGGCGTTGCGGACGCTGTCGGTTTCGTGGATCGCGTCGGTGCTGGTCCTTGCGTTGGCGATGATCAACCCGCTGTCGGCCATCGCAACTGAGCCGGCCTCGAACGCCGCGGGCGCGACGCAGGGCGCGACGACGCAGAGCCTCACGACCGTTCCCGCTGCTCGCTTTGCTGAGCGCGTGGTGGTCATCACCATCGAAGGCCCGATCGATCGGCATGTGCAGGCGAGCTTTGAACGTCGCCTGAAAGAAGCCGAGAAGGGCGGGGCCCAGGCGGTGGTGCTGGAGCTGAACACCCCGGGCGGTGAGCTGGGCGCGGTGCTGGGGATGTGTTCGACGCTGAAAAACTCGCCGATCAAGAACACGGTGGCGTGGATCCACCCCGAGGCGTACAGCGGCGGGTCGATCCTGGCGCTGGCGTGCCGGGAGATTGTGCTCAGCGAGAGCTCGACGATGGGCGACTCGCTCATCATCACCATCGGCTCGCTGGGCCAGCTCAATATCCTGCCCGAGTCTGAGCGTCAGAAGGCCCTCAGCCCGCTGCTGGCGGAGGTGGTCAACTCCGCGCGACTGCGTGGCTACGACGAGAAGCTCGTGCAGGGCTTCGTCACGCTGGGGGTCGAGCTGTGGATGGTCGAATCCGTCGATAAGCCCGGCACCTTCGTCTTCATCGATCGCAACGAGTACAAGCTGCTCTTCGGGACCGAGCCGGTGGCGAACTCCGCCACCAACACCGGCGCCGCGCCGCTGCCGCCGGAGGCGAAGGCCGCCCAGAAGCAGATCGAAGATCAGGCTGCGCAGGATGCCCGCGACGGCGCGGGGGCGCTGGGTGGGCGGAAGTCGGGTGGTGAAGGGAGAAGACAGGGCGGCGGCGGTGCGTTGCTGCCGCGGGATGCGAGCGCCTCGCCCTTTCAGCCCGCCTCACCCGCGATGGGCGCGGGGCTGCTGCGATCAACCGACAGCCAGATGACCCAGCGCAGCGCCCGCCCGGTCTTTACCGCTGCTGATCAGGGCAAGTGGAAGGTCGTTGAGTTCGTCTGCGACGGGCGCGGCGTGCTGACGCTGAAGAACGACACGCTCTTCCGCTACGGCCTTGCCCAGCAGGCCGGCACCGCCAACGGCACGATCACCAACGACGAAGAGCTCAAGGCTTTCTTCGGCGCGAAGAACCTCGCAAGGCTGGACATGAACTGGGCCGAGCGCACCGCGCAGACGCTGAGCAATCCGGTTTTGCAGGGCGTGCTGGTGGTGATCTTCCTTATCGCGATGTTTGTCGAGATCACACACCCCGGAGTGATCCTCCCCGGCACGGTTGCGGCGATTGCGCTCTTCCTGCTCGCCGCACCGATGTTCTTCGCGGGCTTTGCCAACTGGTGGGCCGTCGTCGCGGTGGTGCTGGGCATCGGGCTTTTGGGGCTGGAAATCTTCGTCCTCCCCGGCTTCGGTGTGTTCGGCATCCTCGGTCTGCTCATGCTCTTCGGCGGGTTGATCGGTCTGCTCGTCCCCGCGGGTGCCGGCGGGCTTTTCCCCGATTCGCCCGAGGGTCAGAGCCAGATGCTCACCGCGGTGGCGACGCTGGCGATCTCGACCGTGACGGCCATCGGCGCGATGTACTTCATCGGGAAGAACTTCGGCTCGCTGCCGATCCTCAACCGCTTCGTGCTGCAGGACTCAGGCTCAAACAGCGAAGGCGAAGAACTTCTCGCCGCCGCCGCGACGGTCGACCCGAACGCCCCGGTGCAGCCCGGTCAGGAGGGCGAGGCGATGACGCCGCTGCGGCCCTCCGGCCGCGTGCGCATCGGTGAAGAAGTCGTGGACGTGGTCGCGGACAGCGGGTTCATCGCCGCGGGCGTGCGCGTCCGCGTGCTCCGGCTGGAGGGCATGCGCGTGGTGGTGGAAAAGGCGTAAGCCGTCGCGGGTTGCTGATCACTGCCCGATGACCACCAGCCCGATCAGCTCGCCCGACTCGGTCATGAGCTGCGCCTGCTTCAGCGCCTGCGGCCGCTCAATCGCAAAGAACCCGCCCGCCTTAAAGCCGTCGTTGAACCGATCCTTGAAGTCGTTGAGGTCGAGCGTCACGCTCTGCCCCGGCGCAAGCCCATCGAACGGGCGGCTGTACCACGCGTTGAGCCACAACCGCCCCTTGGGCAGAGCATTCGCGGTGGCGTTGGCGATGGTGATCTCGGTCTCATCGCGAAGGACCTGCACATCGACGGTCTTGCCTTGCGCGACCTTCATCGGGTAGCGCTCGCCGTCGAGCCGCTGCGGCTCGGTGCAGCCGGTCATCAGCGCCGCAAGGCCAACGCCCGCGCACGCCAGAACAGCGCGTGAGACGGTGAACGGCAGGCGGGATCGCCACGCGCCCTCGCCCGAAGTCGAGCGAGGAAGGGTGTTCTGGCAGTCGGCGGGTTGACCCGGGTTCGTCGTGTGCATCCCCTATCATCGCCTCGATGAGCCTTCATGGCAACAACGCAACCCCCCCGGCCCCCGCGATTGCCCCCGGTGTGGATGAAATCGACCCCGTCCGCTTCGCGAAGGAGCTGGGCACGCGGTTCCAAGGCGGGATCGACCCCCGCGTCACCGCGATTGTCCCGGGGTTTGATGCCCCGTTCTTCCAAGCCGGCCTTGCGGGGTACTCCGACGCCGCCATGCGCATCATCGCCCGTCGGCTCGGTGCGCCGTTCTGCGTCACCGAGGCCCTGCTCGACCGCATGCTCCTCGGCGGCGGGCACGGCTTCGACAAGGCCGACCTCCAGCTCATGCTCGACGCGCTGCCGCAGGGCGTCGAAGACCAGCCCCTGGCCGGTCAGATTATCGGCAGCGACCCAGACGAAATGGCCGCCGCCGCGCTGAAGATGATCGAGCAAGCCTCGCGCCCTGATCGCCAATACCGCGATATGGCCTACGGCGATAGCGCCTTGCCCACCTACACCGACACGCGGTGGAAAGTCGATCCTGCTCACAGCGGCGAACCACAACCCGCCGACGCTGCGTGCGAGGACGACTGCACCCCCGAGGCGTTGCTGGCGCTGGTCAACGAGCAGCCGCCGGAGACGTACGACCCGCGCACGGTCTTTCAAAACGTCGCCAGGCACGAGAGCACACAGCCCTCAAGTCTGCCCGGCTCAACGACCGGCACCAGCACGCAGACAAACAGCGCACCGTCGCTCTCTTTCGCCACCATCGACGTCAACCTCGCCTGCCCGGTGAAGAAGATCGACCGCAAAAGCCGCGGCGGGCACTGGCTCAGCCAGCCCCAGGGTGCTCTCGACATTCTCCGCGCCGTCAGGGCCGCCGTGCCGAAGGACGTCCCCTGCACCGTGAAGCTCCGCAGGGCCTATGACGACACGCCCGAGATGGCCAGCAACTTTGAAGTGATCTTCAACGCCTGCTACGAGCTTGGCTACGCCTGGACCACCGTCCACGCCCGCACCGTCGAGCAGAAGTACATCGGCCCGTCCCGCTGGACATTCCTGAAAGACCTCTGCGACCGCAACCGCGACAAGATCGTCTTCGGCTCGGGCGACGTCTGGTCCGCCCTCGACATCTTCCGCATGATGGCGTACACGGGCGTCACGGGCGTGAGCGTCGCCCGCGGGTGCATCGGCAATCCGTGGATCTTCCGTCAGGCCCGCCTGATGATCCAGGGTCATCACGCCCCCGCGCCGACCCTCAGCGAGCAGCGCGCCGTGCTGTTGGAGCACTTCGCCATCTCGCACGCGATCAACGGCGAGAAAGCCGCCGGGCGCATGATGCGCAAGTTCGGAATCAAGTTCGCCCAGCACCACCCAGAGCCCGAGAAAGTCCGCTCACGGATGATCGCGGTCGAATCGCAGCGCGATTGGCTGAGTGTGATGGACGACTGCTACTCGGCGAGCTAAGGCTTCACGCATCGCCCGCCTGCGATCTCCAGGATCGTCTCGCACCCCGAGACAATGTCCGCCAGAAACATCCGAACATCACGCGGCGGCATAAACCGCCACCTTCGTGCTCTCCACCGCACGCCTGAAGTACCGGTTCTCGATCGCCGATTCACTGATCAGATCGACCTTCCGACCCAAGAGCCGTTCAAACTCGGCCAGCAGATCAAAGTACGGGTGCCGGGGCATCGACATCGCCTCGGGCAGAAACTCCACCACGAAGTCCACGTCCGACCTCGAAGGATCGAACGACGAACCCTCCGCCCCGGAGCCGATCAGCCACAGCCGAGCCACCGCGTGCCGCCGGCACAGCGCCTGGATCTGCCCGAGCTTTTCGGCAATCAACGGGTGCATTCTTCCACACTTCCTGCGACGATCCCGATCTTCAACCCCGTCCCCTTTCCGTCGATTCTACGTGCAACTGTGTTCGGAAGGTTCGGTTGGATTTCCGACCTGTAAACCCAACTTGTTTATGCCCGCGCCGCAACCGCCGTCGGCACCGCCACCCCGCCCGCCGCCCCGGCCTGAACACCCGTGCCGCCCGTCCCCCCGGTCGGGCCCTCGGGGTACTGGATCCGCTGGTGATAGATCGACGCCAGCGAGCGCGAGACCGTGTCGATCACCACCGTCAGGTCGCGCAGCGTCAGGTCGCTCTGATCGAACTGCCCGTCCATCAGCCGCTTGTGCGCAATCGCCCGCACCATCGAATCGATCTTGATCGGCGACGGGTCGCTCATCGCCCGCGCCGCACTCTCCGCCGCGTCGCAGACCATCAGGATCGCCGCCTCACGCGTCCGCGGCTTCGGGCCCGGGTACCGATACTCGATCTCCTGAGGCGGCGCGATCTCCAGCCCCGCCTCAGCCTCACCACCCGCCGCGTTGGCCTTGGCGCGCGACAGCTCCGCCTGCTTGCGGGCGCGGTGGAAGAAGTACTCAACCAGCGTGGTGCCGTGGTGCGCTTCGATGAAGTGCAGCAGGCTCGCGGGCAGTTTGTGCTCGCGCGCAAGCTCGACGCCGTCTTTCACGTGCCCGACGATCACCAGCAGGCTCATCGCGGGGGTCAGCCGCTCGTGCCGATTGAACCCCGGCGTCTGATTTTCAACAAAGTACTCGGGCTTGTTCATCTTGCCCACGTCGTGATAGAGCGAGCCGACATACGCCAGCAGCGAGTCGGCCTGCACCGCCGCCGCCGCCGCCTCGGCCAACGCCGCGACGTTCAGCGAATGGTTGTACGTCCCGGGTGCGCGCTGTTGAAGCTGGCGAAGCAGCGGGTGGCTCGGGTCGCGCAGCTCGATGAGCGTCAGCCCCGTCGTCACGCCGAAGAGCCGCTCGATCATGGGCAGCAGCCCCAGGATGATGAACCCGCACATAATCACCGCGGTCCCAGCCGCGGCCGACTCGGTTGCGCTCTGCGCCGCCGCGGGCCACAGCAAGGGCCTCGTGAGCAATCCAACCGCCATCCCCACACCCGCGGTGGCAAGCCCCGCCCACAGCCCTGCAAAGACCAGCGTCGTGCGCTTCCGCACCTCGCGAAGCTTGCGAACACCCAAAACCACACCCACCAGCGATGGCAACGCCGAGAGCGCCCCCTGATCCATCGCCACGCAGCACAGGATCGCCAGCAGCGAGCCCATCGCCAGCGCCACGCGCCGGTCATACGCCACCGCCAGCGTCATCGCCGCCAGCGTGGGCCCCGCAGCGATCGCCAGCGCCACGAGCCGCGCTTCGCTGAGCGCCAGCACGCAGCCCAGAATCAGCACACCCGCCAGCAGGCCCATGACGGCCGCCAACCGCCGCGGATACGCCGCCACCTGGGGCGAGAACGTCGCAATCGCCAGCGCCATCCCCACCGAGAAGACCAGGCCGATGCCCACCGCCGCCAGATCGTGCAATCGCGCCAGCGGGTTGCGGTTCGATGCCCAGTATTCGGTGTTCTCCAGCTCCGCGAGTTTGTGCTGCTCCGCGGTGAGGATCGTCCCGCGCCGATAGATCACCTGCCCCTCGCTGAAGGTCAGCGTGACCGGACGCTCCTTCGCCGCCGCCTGCTCGCCGCGGGCGTTCGTTGCCGATTCATCGAACTCATACGGAGCGGCCGCCTTCGTCAGCGCCAGCACCGTCCGCATCACCACGCCGCTGAGCTCCGCGGGGAACTGCGCATCGAAGACCATCCGCTGTGCCCGCCGCTCCCACTCGGGCGTATCCACACCCACGACCATCGCCGAGGGAACCAGCACGCCGCGAGACCCTTCGCCGGCCCGAGCGGTCAGCGTGTCGTCGCTTTCAAGCCCCGCACTGCCACGCCCGTCGTCGATGCCGCCCGCGTTCGCACCCGTGCCCCCGTTCCGGCGCAGTTCAACCTCACGGTTGATCATCCGCCGTTCGTTGATCAACGCCTCAGGCCGAACCGCGGGCGTCGATTGCAGCAGATCCTCAAACGTCTTCACCGAGCCCGCCCAAGCCGCCGACAGACTGGTATCGGTCCGAATCCGCGCCAGCGCCGCGCGTTCAACTTCGTTCAGCGTCGCGTCCGTCGCGGCGTTGCGCGGCAGCTCCAGCAGCGCCGACCGCACCGAGGCAAAGGTCTTTTCGTTCTGCACGTACACGCGCGCCGCACGCTGACGCGCAAGCTGCTTGTTCCGCTGCGTCGCCTCCGCGTCGGTCACCTCCACCGGCACCCGCACCGCCCGCGTCTGGGTCATCACCTGCCCGGGCGAGACCAGCACCTGCCGCTGCATGAACGCCAGCGTCACGCCGATCACCAGCGCTGTCACCGCGACGACCACCAGCCCCCAGCCGCGTTCGGGCGAGTTCACCAGCCAGCGCTCCGACGCGCCGCGGATCGCCTCCGCACGCTCAACGCCGACCAACCGCTCAAAGGCCGTAGCCCGGTCGGAAGCGGTCGAACTGGTTGAGCCTGATCGGGACATCGCTGGTCATCCGCAACGCGAAGCACGTCTACACAGGGCGAGGTCGGGCTCTGTGCGCCGCCTCGCGCTGAGGTCATTCACTGGTCCGAGAGCCTTGCTGCCCGTCACCATTCTCCATCGACACAAACGCCGGGCCCCTTGCCTTGGATTTCGACTTCTCGGACCTTTCGTACGCGTCGACGATCTTCTGCACCATCGGGTGCCGAACAATGTCCGACTGGTCCAATGTGCACATCCCCAGCCCCGGGATCCGTTTCAGGGTTCGGGCGGCATCGATCAGCCCGCTCTGCGTCGGGTCCTCAAGGTCGATCTGCGTGACGTCGCCCGTGATGATGATCTTGCTCCCGTGCCCCATGCGGGTGAGGAACATCTTCATCTGTCCGCGGGTGGTGTTCTGGGCCTCGTCGAGGATGATCACCGCCCGGTTCAGCGTCCGCCCGCGCATATACGCCAGCGGGACGATCTCGACGACGTCGCTCTCGATGAACCGCCGAACGGTCTGGTAGTCCATCATGTCGTGCAGCGCGTCCAGCAGGGGGCGCAGGTACGGGTTGACCTTCTGCTGCAAATCGCCGGGCAGGAACCCGAGTTTCTCACCCGCCTCCACCGCGGGGCGGGCCAGGATGACCTTCCGCGCCCGTCCGATTTTGAGCATGTGCACCGCAGCCGCCACCGCCAGATATGTCTTGCCCGTCCCCGCGGGCCCGATGCCGAAAACCACGTCGTGATCGCGGATCGCGTCCAAATACGCCTGCTGATTCGCGGTCTGCGCCCGCACGGGCTTCCCCGCCACATACACGCTCAGATGGCTCTCCCACGGCGGCCTCGTCGGGTCATCCACCTGCCACCCCTGCTGATCGTGCATCACCCGCATCGCCTCGTGCTCTTCTCTCGCTTCGCTTATCGCTTGACCGATCAGATGCAGGACGTCCTTGCGCTGCGAGAACTTCCCCGACAAGCTTGCCGCGGCTTGCACGATCTGGTCCACCACCCGCTTCGCCGACGCCACCGCCTCGGGCTCACCCGAGATCTTGATCGTCCCGTCCCGCGCATGGATGCGCACACCCATCGCCTCGCGGATCATCTTGACGTTCCGGTCGGCCGGGCCCAAGATGCTCACCAGCTCAGCCCCACGGGGCACTTTGATAAACACGTCCAAAGTCTCGAATCTCCAGATCAGCCACCCCAAACCCCCGCCCCCCCCGTACCCCTGACCCCCAAGCCTACCACCACCAATC
>JACVCS010000153.1 GCA_016741915.1 Phycisphaerales bacterium | reverse complement strand
CCCCGCCCCGCCCCCCACCCCGCCCGGCAGCCTGACCAGCGGCGCAGCACCCGAAAGCACCACCCCCGACCCCTCCCCCCGCCCGGCCGATTCATCCGTCGAGTTTCGCAGCCAGCCCATACACAGTCCTCTCAGGTTCAAACCGTACCCAACACCCCACCATCTCCCCATCGTTCGCTCCCGCCCCTCCCCCTTCCACTCCAATCACGCGCCCATCGCCCCGCCAACCTCAGTACACCCACACCCCCGCAAGCCCCTGAATACCATCCCAACCACGCGAAGCACCCCTCCGCGTGTACATCAAGCATCCGTCCCGGTAGCTCAGTTGGATAGAGCAGCCGCCTTCTAAGCGGCAGGTCGTGCGTTCGAATCGCACCCGGGACGCTTCAAAGCCCCCGTTTCGCGGGCCGTGTAACCCACCCAAACCACCCGCTCTCCGCTCTTCAATTTGGTCATTTGACAGTTTGGCTCTTTGGCCATTTTGAATACCCCGGGTGCGATTCGAACGCACGACCTACGGTTTCGAAGACCGTTGCTCTATCCAACTGAGCTACCGGAGCAATCTCTGCCCACGCGTGAACTTCTTCACCCGCAGACCTCATCCATCATACTGCCCCACGTCATCGCGGCCCCGCACGCCACCGCTTCACAAACGCCTCGTACTGCTCAGGCGTATCAATTCCCGGCTCCGGGCTCGCGCACAATCCCACCGCGATCGTCAGCCCGTGCTCCAGCACGCGCAACTGCTCCAACTGCTCGCTCCGCTCCAGCGGCGTCTGCTCCATCCGCGCGTATCTCTGCAAGAAACTATTCCGGTACGCGTACACCCCCACGTGCCGAAGCGCCCGCACACTCCCCTCACCCCCCTCACCCCCCGCGCCCCTCTTGTCCCGATCAACCGGGATCGGCGCCCTTGAGAAGTACAACGCCGAGCCGTCGAGCCGCCGAACGACCTTGACGATGTTGCGGTCCTCGATCTGCGCCGGATCGGCGATCACGCTCGCGACCGTCCCCACCACCGCCCCGCGCGTGCGGATCAGCGCCGAGACCGCCGCATCGATCACCGCGGGGTCGAGCTCGGGCTCGTCCCCCTGCGCATTGACCACGATCTCATCGGGCTCAAGGTTCAGCGCCGTCGCCGCCTCCGCCAGTCGGCTTGTCCCGTTGGGATGATCATCCCGTGTGAGGATCACCCGCGTGCCAAAGGGCCTCAGCGCGTCAACCACCCGCGTATGATCCGCCGCCACCACCAGCAATCGGCAGCACTTCGCCCCCGCCGCCCGCTCCGCCACGTGCTGAACCAAAGGCTTGCCCGTGGCGCTGGCGAGCACCTTCTCCGGAAACCGCGTCGAAGCCAGCCGCGCCGGCACAATCACCACCGCCGACGCCGCCACCACGTCCCCCGCAGCACGCCCCGCAACATCTTCACCCGCCAACTCGCTCATCAACGCCCGCTTTCACAACACCCCCACCTCGACACTTTGCCACTGAGCCACCGCGCCACTTCTACTATGCGCTTTGAGCTTTGAGCTTTGAGCTTTGAGCTTTGAGCTTTGAGCTTTGAGCTTTGAGCTTCGAGCTTTGAGCTTTGAGCTTCGAGCTGTTTCACCCCCCGCCCCCACCGCCGCTCTGCCGAAGCTGCGCAATCAGCGCCTTCGCCTGATCGCGCCGGGCCCGGATATCCATGTACCCGATCTGCTGCATCGCCACCGCACCCGCCAGCTTATCCGCCTCCAGCGCCTTGCTGAGATCCTTCTGCTCTTCCGCCTGCTTCAGCATCGCCAGCATCAGGTTGTACTTCAGCGAGATCGCAACCTCGTCGTTCTGATCGCCGTTGATCTCCAGCGCCTGCTTGAACGTCTCCACCGCCTCGTCAAGCCACGACAACGCCATGAACGCCTGACCCAGGTACAGCCGCACCTGCACCGTCTGCTTCGCGTCGTCCTTCGCACGCTGGAACTGCTCGATCGCTTTTTCGTACTGCTTGTTCAGGAAGTACCGCTTCCCCAGCTCGAACTTGATCGCCAGGTCCGTCGGATACGCCGTCACCCGCGGCTCATACTCGCTGATCTCCAGCTCAAGCTGCGCTTGCTCGGCCTTGAGGAACGCCTCCACCGCCGCCGCATCGTTCGGCGCCGCGTCCTTCGCCTTCCGCAGCGCAACCAGCCCGCGCCGCCCGCGTTTCATCCGCATCTCGCCCGCGAGGGCCTTGAACGAAAACTCCTGTGTGTCCTTGTACGCACGTTCCGCAACGTCGATGGCCGTCTGCTCGTCCGTTGCCGTGCCGCGTTCCGCCAGGGCCTTGAAGTACTTGCGGATCGTCGGCTTGTCCGTCGGGTTCGCCTCATACTCGGCCTTCGCCGCGAGGATCGCCCGCTGCTGCCCCTCCTCAGACTTCGCCATCTGCCGCTCTTCGTTGATCAGCCGCTGCTTCTCGGCGTCCTTGATGTTCGAGCGGAACCCACCCTCCTGCCCCGTCGCCTCGTACCCGCCCTTGTTCATCGTCGCTTGCGCCGAGAGGTTCTTCACATCCGCCGCCAGCGCGTTGTCCGCCGGATCAAGCCGCATCGCCAGCTCACCCGCCTGCACGCCCAGGTCCGCCGCCTCGATCGACGCCAGCGCCTTCATCATCCGCACGAAGTGGTCCTTCCGCGGGCGGTCCGAAGACGCCGCCACCTTCAGCGCCCGCGGCGCGATCCACAGCGCCACATCCCGCAGCCCAAGCTCAACGCTCATCAAAAACACCCGCACCGCCGCCTCCGCATCGCGCAAACGCAGCGACCAGTTCAGCAGCCCCGCCACAAACCGATGCACGGGAGAAGACCCCGCAATCGCCGACATCGTGTCCTTGCTCACCGCCGTTTTGCCGGAGTTCAAAAACCCCTCCGCCGACGCGAAGTACGCCTGCACCGCCTCCAAGTTACTCGGCTCAAACCTCAGCCCCTGCAGCCAAAGGCTCATCGCGTACTCGTACTGCGACGTCTCGTGCACGTTCTTCGCGTGCGTGAAGAACCGCTTGGCCTTCTCGGGCGAGAACTCGATCCCGCCCTTCCCCCCACCG
>JACVCS010000152.1 GCA_016741915.1 Phycisphaerales bacterium | reverse complement strand
GCGCTCCCGCTCCTTCCCCGGCCTGCGCACCATTCCCCCTTCCCTTCCTTCCCTCTCTTCGTTGAAAAAAAACTCCCCACCTTCCTCTCCGTCTTCCTCCGCGTGCTCCGCGCTCTCCGCGTTGAATCCTGCCCCTTACTGACCCTTGCCCCGAATCCGCAACTCGCACGCCACGCCAAACTTCGCGCACACCCGCTCGCCCGCGGAAAGCTCTCCCGCAGGCTTCCCGCCGCCCGCCGCGCACGCCCCCCCTTGCGCCCCGCCCCGCGCCTTGCAGCACCGCCGCCCGTGAAAAATCAGCAAGTGCGAGACCATGCACCACTTCTCCCGCGGCAGCAACGCCATCAACCGCCGCTCCGTCTGCATCACGTTCGTCCCGGGCTTCACCAGCCCCAGCCGCTGACTCAACCGGTGCACGTGCGTGTCCACCACCACACCCATGTTGATCCCGAAGGCGTTGCCCAGCACCACCCCCGCCGTCTTCCGCGCCACGCCACGCAACCCAAGCAACTCCCGCATCGTCCGAGGCACCTCGCCGCCGTGCTTCTCCACGATCTGCTTCATCGCCTCAAACACCGACTTCGCCTTGTTGCGGTACAGCCCGATCGTCCGGATGTACGGCTCAATCCCCGCCGCTCCCGCTGCTGCATACGCCGCGGGCGTCGGAAACGCCTTGAACAACGCCGGCGTCGCCTTGTTCACGCTCACGTCCGTCGCCTGCGCCGACAAGATCGTCGCCACCAGCAACTCGTGCGGCGTCGAATAGTTCAGTTCACAGTGTGCCTCCGGGTACGCCTCAAGCAACGCGTCATACAACGCCGCCGCCCGCGCCCGCGAAGCCTCCGTGACACGCGGCAGATCAAACCCGATCGGTTCCAGAGTTTCTTCGGCCTTCGCGCCGCGCTTCTTCGTCATGCTGCCCCGCTTCACAGCGTCGCTTCCTGTTCATGGCTGAAGTGCCGATCGATCGCCGCCGCCACCAGCGCGCCGAGCGCCGCGAGCGTGCAGGTGATCATGAGCGTGCTGGCCGTGCCGTGCGCCGCGTCGAAGGCCGCCTGAAACGTCGCCGCCTTGGCGTTGTCGCCCGCCTGCGCCGCGTCCCAATACCCGCGCAGGTTCTCGTACATCGAGGGCGAGTAGAGCAGCAGCCAGCCCGCCAAAACCGTGCACGCGATCGCAACCGTCCCCACCCGCAGCAGCATGGGCAGCCCCAGCTTGCCCTTGGTCAGGCTCCCGCCGACAAGCGCCCCGAGCGTCACCACCGCCAAGGCCGCGCACGAGAACTGGACGATGTCGCTGATGACAAAGAGCTTCCCCGCGACCTTCCCCGCGATCAGCCGCCAGTGCTCGCCCGTGTAGTTCTCAAACCCCGCCCCGGCCTTGGGCGCCAGCGCCTTGACCGTGGGGAACGTCACCGCCGCCGCCACGCCCGTCAAGACCATCGCGCCGGTCCACACCCCCAGCGCCACGACGTTCACCGCGTGCAAGCCCGTCCGCAGCGTGCTCATTCGTTCCCCGCCTGCGCCACGAGGTAGTTGGGCGATTCCTTCGTCAGGCGGATGTCGTGCGGGTGATTCTCAACCACCGTCGCCCCGCTGACCTTGCAGAACCGCGCCTCACGCTGCATCTGCCCGATCGTCGAGCACCCCACATACCCCATGCTCGCGCGAAGCCCGCCGACCATCTGGTACACAAACTCGCTCAGCGGCCCGCGGTACGCCACCAGCCCCTCCACACCCTCCGGCACAAACTTCACCTTCTTCTGCCCATCCAAACCCTGCCCATACCGGTCCGCGCTCCCCGCGTTCATCGCCCCCTCGCTGCCCATGCCGCGATAGCTCTTGTACCGCCGCCCTTGCCGAATGACCAACTCGCCCGGCGATTCATCCAGCCCCGCAAATAGCGAACCCATCATCACCACCCCCGCACCCGCCGCGATCGCCTTGGCGATATCCCCCGACTGCCGAACCCCGCCGTCGGCAATCACCACCGCACGCCCATTCACCCCCGCCACCGCGTTCATGATCGCGCTCAACTGCGGCACGCCCACACCCGTCACCACCCGCGTCGTACAAATACTCCCGGGCCCGATCCCCACCTTCACCGCGTCCGCGCCCGCCTCAACCAACGCCAGCGCACCCTCCGCCGTCGCGACATTCCCCGCGATCACGTCGATATCGAACTTGCTCTTCAGCGTCCGCACCGTCCGCAGCACGTTCTCGCTGTGCCCGTGGCTCGTATCCACCACCAGCACGTCCGCCCCCGCCGCCACCGCCGCCTCCGCCCGCTCATAGTGATCCACCCCGATCGCCGCCCCGCAGCGCAGCCGCCCGCGCGAATCCACGCACGCCTGCGGGAACTGGCTCAGCCGATCGATGTCCTTCATCGTCACCAGCCCCGCCAGGTTCCCCTTCGAGTCGATCAGCAGCAGCTTCTCGATCTTGTGCTTGTTGAGAATCCGCTCCGCTTCCTGCAACGTCGTCCCCGCCGCCGCGGTCACCAGCCCGCTCTTGGTCATCACCTCGCCCACGGTGGTCGTGTCGTTCTCAACGAACTTCAGATCGCGCCGGGTCAGAATCCCGATCACCTTCCCCTTCGCCGCACCGCCCTCCGTCACGGGGAACCCGGAAACGTGGTACCGCCCCATGAGCTGGCGGGCCTTGCTCACCGCGTCCTCGGGGCTCAGCGTCATCGGATCGCTGATGATCCCGTTCGCCGAGCGCTTGACCTTCATGATCTCCCGCGCCTGAACCTCGGGGGTCAAGTTCCGATGAATCACCCCCAGCCCGCCCTCCTGCGCCAAGGCAATCGCCAGCGCACTTTCCGTCACCGTGTCCATCGGCGCCGACACCAGCGGGATGTTCAGCCTGATCCGCCCCGTCAACTGCGTCGTCGTGTTCACCTCCGTCGGCACCACATTGCTGTACCGTGGCAGCAGCAGCACATCGTCAAACGTGATCGCCTCCAGCACGATCTTCTGATCGACGCCGGGGATCGGCCCCGCCCCTTCGCTCAACGCACCAGCCCCGCCCAACCCGCCACCACCGACCTTCGCCCCGTTCACGCCTGAAAGTGCTTTGGCTTCCATGGGAC
>JACVCS010000061.1 GCA_016741915.1 Phycisphaerales bacterium | reverse complement strand
GGGTGGGGGGGAGACGCAGGAGTTGCTTCTCCACCGGAAGAACGCGGTTTCGCCAAGGATTGTTCGCTCCGGGGCCGATGCAAGGGTCGGGCCTGAGCGTACAAACTCTGCCCATTGTTGATCGGCCCGACTCGTTCGCCATTCCAGCCTGAAATGATCGAGGGAACCACCAGTTCGATTGCCGGGTTGAAAAGCGCAGAAAATGCCGAACTTCTCTCGGCCCGCGCGATCTCCTCGGTCATCCGGGGGGTCTACCCGACCGGGCCGAGGCTCTTTCGGCTTTTGCAGGTCTACCGCCCCCGGATCTGCCCGTTTGAGCGGTTGCTCCCCTGGGTCCCGAAAGGTTCGGAGATTCTCGACGTCGGCTGCGGCGGTGGACTGTGGCTGCACCTGCTCGCCCGGCTGGGGGTGATCCGCTCGGGAGTCGGCTTTGATTCCTCGCACGAAGCCATCGCCCTGGCGAACGGCGCGCTCAACACCGGCTGGAAGCCAGATCAGCCCGCGGAGCATCGCCCGGGGCTGAGGTTTGAACATCTGGATGTCCGGGCCGATTGGCCCGCTCCGGGCGCCGGCGCGTCGGGCGGGTTTGATGTGGTGAGCATCATCGACGTGATGCACCACGTGCCGCGAGTTGCCCAGCGCTCGGTGATCGAGCGGGCGGCCCACCGGCTGCGTCCGGGCGGGGTGCTGATCTACAAGGACATGTGCCGAAGGCCGATCTGGCGGGCGACGATGAACCGCTTGCACGATCTGGTGATGGCGAAGCAGTGGATCAACTACTGCCCGATCGAAGAGGTCGAGGCCTGGGCGGGGCAGATGGGGCTCGTCCGTCGGCACGCGAGCACCCACAACCGCCTGTGGTACGGGCACGAGCTGCGCGTCTTCGTGAAAGCGGAAGGTGCGGCGTGATGAACGATGTCGACTCCGTTCGCCATGTCAATGCCCGCCGACCGATGGTCCTCGCGGCGTGGGCCTTCGCGATGGCGTGGCTGGTCTTGGCGGGTCTGATCCTGCTCAGCGACTCATCCGGATCGGCGTTCAATGTGGGCCGGGCGAAGTTCGATCAGGACGTCTTTCACCTGAAGGTCATCACGAAGTTTGCACAGGAACTGCCCACGCCCGGGCTGAGGGATTACCTCTCGGCAACGACGCCCGGATATCACCTCGTGCTGGCGGCGGTGAAGCGGCTTTTCGGTGCGCCCGAGCTCGCGCTGCGACTGTTCGCAGCCTTGTGCACCGCGGGCTTGGTGGGCGTGCTGGTATGGGTGAGCGCGAAAGCCGCCAACCACCATCAGCAACGAAGTGCGGGCTGGTGGTGGGCGCTTACGCCGGCCTTGCCCGTGCTCTGCAGCAGTTACGTTGTGCAGTCGGGGATGTACCTGCTGCCAGATAATGCCGCGTGGCTGATGGTGGCTCTCGTCATGCTGCTCTCGCTCAACCTCGCACGGACGGCAAGCGTCGACGAAGTCTGCCGACCTCGGCGTCTGGATCGATGGATTGTGCCCAGCGCGTTGCTTCTGATGGCCTTGGTTTTCACAAGGCAGATCCACATCTGGGCGGCCGCGGTTGTCTGGGTCGGCGCGCTCGTCGCCTGCGCCAAGCTGGATCAAACACCGCCCTGGTCCGCATCGTCGGTGGCGCGGACGATCGAGCACGCCCGTGCATTGCTGCGGGCGCTGACGAACCGAGCCGTGATTTGTGCGGTGCTTGCCACCGCGCCCGCCTTCGCGATCGTCGGCGGCTTTGTGTTTCTCTGGGGCGGGCTGACTCCACCAACGTTCCGAGCCTCGACCAACCCCGGCGCGATCAGCGGCGCGGTCGACGCCACGACGGTCACAGGCACTTCACCCGCCACGGCGGTGCTCGTGCTCGCCCTCGTCGGGCTTTTCGGGCTCTTCTTCGCCGGGTATTGGCTTGCCAGCAGCCTCTCGCAATCGCCCGGCACCAAAGACCGAAACGAAGCGCTCATCGCCACGATCAAAGCCGGCGGCCTCGGCGGCTTCATCGCCGGCGTGCTTTCAGCGATTCCCACCACCACCTGGCTCAGCCCGTCGCGAAAGGGCGCACTCTGGGAGATCACGCGGAAGTTCGAAGGCGATTCAACCCTCGCAGGGATCAGGCTTCCGCGGTTGGTGGTTGCCGATCACGTCAACCTGGTCATGTGGCTGCTGGCGGTGGTGGGGGGCGTGGTGCTGGGGATCTGCTGGCGAGCGGCCGACGCGCGGGCGCGGTGGGTGCTCGCGGCGGGCCTGATCGCCTTCACCGCGGCGAACTGTGCACAAGCCCTGAGCTGGCAGCGGTATCTTGAACCCATGGTGCTGCTGTGGTGGGTGCTGATGATCGCGTCGCTGCGGTGGGACGCACCAGCCCGTCTCTGGCGGTGGGCATGGGTCGGCCCGGTCCTGCTGGCGGGTCTGCTCGCGACCGTGACGTTCGGACAGTTCGGGACCTGAAGCGGGAGCCTTCGTTCGTTCAACGCGCAAAGATCGCGCGAAACGACCATGAAAAGCCCCGAAACTCAACGTGGTATCGAGCGTCTGAGCATCCCGACCCGAACGAGTTTGGGTTCAATGGCTACAGACAGTGTTGGAGAGGGGGTGAGGGGTGGAGTTTGTGGGGGGTTGGCTTGAGGGCACGGTCGATCGGGCCGAAGAAAGAGGGTCTAACCTAAGGCCCCTGAAAACCGGCGATCTCGGATAGATCCGTCGGCGTGGGGCATGTCGGTGTTCGTGTACGCAGATCGGCAGGTTGGCCGAGGAGTGGGAAGAGTCGTCGAATATTCGTTCAACCCCTGGTTCACCCTGTTTCAACCCAGCCAGCACAAAGGACAATCCCGTGGCGAAGAAGTCAGCGAGCAAAGCCAAAGCCCCGACCCGTGAAGAAGTGCAGAAGAAGCTCAAAGCCCGCGACGGCGTCGGCAAGCGTGCACTGATCACCGGCATCACCGGTCAGGACGGCTCCTACCTCGCTGAGTTCCTCATCAGCAAGGGCTACGAGGTGCACGGCATCGTCCGGCGCTCGTCGTCGTTCAACACCGGGCGCATCGACCACATCTACCTCGACCCGCACGTCAAGGGCGGCAAGCTCAAGCTCCACTACGGCGACCTGTGCGACAGCAACGTCCTGGGCAAGCTCATGCGCACCGTGCACCCGCAGGAGGTCTACAACCTCGGCGCGCAGTCGCACGTGCGTGTGTCCTTCGACATGCCGGTCTTTACTGCGGACATCGTGGCGATGGGCGCGCTGAAGCTGCTTGAAGCCATCCGCGAGTATCAGACCGAGACGGGCAAGCAGGTGCGGTACTACCAGGCGAGTTCGAGCGAGCAGTACGGCAAGGTCCTCGAGGTGCCGCAGAAGGAAACCACCCCGTTCTATCCGCGCAGCCCGTACGCGTGCGCAAAGGTCATGGCCCACTGGGCGACGGTGAACTACCGCGAGTCGTACAACATGCACGCGTCCTGCGGCATCCTGTTCAACCACGAATCGCCCCGGCGTGGCGAGACGTTCGTGACCCGCAAGATCACCCGCGCGGTGGGGCGGATCAAGATGGGCTTGCAGGACAAGGTCTTCCTGGGCAATCTCGACAGCAAGCGTGACTGGGGCTTCGCGGGCGACTACGTCAAGATGATGTGGATGATGCTGCAGCAGGACGAGGCCGACGATTACGTGGTGGCGACGGGGCGGACCATCACGGTGCGAAAGTTCGCGGAGATGGCCTTCGAGCACGCCGGGCTGAACTTCAAGAAGTACGTCGAGTTCGACCCGCGTTACCTGCGTCCGGCCGAGGTCGACCTGCTGCTGGGCGACCCGGCGAAGGCGAAGAAGAAACTCGGCTGGGTCCCCGAGACCAGTGTCGAAGAGCTCGCGGCCATGATGGTCGAGCACGACCTTGAACTCGCGCGTCGTGAGAAGACCCTCCGCGACGCGGGTCACAAGCTGCCCGATTCAAGCGGTCACGACCAGTAATCGCTCGGTTCAGATTTCAGTCGAACAACCGACCCCCGGGCCGTGAGCGGTCCGGGGTTTTTTGCTTCTGTGTGCGACGGTGGTTTATCGAACCTGACCGGCGGGCGAGGCGATCATCGCCGCCAGGAACAACTGAAACGCGTTGAACCCCGCGTGCACGCCTACGCACGACCAGAGGTTGCCGCGTTTCTCAAGCACGACTCCGAGTGCGACGCCCAGCGTGAAGAACATCGGCAGCGCGTATACCTGCGCAACCGGAATGTGCACCGCGGTGAAAAGGGCCGAGGAGATGAAAATCGCCAGCCAGCGCGAGCGCACGGCCTTCAGCACCCCCGAATGCAGGAATCCCCGGTAGACCAACTCCTCGCTCACCGGCGCACCGATGACCACGCAGGCAATCACCGCGGGAATGACCCACCCGGGGTGTGATGCGGTCGAACTGAAAAGACTGTTCAGCGTGTCGTGCGCCAGCGCATTTGGTGCTTGCTGCGTAAAAAAAGCGTAGAGGCTCGTCGAGACCTTTCCGACCAGCAGCACCACACAGGTCACCAGCACCGACAGCCCCAGCCCCACGAACAACTCATGCCAACTGAACTTCAGGAAGCCCGGCTTGGTGCTCGGCAGCACCGAAGCGTGGGCCGGGGAGGGGATGAGCTCGCGCAGTCGGGGTGCCCATGTGCCGGTGGCCAGTTGCTGACACACCAGCACGATCATGGGCACGACTACGGCAAAGCCCAACAGTTGAACCAGCGTCACGGCGTGGAACTGCCGGATCGTGCCCGACATGCCGGTCGGCGTGCCGGGCTGCGATTGCAGGATCAACGCTTGAATCAGCCCCGGGATCACCAACGCCACCAACGTCAGGACCGCCCAAACCGCGGCAGAAAACGACTCGACGCGTTTTAAACCCGCTTCGCGGTCGCGAAATGTTCCTGGTTGAATCCAGTTATGCACCCACGCATAAAGCACAATCAGCGGGGCCATCGCCAGCAGGATGAACGCGATCTTCTCCGCGGGCGACTCGCGGACAACCGTTGGACCCGTCAGTTGGGCGAAGATCAGGGTGAGCATTTGTCTGGATTAAGTAAGGGTCCTGATGAATCGGCGTGAAGCAAAGCGGAACCGGCGAACCAACGCTGATCTCGACTGTATGAGTGATGCACGCTGATTGCCCTGGGGGAGCGCCGGTGGGCGGTTGGTTGATGGTTGGGAGAATCGTGTCACCGGGAGTACGATGGCGGGGTTCACGGGGTGGCGGCGCTTGATCCGATGAGGAAAGCGTCCGATAGAGAAGGTTCGTTGGTCAGAAACAGCAAGCAAGAATGATGACCGTCGGAGCGTGCGGAAAGTGCCGCGGGCAAGACGGTCGTGGAGACAAGCATGATGAACGCGCGTTTGATGGTCCTTCCCACGGTTGCGGCGCTGGTTTTCTGCGCCGGTGCGTTGGGCCAGGTTGATCCGACGGCCAAGCAGTTGATCGAGGATTCGGTCAAGTCGATGCAGGAGAGCAAGAGCATCGCCTTTAAGGTCAGCCAGACGATGCCCGGGCCCTCGGGCACCGCGGGCGACGGCAGCGTCATGACCGTCAAGTTGCTCCGCGGCGATAAGGCCGCACCGCTGAAGATCAACTACACGGGCGATCTGATGATCTTCGCCGAGGGCAAGAAGAAGGTCGGTGTCCTGATCGAACACCTGGACCAGCCCGCCCCGCCCCCGGCGCAGATCCGCCGGCGGATCACCTGGGTCGACGACGGGCAGAAGAAGGTCCTGACTCAGCAGACCGGCAACGGGTCCGGCGCTGACGTCTGGGTCGCCCGCTGCGAGCGCAACCTGCTCGGGCCCTACGAGCCCAACGGCAAGAACCCCTTTGAGAACGAGCTCCGTGCCCGCAAGATCGAGATCGTCGAGGCGAAGGAAGTCGACGGGCAGCCCTGCCAGGTAATCAAGATCACCATGGACGACCAGAACGAGCGCACGCTCATCGTCGGCACTGTCGACAAGCTCCCGCGCTTCTTCGAGCAGCGCCGCGGCAAGATCGCCCGCTCGTGGACCTTCAGCGAAGTCAGCGATAAGGACCTCACCGACAAGGATCTCGAAGTCGCCGTCCCCGCGGGGTACAAGAAGGAAGTGATGCCCGACCCGGTTCCCCCGGCGCCGAAGGCCCCCACCGCCCCGACCGCTCCCGCGATGCCGTCGACTCCGGCCACCCCGGCGTCTCAGCCCGTTGATCCCTCCAAGGTCGCGCCCAACGGCGACCTTCCCGACCCCAAGCCCCAGGGCATGCGCCTGACCCCCGGCGGTCTGCGCCCGGGTGCAGAAATCCCTGCCTTCGAGCTCGCCGGCGTTGATGGCAAGACCGTCCGCTTCGCCGACCTGAAGGGCAAGACCACGGTGCTGGCCTTCTGGGGCCCGCAGTTTGATTCGTCGGGCGCGGTGGCGCAGGCCGTGAACGACTTTGCCAAGGCCAACGCGGGCACGGTCAACGCGGTGGGCGTTGCCTGCCGCCTCGTTGGTGAGAACGACGCGAACGCGGTCAAGCAGTTCTGGACCGAGAAGAACTTCGCCTTCACCGGCGCGCTCAACGGCGACGACCTCGCCACCCGTCTGAACGTCCGCGGCTTCCCCAGCGTCATGATCATCGACGCCGAGGGCAAGGCCAAGGCCTTCCTCGAAGGCGCGGTGACGGCGGAGATGATCGCCTCGGCCGTCGGCAACAAGTAAGCTGTTTTCGAGTCGATGACCAGTGATTTCAACGCGAAGCCCCGGGAATCAACCCCCGGGGCTCGTTGTTTTTTGCCCAGAGCGGAGAAGACCCCGGCGCGGTAGACTGTCGATCGTTGACGGAAGTCACCGATGAAAGCGCAGCGTGCGCGGTCGGTGCGTTATGGCCCGGTCACAGAAGGTGCAGGTAAGCAGATGAATCGGATCGTTCGCGCGTCGGCAGGTTCACGATCAAGCGTGCTTCAGCGGAGCGTCGCGGCCGTGCTGTGCGTTGCCTCGATGCTGACCCTCGGCGCCTGCGATGAGCGCGACGCCTCGTCGCTGCGGCTTGATCTGAAGGACGATCTCTCGGGCAACCTCGTCGCCAGCGGTTTGGTCGCGCCCAAGCAGCCCGCGGCCGTCGAAGCCGGCACCACCGGCGGCGGCGTGGCGTGGTCAGGTCGGGCCGGCGTCATGGTCAGCCGCGGCAGCTTCAAGAAGCTCGACGAACTGAACATCAGCGGGATCACCTTCGAGACCATCAGCGCCGGCAGCGTCGCGACCACCGGCGTGCTGCGTCCGCGCCTCATCAAGGTCTCCATCCCGCGCGGGGCGGATGTGAAGTGGCCCGCGCTCTTCGCCGGCGCCAGCGACGACGAACGCGCCGGGGCCCAGCGCGTGCTCTCCACCGAAGCCGACGGCAGCCCCAACACCGACCTTGGTACGAGCGTGAAGATCACCATCAACATCCCGGGCAAGGTCATCTCCTCGGGCATCGCCCTGCGGGCCCGCGGGCTGAGCGCCGAGAAGGACGCGACGACCGCCACGCTCATCATGCCGGTGGAACTGGCGAAGCAGCCGGGCGAGCCGCTGGTCTGGCACATCAGTTGGGAGTGAGCCCTCAGCGTGCCGCGGGCGCGCCGGGTGAGGTTCGATCGTGCGGATGATCTTTCCGGGCGCGGGTGAATGAGCGGAGGTTGCAGAGGTGTCGGATGCCCCGACCAGCCAGGCGTACAAGATCGAGCGCGAGCTCGGGCGCGGCGGCATGGGCGTGGTCTACCTCGCACGCGACGTGCGCCTCGGGCGACAGGTCGCTATCAAAACCTTCCCGCCCGCGCCGGGAGCAACCCCGGAAGACCTGCACCGAAGGGCCGAGCGATTCCGCCGCGAAGCCCAGATGCTCGCGCGGCTGAACCACCCGAACATCGCGGCGATCTACGACATTCTCGAACAGAACGGCTCGGTCAGCCTCGTCATGGAGTTCGTGGACGGCTCCACGCTGCTGGATCGCCTGACGCAGCAGACCGCCGCCGCGATGGGCGTGGGATTGGCCGAGTCGGTCGATATCGCCGCCGAGATCGCCGGTGCGCTCGTCGCGGCGCACGAAGCCGGGATCGTCCACGGCGACCTGAAGCCCGCCAACATCAAGATCACCCCGCGCGGCGCGGTGAAAGTCCTCGACTTCGGCCTCGCCCGCGGCGGCTCCGGCACGTCCGCGCTCGCCAGCGCACTGCCCGACGACGTACCCACGCAGTCCTTCGCCGCCAGCGATATCGATCAGCTCGTCGCGGGCACGCCCGGGTACATGAGCCCCGAGATGGCCCGCGGGCAGGCGGTCGACGCCCGCGCCGATATCTTCGCCCTCGGCTGCGTGCTCTTCGAACTGCTCAGCGGAAAGCGTGCATTCCCGGGGAAGACCTCCGGCGAGATCATGGCCGCCGTGCTTCTGCAAGACCCGGACTATGCCCAGCTCCCAGCGGGCACACCCGAATCTTTGCAGCGATTGATCGCCCGCTGCCTGGCGAAGGAGCCCGCCAAACGCCCCGCGAGCGCAACCGAAGTTCTTCAGACGCTCAAGAAAGTTGTGCGCGCACCGTCACTCGAAACCGGCCGTCGCGGCGGCGGGTGGATCGACGACGCCGACGCATCCGAGAACGCCCTCGACGCGCCGCCTTCCATCAGCGTTGCACCAACGCCCGCAGAATCGAACCGCTCGACATCGACAACCAAACCAGCCGGTGCTTCGGCGGGTGCGAACGCACCGGTGATCGCGGCGAACACCGCCGGAAGCGGAACAGCCGCACGCCGAGGTGACACCGTCCAACTGAGCGAGCTCGCCCCGGGTTCGCGGGTGCCGGTAAAGCATGTTTCTCAACTCGAGGCGACGGATCTGGGCGTGCTGGTGCAGTGCGCCTGCTTCGCGGGGAGCTTCGCCGCTCGCGACGCGATCGAGGTGATGGGCAACGCCGCGGGCACGTCGGGCGTGCTGACGCGGCTGAGCGAGTCGGGTTTGCTGGGTCACGAGAACGCGGGCGAGAACGAGCGGTTGTTCGTTCCCTCCGCCCTGCGCGCGTACATCCTGCAGCTCTACCGCGACGACGAAGCCCTCGCGGCCGCGCAGCGCCGGCTCATCAAGCACCTCGCCTCGTGGTCGGTGCGGATGCGCAAGCTCATGGAAGGCCCCGCCCAGGCGCGAGGCTTGCAGGAGATCGACGCTGCCGTGGACACCATCGCCGGCGCGCTGGCGTGGTCGCAAGCCACGGGTGAGTGCGCCGAGGACGCGGTGCTGGTGGTCGCGAACCTGCGCGAGTACTGGGAAGTGCGCGGGCGCGTGGGTTACGCACGCACGACGCTCGAACGCGCGCTCGACCGCGGGCACCTGCGGCTGAGTCCGTTGACGCAAGCACTGGGGCTGAGCAGTTCCGGCGCGCTGGCGCACATCGAAGGCGATATGGTCGAGGCCGTCACGCTGCAACGCAAGGCCCTCGCCCAGATGCGCAAGCTCGGCGAAGAGGAAGGCACGGCCGAATGTCTCCTCCTCCTCGGCGTGGCGCTCATCCTCAAAGAACCGCTCACCGCCCGCAACATGCTGCAAGAGGCGATTGATCTCGGCAACAAGCTCGACCGGCGCGACTTCGTCGCCCGCGGTTGCCTGGGGCTCAGCTTCCTGGCGCTGCAGTCCGCCAGCATGATCGACGCGCAGCGCGCCCTGCTGGCCGTCTCGACCGTGAAAGGCGCGGGCGGTTCCTCCTCGGCTCAGAGCGCCTTCTCCCCGCGACTCTCGGCACAGATCCAGGGCATGTGGGGCTTCCTGAAACTCCTGCAGAACGAACCCTCCGAAGCCGAGCGCTTGGTCAACGAGGGGCTCGCGCTGCTGACGCAGCTCGACGACCAGCCGGGCATCGGCCTTGCGCACTGCCAGCTCGGCGAGATCGACCTGCACAACCGCCAGCCCGACAAAGCCGAGGCGCAGTTGGAAGCGGGTCTTGTGATCCTTCGAACCGTCCGCGACAAGCTGGGCATCCTGCGTGCGCTCGGAGCAAAGGCCCACCTGATGGGCGAGCGCGGGCACCACCGCGACGCGCTGACGCTCTGGCTCGCATGCGAGCGCGTGCGCACCGAGATCATGCTGCCCATTTCACCCGCCGAGAGCCTGCTGAATCAACGCTGGCTCGCACGCACGGTGCAGGCCTTAGGCGAGACCGGCGTCAAAGCCGCGGAGAAAGCCGCCGCCGCGATGACGTGGTTGCAGATGAACGAGTAGATCGCTTCAATGCACGTCGGACATCGCACATCGCACATCAACTATCGCACGACTCAACGCGCAAGCGAACCGCGTTGTCACTTCACACGCCCGCGCTCTGCGCGTCCGAGCCGCCCGCATCGCTCGAGTTCGCTGAGTTCGCCGCATCCGACGAAGTCGAGCCCTCGGCTGTCGTTCCGCCGACATTGCCCGCCGCGCCCGCGCTGCCGCGAAGGTCCACGTGCTCGCCGTTGAGCACGCCCAGCTCGCGCAGGGCCAGCATCGCGGCGTTCTGTTCCGCGTGCTTCTTGCTCACGCCCCAGCTCGATTCGAACTGCTGCTCGCCCAGCTTCACGGCGACGCAGAAGTGCTTCGCGTGGTCCGGGCCCTTTGATTCGAGCACGACGTAGAGCGGCGCAAGCCCGCGCTGCTGCTGCGCGTAATGCTGCAAAAGCGACTTGTAGTTCTCCTGGTGCTTGCTCCGCTCCGCAGACCTGATCCGCGGCTCAAGCAGCGGCAGCAGAAACCGCCGCGCCGGCTCCAGCCCGCCGTCGAGATAGATCGCCGCGACGATGCATTCCAGAGCCGCCGCCGCCAGGCTCATGGGCACACCCGCGGGGCTCGCCCGCATGCCCTTGCCCAGCACCAGATGCTGCGCGATGCCGATCTGCTGGGCAAGCTCGGCGCAGGTCTGCCGCGAGACCACCGAGGATTTGATCTTGGTCATCTCGCCTTCGAGCATCTCAGGGAAGAGTTCGAAGATGCGCTGGCAGGTGATGAGCCCGAGCACCGCATCGCCCAGAAACTCCAGGCGCTCGTTGCTCGCAACGCGGTTCTCCGCGACGCTCGCGTGCCGGAGTGCCAGCCGCACCAGCCCCGGGTCGTTGAAGCGGTACCCCGTGCGCGATTCGATCTGACTGACTGGGACTTCGTTGCTCACGTTGGCCTGACCCTGAAAGAGAAAGCACCTCGTTCCACGCCCGCGTGCGCCGGTCCGTTATCGAACCGCGCCGCTCCACAGGCCCTGCGTCAACCCGGGCGCAACACCCGGCTCAACGTTCCGCGAGGCAAGGTCGGCCCGCTGCGGTCAGGAGAGCCTGCCCGCAAAGTCCGACCTTTCGGTCATCCTCAGCGAGCCCGCTCTGCAAGGCCGCGGCGGGTAAACCCGGCGCGCCGCGTCGCCCAAAGGCGATGCCACCCCTCCACCCTTCCACGTTCAACAAATACAACATCGGCCCGATCGACACTCAACCCTATCACCGCACCCCCAAACCGACCAGAAAACCAACCGAAATCTGAACAACCGCGTCAAAACCAAACATTCATCGAACGCACTTCGCGATTCGAACCCGCCAAGGCGACTTTCCCCGAACCGGGATAGGCGCTAACATCTTGGCCCCGATCGGCGGGGGTCAGTTTGCGATCACCCAGAACCATCGGGCCAAAGCCCCGGTGCATGCAGCGAAGAAAGGCAGTTCCCCATGGGCATGGCATATCCGAAGCGTACCTCCCGCGTGAAGCGCAAGCGTTCCATCGGCTTCCGCGCCCGGATGAAGACCACCAACGGCCGTAAGCTCCTCAACCGCAAGCGCCGCGCCGGTCGCAGCCTCAACGTCGCCGACAAGAAGCGCGGGTATTGATCGCCCGCGGCCAGCCGTCGCACGCGATCCTCAACCCCTCTTCACATCCAACGACAACCACCACAGCGAGCGCCATCAAAGGTGCTCGCTTTTTCGTTGTCGCTTGAGAAAGCACATCGACACCATTCGACGGCTCAACCCGTCGCCGCGTCTCGAGCCGCCGCGGATGAGGGCGCCGCACCCGTCGCATCCGCATCGCGGCGGTTGATCACCGCCGCACGCACGACGTCCGGCTTCACAGCCGTCACGATCGACCGACGCTTCGCATCGCGATGGTCGAACGCCGGTACCGGGCATTCGTCGTTGTAATAGTGCAGGATCCAGTCCAGCTCACCCGAGGCGAACAGCTCCGCGAAGACCTCCACCGCCCGCGGCTCATACCGCGTTCCGGCGTGCCTGCGCAGCTCTTCCAGCGCCGCCCGCGCCGCTTCGTCGCCGATCTGCGTGCGATACGGCCGAACGCTCGTCATCGCGTCGAACGAATCGATCACCGAGAACAGCCGGGCAACCATCGGGATCTCATCGCCCTTCAGCCGATCCGGATAGCCGTTGCCATCGACTTGCTCATGGTGGTGGCGGACAAGTTCCAGCGCGATCGGGTCGGTCTCGCCCATCTCGATCAACCGATCATGCCCCAGCGCCGGGTGACGCTGCATGATCAGCCGCTCTTCGCTCGTCAAAGCCCCGGGCTTCTGGAGGATCTCATCCGGGATATCAATCTTGCCATAGTCATGAAGCGCCGCCGCACGCGTGATCCGCTCCACCTGATCGTGCGGCAGCTCAAACCGCTCCGCCATCGCCCGCGAATACAACGCCACCCGCCAGGTGTGCGCCGCAGTTGAGCGGTCCTTCACCTCGATGATCCGCAGCATCACATGGATCAGATCGTCGGTCATGACGGTTGAGGAAAGTGTACCGCAGAACCGCAACGCCACCCCGGGCAGGCCGCTGGTTTTGCGCAAAGAAAGGCCGCGACGGACCGAGAAGTCCGCGGCGGCCTGCAAATCCCACGTTCTCCCCCCACCCTTTCCAACCCCATCCCCACCTCGCCCGGCCTCAGTTCGGGCAGCCCAGGAAGAAGTGGTTGAAGAAGCAGTTGTAATCGCCCTCGTTCACGCCCGAGTTGTTGCAGTTGCCCGAGGCGCTCAGCGGCTCGCCATCATCGCAGGCAATATCGCAGAAGTCGCCCCGCGCACCCGGGCCGTCGCTGGCCTGCTCAAAGAACCCGTTCGCCGCGAAGAAGCAGTTGTAATCACCCTCGTTGATCCCGTTGTTCACATGCCCCGGCACATCATCGATCGGGAACCCGTCGTCGAAGGCGATGTCCGCCGGGCTGCAGCGCCGATCATCGTCTGACGGCACCGTCCCCGGCGCGCCGCTGCCCAGGCGGAGGTTCGCGATGAAGACCGCGGAGTCGAGGATGTGGTCGTTCACGTCGCCGACCTCAAAGTGCAGCGTGTGGTTGCCCGCGCTGAGCATCTGCGTTGTGGTGGTGAGGTGGTGGATCAACCCGTGCGGGCTGCTGAAGGCGGTGTTCAGATCGTTGGTGACCGTCAACCCCGCGAACGACGCGCCGACCTGCACCGGGTTTCCCGCGTTGTCGAAAGCGATCTGATCGTTGCCGTTCGTCCCGTCCAGGAAGACCAGGAACGCATCGGTAAACGAGCTGGTGTAGAACGGGTACTCCACCGACCCGAAGATGAAGTCAAACTTCACCTGCGATGGCGTCGCGAGGTGGAAGTTGACGGTCAGCGCGGCCACGTCGTACGAACCCTGGAAGTTCTCGATGTGGTTGCCCGAGTTGCCGTAAGAGTTGAACTCACTGGTCGAGCCGTCGTTCTCGTTGTCCATCTGCGAGTTCACCGCCGCCGGCGGCGACGAAGGCTGATAGTTCGGGTCCAGCACCTCGGGCAAGGGCCCGAGCAACTGCACGCTCCCGCTGGAGAGCACCACCCCCGCGCGGATCGTGACGGGGTTGAGGTTGAAGTTCGAGTACGTCCCGAACTGCATGGGTTGCCCGTTGCGGATCGAAACCGACGTGATGCCGAGTTTCGACGGATTCGCCGGATCCACCAGCGCGGCCTGCAATGCCGCCGGCTCCATCGTCGGCACGGTGATCACATCCCCCCGCGCCGTTCCGACCCCAGCCAAGGCGAGCGCCAAGCCCGCGCCGATCAATAAAACGACCTTCATGTCAACAATACCAACCCGACCAAGTTGTGCGAACGTGGATGTGCGACGCGTCATGGGTTTCTCCTTGCGATGTGCTCGCCGGGGTCGCTTCGCTTCCGCCACGGACGTTCCAAGCGTCTTGAGCGGGCGGGCGAGTGGGCCGCCGCGAAAGAACCCGCGGCATGCATCAACACCCTATCCGCATCGCCCGCGCGATCAAGCAGAAACCCGCGCCAGAACACAAAGTGAGCCTCAGTCGCAGCCCAAAAGCACAAAATGCCCCAAACGGGGCAGATCACGCGCCGACAAAATAGCGCACGTCGAGCGTATTCGTTCGCGCACGGCCTGCTCGCTTACGCGGGCTTCGAGAGCGCCGCCGCCCTGATGTAGTCGGAGATCGATCGAAAACCCATCTGCCGCGCGACCGCCTCAATCCGCAGCTTCTCCAGTTCTGTCAGGCGGATATTCACCTGCTTGCTTCGGTTGTCATCACTCGCGGGCGAGGGAAGAACTTCGCCCTCGTCGATCATCGCCCCGATGGTTGAAACCAAGAGCGATCGGGTTTCGACGAAACACGCTTCGGGCGTGCGTGCAAATCCCCACACCCCCGGAAACTCGATGAACTGCCCCATAAACCCTTCCTCGGCATGGGGCGAAAGCACAAAGGTGTAGTTGCTCGCCAGAGCTTCCGCCGATCGCAACGAACCGGGCGTAACCGTCTTGGGCTTACGCGCCTTGCGTGTGCTTCGCGATGAACGACTGCGCTTCTCGGAGGTAGACATGTTTGACTTTCTCCCGGCCACACATCGGTACGGTCAAGCTCGGCTTGCCCGCCCTGGTGAACGTGCGGTGCGAGCCGTTCGTTCGAGTCCAGTACCACCCGTGCGAGTTCAGAAGACGCTGGATCTCCGCAAAGCGGATCGGTGAAGGCATGCATCAAACTCCAGTCAGCAATCAAACGTCGGTACAGGTACCGTCGAGGATCGCATCCCAGAGCGTGCGAACTGCCGCACAAACTCGAAGAACGCAGGGACCAATTGGAAAGGCCTGTTTGAGCCAAGTGCTCTCGCACCCGCGTGGCAGTTCACGCAACAGGCGGATCGACTTCCCAAGCACAGTCGATCCAATCTGAGTATACCTCGCGTACACAGTATGTCAAGCCCGTGCTATACACAAACCAGCCTGGTCAAGTCAGCCTTCCGCAACGAAAAAGCCCCGCGAGGAGCTTCTCGCGGGGCTCTGGCTATCTGGTGGCGTCGATCACCTCATCACTGCTGGAATGCTCACGCCCGCCGGCGGCGGCTGCTCAGCACCGTCAGGCCCGCCAAGCTGATCATCATCGGCGCGCCCGGCGCGGGGATGGCCGTGATGTCCAGCCCGTCGATGTTGTCCTGCGGGCGCAGGCCCAACGACTCGGCCGAAGCCCACAGCGTGAAACTCCCGTCGAAGTCGCTGATGAACAGGTCCGCCGCGGAGAGCGCCCGACCCAGGAACCCGCTCATCAGCGCCAGCGAGGGCGAGCCCGGCGCCAGCGAGAAGACGATCAGGTCGTTGTTGAACGTGAAATCAATCCGCCCGAAGTTCTCGAAGGGGTTGGGATCGAACCGCCCGCCGATCAGCAGACCGCCCTGCGTCGCGACGGTCCCGGGGATCGGCGCCACGCTGCTGGGCGTGATGCCGAAGCCCGCGTCGTAGACGCGCTGCAGGCTGAAGGCGTCGATGTCGTCGCCGTCGAGCAGGCCCATCAGCGCGGGCGTTGCCCAGACCGTCGGCGTGCCGGCGTTCGACGTCGTATAAATCGACGCGCCGCTGGTGTTCTGCGTGATCACCGTGGCGCTGTTGCTCGTCAGCGAGTAGTACGTGTAGAAGTTGCTCTGGAACTGATCGGTCCGCGCCGGCAGCGAGCCCGTCTGCACCGCGCCCATCGGGTTGGTCGTATCGCCCACCGAGCGGATCGCGGGGTCGACGTTCCGCAGCGAGCGCGACGAGTCGACCATGCCGAAATCCGGACGCAGATCAAAGTCGCGCAGGTTGTCGTGATTCCCGCGCCCCGCCGCACTCACCAAGGGCCCGGCGTTGCCCTGCAAGCCCAGAATGTCCTGATTGAACCGCAGGTTGTTCGTGCCCTGCCCCGCGTTGTTGCTGGGCCGCGCCGAAGTGGAGAAGAAGATATCGCCCGCGACCTGCCCCAGCGTCGCCTGCTGCCGAACGCCGCCGCCGATGGTGATGTTCCCGTCGCCGTTCGCCTGCCCCAAACTGTCGGCCGAGACCGAGAAGTGCACCATCGAGTTGTACCGATCCGGGCGCAGGACCTGGATCGTCACCGACGGCCCCAGCGCGTCCGCACCGAGTTTCATGCCGTCGATCTGATCGCCGTTCGCGCCGGCCTGAAGGCCCATCGCGTCGCGCCCCGCGACGTAAACCGCGTTCGAGGTCGAGCCGTGCGCGCGGTAGATGCCGATGCCCGCCTGATCCGCAACGTCCGCCGTCGCGGGTGTGCTCGTGGTGCCCACGCGCGTGGCGGTGGGCGGGCCCGCCTGGCGCATCTGCTGAACGCCCGTCAAGAACCCGCCCTGCGAAGAGCGGTCGACGGTCATGAGCATGCCGCGGTTGATCGTGTCACGGTCACCCTGCAGCAGCGGCGCGAAGAGCATGATGTTGGGGTTGGCACCGTTGTAGTTCCAGTACTGCCCGAAGCGGTTGAGGAAGTCGGTCCCCAGCAGGTCCTCGCCGGGGTTCGGGCCGCTGCCGCTGGTCGGTGCGCCGGTGTCGGCGATGGGGTTGGCCCCGATGCCCGGGGGCTGACCGACGCCGCCGAAGCCCAGTTGCTGGTTGATGAAGTTCCGCTGCGCAACCGTCAGGCTCAGCGTCGGGTCGGCGGCGGTGTGCGCACCCCGGCCCGCGTCGGACCGCGTGTTGACATACCCGCCCGCGGGCGGCGCGGTGAAGTTCAACGTCAACAGGAAGTTCGGGTTCGCGTTGATCGCCGTCGTCGGCACAAAGATGCTGCCCAGATCGATCATCCCCAGGCTGCTGGAACGCCAGTTCACCGCGCCGTTGAGCTGCGTTGTGCCGGGCAGCGTCGTCGCAGTGAAGTTGATCGGCGCCGCGAAGGCGTGGATCGGATCGACCATCAGCACGCGCCCGCCGCTGGGCGCACCGCCCGGAGCGGCCGCGGGGTTGTTCATCAGGAAGTTCTGCCCGATGTTCACCAGGTTGATCGCGCCGTTGAAATAGTCGAGATTCACGTTCATCGACCGCCCGGCGGTGTTCGCCCCCGCCCCCGCCGTCGAGCCCGTCAGGCGGTGCGTGATGTTCGCGCCGTTGTTGATCTGAGGCCCGTCGAGCCGCCGACCCAGGAACCCGCCCACGTTGAAGTCGTACGTCTGCGAAATGAGCGGCAGCGCCGGCTGCCCGGGCCCGCCCGCGGGAACGCTCGCCAGCGTCAGCACCGAGTTCACCTGAGGTGAGATGTACGACGACTGCGCGCCGGTATCGATCAGCCCCAGAAAGTGCCAGGCGTTCGAACCCGCCGCGGGTGCGTTGGTCACCTGCACATCCACCAGCGGGCGCAGATCCGGGTTAATGCTCGTGCCGAGCTGAGCGTGAACGCTCGACGCACACGCCAGCCCCGCCACTGCGGCAAGCGCCGCCGCGGATGGTGAGTTCAACAACGCCCTGCGTACCAAAGCGAATGGACGAACCATGCTCTCTCTCCTCATACATCGCGGCCTCGCAGCGTGGTGGTGCACCCTGCGGACCGACGTTCGGGGAGTTTACCAAAACCATCGCGCAATGCGGCGAGAATGCCGCAATTGGGGGTTCCCAGAATGGCGAACCAAAACCCTCCAGTTGAGCCAAAAACCGCTGGTGAAGCGGGGTCAGATGGGGGGTTGGGGATAACGGCGTGTGAAGAATCGAGCCGCGGGCTCAGGCCCGGTCGAGCAGATCGCCCATCCCGGCGCGATTGCGCTTCTCGCGCTCATCGGTGATGGTCGAGAGTTCGTCGGCCTGATGGTCGGCGTGGTAGCTGCTGCGCACCAGCGGGCCCGACTGCACGACCTTGAACCCGCGCTTGATCCCCTCGTCGTGGTACATCGCGAACTGCTCGGGGGTGACGAACCGGTCGATGGGCAGGTGGTTCCGCGTGGGCTGGAGGTACTGCCCGATGGTGAGGATGTCGGCCGATCCGTTGGGCGTGGCGGTTTTGCTCAGCACGTCGTCCATCATGCTGAGGACTTCTTCGTCGCGCTCGCCGATGCCCACCATGATGCCGGTCTTGGCGACCAGGCCCTGGTCCTTCACGCGGCGGAGGACCTCCAGCGAGCGGTCGAACTTGGCGCTCGGGCGCACCGCGGGGTACATGCGCCGGATGGTTTCGAGGTTGTGGTTGATGATGTGCGGGCGGGCGTCGATGACCATCTGCAGCGCGTCGTGGTTCCCCTCAAAGTCGGGGATCAGCACCTCGATGGACATCTCGGGGCAGGCGTCCTTCGACCGCAGGATCGTCTCGGCCCAGATGCGCGCGCCGCCGTCGGAAAGCTCGTCGCGATTCACCGAGGTGATGACCACGTGCTTCAGGCCCATGAGTCGCAGCGACTCCGCGACGCGCCGCGGTTCGTCGGTGTCGAGGGTTGCGGGGCGGCCGGTCTTGACGTTGCAGAACCCGCAGGCGCGGGTGCAGGTGTCGCCCAGGATCATGATGGTCGCCACGCCGCGCGACCAGCACTCGCCCATGTTGGGGCACCCGGCCTCCTGACAGACGGTGGCGAGGCGGTGGGTGTCCATGATGGACTTGAGGCGTTCGTACCCGGGCCCGCCGGGGACTTTGGCTTTGAGCCAGGCGGGCTTCTTTTTCAGGGCGAGGGAGTCTTTGGCGCCGCCGGCGTTGTTGAGAACGAGGCCCGAAAGGCTGACTTTCGGGGCGTCGAGCTGTTTGACAGGGTCGCCGCCGAGCGGGCGCGGGTGCCGGGCCAGGGTGCGGAGGATGGCGGGGTCGGTCTGATCCGGCGTGGACGAGGACATCACGGAACTGTAGGTCCTTGCGGAGGAAGACCGTCCTGCGTGGGGGTGGCTATCTGCGGGCGAGAATCGAAGTGGCGCAGAGTTGCCAAAGCCCGCGAACCCGGGTGGTTGCTGGTGCGTTTGTGAGGGGCTCACGCCGTTGGCGAGTTGGATGCCGACGGCTTCGGAATGGAGGATGAGAGGTTGAAGGGGTGGATGAACCGGGGCGACGGCGAGACCCCGCGAAAACCCCGGTTCACTGAACTTTATACGAACAAAGACCTGAAGATCAAGATCGATGGGCTCGGGATTGAAAGCCCCGGGTCGATTCGACCGATCCAGATTGACACGTGAAGGATTCTCGTACCTTTACGAACGGAGCACGAACAGCTCCGGATTGTTGGTTGGACGGTTGCTAACCTAGAGCCCCAAATTTCGGATCGGCGGGCAAGCCGATCTGGGTTGCGGGGAAAAACGTGCGGCCGACGGCGGCCTCGGGCTATTGAGGAGCGGTGTTGTGAAGCGAACTTCAGCGAGCGTCTTGAAGCGGAACGTCTGTGCGAGCCGGCGCCAACGGGCGGGGAAAGCTCGGTCGTTGCTGCTGCTGGCGGGTGCGGCGGGGACGGCGCTGGTTCTCGGTGGGTGCAACGTTGACAGCTACATGGACCCGTCGGTGGTGGGGCGGTGGGAAGACACGGTGACGAAGTCGTCGATTCTCGATCGTTTCGTGGCGTACGAGGGCCCGGCGAACGAGGGGATCGAGACGAGCAAGGTGCGTGCGGAGGATCTGATCCCCGAGGTTGAGGCGTACCGGGTGGGGCCGGGCGACGCGTTGGAGTTGACGGTTGAGGACTTTTTCCGCGACGGGGTTCCGCTGCGGATTGAGAACCTCGAAGTGGATCCGCGCGGGTTTGTGGACCTGCCGCAGGTCGGTGGGATCTTTGTGTACGGGCAGACGACGGACCAGATGGTCGCGTCGGTGCGGAAGTCGCTGTCGGATGCGGGGGTTCTGAAGAACGCGGTGGTGAACGTGATCGTTCGTTCGCGGCGGAAGCTGACGTACGGGATTCTGGGCGCGGTGGATTCGCCGGGGTTCTACTCGATCACGAAGCCGGACTTCCGGTTGATGGACGCGCTGAGCCAGGCGGGTCGATTTGATCAGCAGCTGGACAAGGTGATTGTGATCAGGCGGATCCCGCTTTCGGACCGGGTGACGGGGCGGCCGACGGGCGCGGCGGGCGTGAGCGATGTGCCGATGAATCAACCGGCGGGCAACGGCGGCGGGATGCAACCGATGCCGCCGAGTGGGAGCGGGGGCAAGAAGCCCGCGGCGGTGGACATCATCGACGAACTGTCGAAGCCGGGGACGAACGCGCCGGCGCCGTCGATGTTCTCCAGCACGCGGCAGCCGACGGCGACCGGCGGCGGGGAGCGGAAGCCCGTGATCGACCTGGTTGATCCGATGGGCAAGCCGACGGCGTCGACGGCGAACGGATCGGGCGCGGGTTCGATGAACGGCGGCGGCGGCTCGGCGAGCCAGTGGGTCTTCGTCAACGGGCAGTGGGTGCAGCAGGCGGGCGGGGCGAACGGTGCGGGCGGGGGCGCGACGACGAATGCCGCCGGTCCGGGGCTGACCCCGATCGGTGCGACGGCGAGCGCTGAAGAGAACCCGGCGAGCGAACTGATGACCCAGCGGGTGATCGAGATCCCGCTGGCGCCGCTGCTTGCGGGGTCGGCGCAGTACAACATTGTGATCAGGCCGGGGGACACGATCCGGGTTCCGACGCGTGGTGACGGGGTGTTCTATGTGGCGGGTCAGGTGGCGCGGCCCGGGCCTTACAACCTGCCGACGAACGGGAAGATGACGATCATGCGTGCGATCGACTCCGCGGGCGGTTTCGGCTCGGCGGCGATCCCCGAGCGTGTGGACCTGACGCGGATGGTCGGGCCTGATCGCCAAGTGACGATCAAGGTGAACTACCGGGCGATCTCTGAGGGGACGCACCCGGATATTGCCATCAAGCCGGACGACCGGATCAACGTGGGCTCGAACTTCTTCGCGTACCCGATGGCGGTTGTGCGGAACGGCCTGCGGGCGAGTTATGGGTTCGGGTTCATCCTGGACCGGAACTTCGGGTACGACGTCTTCGGGCCTCAGCGGACGAACGACCCGAACCAGTGATTCGGGCGGCGGTGGGGGATTGGGGGGGAGTTCCCGAGGCGGACGGGGGGGGGCGGGGTTGGGGTGGTCCGGCCGGGATGGGGGATGGGGGGGGGGTGGGGGGGGC
>JACVCS010000060.1 GCA_016741915.1 Phycisphaerales bacterium | reverse complement strand
CTGCGGTGCGGGTGGTGTCTCGGGTGGCGGGGCCAGGGTGCTCGGGGGGCCGGGCACTGGCGCGAACCCACGTGCCACGTGCCTGGAGGCGCACTCCGCGGTCGTTAAGCCGCGGCGCTGGGGGCGCTGGGTGAGGCGGTTGTAGGTGATGGGGGGTGGGGGAGTGGGGCGGGGGGGGGGTTGGGGTGGTGTGTGGGGGGTGAAGGTGGGTTTGAGCTTGGCGGTCAGGAAGATCGGCCGCATACATGGTGGGCCAAGTTCGAACGCACGGCGCACGGCTCTGGAGAGCCGTGCCACCAGAAGGCACTCGGCTTTTCGGAGCGGCGTGTCAAAGGGAAGGAACGCGTATGAGCCTGAAGACTTTGGCGAAACGGTATTGCCAGGCGCACAACATTCCGCGGTCGCGGCGTGGGTCTGTGCTTGTCCTGATCGTCGGCGTGCTGGCGATGATCGCGCTGTTGGTGCTGGTGTATTCCACACTCGGTCAGGCGGATCGGCGGAGTTCGGCGAGCCTGAGCACGCGGGTGAAGCTCACGGAGCAGGCCGCGTCGGTGCGTGATTACCTCGCGAAGACCATCGGCGACAGCACGTTCAACCACACGTACCAGCGCGATGTGCTGGGGAACGATCGGCTCGTGCGGACGGTTTTCGATTATCCGTACACCGATCCGGAGTTCCGCTCGTCGCGGATTGCCAACTTGCCCGCGAATGAGCAGCAGGAGTTTGCTGCGCGGAAGTTCTCTCCCACCGGGCAGGTGAACGGGCCTTGGCTGAATGCCGGGCAGGCGAACACCACCGACCCGCGGATGGGCACGGGGCAGCCCTGGCTCGCTTCGAGCGAGGCGGGGATCATCAGCGATGTCATCAGCAGGCGGCTGGAGAGCGGGTTCAGCGATCCGAACCGGCCATCGAACGACTATCGCGACTGGCTGCACTTGTCGAACTTCGCGCCGTCGGGCAACCCGATCACGAAGTACATGCTCCGGCAGAACATCGACCAAGTTGAGCTTGGCGCCGGGTTTGATGTGAAGTCCGGGGTCTGGTCCGGGACGGGAGCGGGCACGTTCACGTACAAACTGACTCTGCGTGATCCGAACAATCCGAGGAACGTGAACGGGAGTGTCTGGCCGCCGGGCGGGGCGTATTCGATGACGCGCGCCGATGGCACAGCGGCGAGTCTGAACCGTCCGAGCGATTGGTTCAGCCGTCAGCCGGGGTTGCTCGGGCTGTTCGAGTCGAACGCGGACTACAAGCGACCGGGGCGGCCGGAGTACATCTGGAACGAGTTTGCGGACAACGACGGGGATGGGCGGCCTGACGGTCGGTGGTTTGAACTGGTGGATGTTTCGGACCCGTCGGCGCCGTCGCCTGTTGTGAACTTGCAGCCCGGCTATCGCTGGGTCTTCTCGGCGCGGGCGATCGACCTTTCGGGTCGGGTGAACGTGAACACGGCGTGGCAGAGCACGCAGTTTGATCAGAATATCAACCAGATCAATCCGTTGGCGCTGGTGCCGACGTTGAAGCACCCGTTTGGGTTGACGCCGGCGGAGGTGGATTTGCAGCGGCTGTTGATGCAGCCGTGGGCGTTCCAGGGGCAGAGCGGACCGATCACGACATCGCTGTACGCGTTGTCGGGAGATGACATGCGGTCGGCGGTCGCGGATGGGTACCGGACGAGTTATAACCAGGGTGCGGCGGATCTGGTGGGCGGGGGCGCGTATGCGGCGATCATCGATGCGCGGTTGAAGGGCACGCCGCCGGCGCAGGGTCGGTACTTCCCGCTGGGGACGCTGCCCGGGGATCGGGTGAACAACCGTCCGGTGTATGTGGACCTGGTGACGCCCGACGGGCTGCTTGGGAACTCCACGTCGCAACCGATTGTGACGCGCGAGAATCTTGAGAAGGCGTACAACGCGTCGCGCGATCCGGAGGGAGGCGTGGTGGTTTCGCGGCTGGATCAGCAGAACCTGAACAACCCGCCGCGGGAGAAGGGCGTGGTCTCGACCACGTCGTTCGATCTTTCGGACATGCTGGAGTTGTTGACGTACGGCGGGGCGAATGATCCGAGCGTGACATCGCGGCTGGAGCAGACGGCCGACGGGCGTGCGTCGAACGGAAATGTGAACACAGGGGCGTATCCGGAGCTTGGACCTCTGCGGAGTAACCGCGAGTTGAAGGCGGAGCGTGCGCCGAAGAGCTTTACGAGTGCGAACGACGCGTTGGATTCGTTGTCGCTGATGTACAGCGATCTGCGGTCGAAGTTGACGACCATCAGCGGTGCGCGGCCGTTGGCTTCGCGGGTGTTCTCAAAGGCGCGTGACGCGGGGCTGGATGTCATCAGCGCGGCCGACACGCGTCCGGATATCAACGGGCTGTTGAACACGGCGCTGGCGACGAACCCGGAGGACATCGGGCTTGATCAGACGGATTGGAATGCGCTTCGGCAGGCGCAGTATCTGGCGATCAACCGGATCTTCAAGGGGTACGCGGACGCGCTGCTGCCGTACTCGGACATGCGGGGGAACAACAACAGCCGCACGAGCGAGACGACGCCGTGGGCGTCGGGGACTGCGCGGACGAACGAGGCTCGGCAGATTCAGTCGTACGCCTTCGGGCCTTTGAAGGTGCCCAGCGAGGGCGGGGATCTGGGGCGGTTTGATCCGCGGAACGAGGGTGAGCGGTCGCCGGTCAGCACGGCGGAGTTTGCGTTGCGTCGCGCGGCGCACATGACGCTGAACCTGTTGGCGTCGCGGGATATCGACAAGGGCGGGACGCACAGGCCCGACCTGCGGGACGATCAGTTGAAGCAGCCGGTGGGCCCGAGCGATGAGATTGTCGGCGCAACGGTGATCTTCGGGACGGACTATCTGCTGAACCAGGTGCCGAACGCGGGCGAGCGGGTGTTGCGTGCGTCGTACGGGCTTTCGGATGTTCAGTTGGGCTCGACGATTCTGCCGGGCGATCCGCAGCCGGTGGCGATGTTCCCGTTCGCGGCGCCGCAGAACAACACGCAGGGGCGTGAGGTGACGCGGACGGCTTCGGGCGGCGGGCAGATTCAGGGGTTCCAGCGCGCGACGCTGCTGAACCTGGATTATCTGAAGTACGGGATAAACGGCCTGCTGCTGGCGGGCGCGACGCAGAACTCGCCGCCGGACCGGTTGGACAGTCGGACGGCGGACAAGATTGCGCGGCCGGTGAACATGTTCGGGATCAAGCCGCAGCCGTTCGTGACGTCGGCGGTTGCGCACATCATGTACACGGACACGCCCAAGGCGAAGGGCGGCGACGAGGACTGGAAGTTCGACGAGAACACCGGCGAGATCGACCCCAACGAGCCTGTGACGATCAAGGGGGATATCGAAACCGGCAACCCGGACTTCATCTTCCAGGCGGTGATCATCACGCTGTCGAACCCGTTCGACACGGATATCGATCTGACGAGCGATCTGGCGAGCACGGTCGATGACAGCACGGCGCAGCTCGAGCAGAAGTTCAAGTACTACATCGAGTTCGGTGGGCAGTTCTATCCGCTCGTGCAGCGGAGTGTGGACCCGCAGGGCACGCCGCAGAGCGGCAGCGCCACGCGGTATGTGCTGGGCGCTGGGCAGTCGATCGATTTCGTGCTGCTGCCGACGACGATGAACCGGATCTATCAGCGGATGCGGCAGCCTCTTGGGAGCCTGACGGATCAGGACATCGTTAGCAAGTGGGTGAACCAGCAGGCGTCGCAGGACGGGCAGGCACCGCGGGCGAACACGCGCGTGAACCGCCAGCGGATCCTGTTCCCGTGCGATCCGCGGACGGGCGAGATCGATGCGCGGTTTACTTCGAGCGCTCGGCTGACGGTGACGGCGCCGGGCGATGGCAGCACGGCGCAAGAAGACGATAAGGAACTCAACCGGCAGGTCCGTCTGTGGCGTGCGTATCGCCAGCAGGTGCCCTCGACGTTGCCGACGCAGGACGTGGCGGGTGTTATCGCGGACGAGTCGACGATCAACTCCCGGGCGAACGACATTCTGGTTGATCGGCTGCGTGACCCGGGTGATTATCGCGGCGATGAGCCGGCGTTGATGATCCGGCTGGAGAACGGGCAGAACAGGATCGCGGGGTCGAACGGTGGGCCCGAGCCCGAAGAAGGTGGGGAGATTGTGGACCCTCGCGACAATACGGGGTTCTCGATCACGCTCACGGGCGCGATCCGTCGGCCTTCGGATGTGGTGACGACGCCGATCGGTGCGGTTCCGACGTGGTGCCTTGAGGCGAAGTCGAACCTGAAGCGGGCGGCGAACTATCCTGAATGGAACACGCGGAACTTCACCACCGGCGTGGACGATGCGGACAACGTGAACCTGACGAGATCGATGTTCACGCGGACCAGCCCGCGGATGGACGGCGCTCAGACGTTCAAGAACACCGGGCAGGGCCTGCTGCGGCAGCAGACGGCCGGGCAATCGGCGAACCCGGCGCAGCTTGCGATCGTCGATAAGGACCCTGAAGCGAACAAGCCCGACAACGTGACGGACGGTGTGGTGCTGTCGACGGATACGGCGCAGCCGCAGCGGCCGCGGTATCGCGAGCGTCCGGCGATCTGGACGATGGCGAAGCGGCTGAAGAACGATTACAACGCGGCGAACGAAGCGTCGTTCGTGCCGCCGGTGAAGCTGACGGACGTGCTGAGGCCCATGGCCATCGGCGCGGTGCACGATCCGTTGCGGGTGCTGGAGCAGACGGAGCTTGCCGACGGGCGGAACTTCCCGCCGCTTGCGCAGGGCGACGCGCGGCACCCGGCGCACCTGGACGTGCAGTGGACGACGCTGAGCGAGGCGTTGGCGGTTGCGATGGACGCGGACTCGCCCTATAGCCCGAACGATCTGGACTACTTCGTGGGGCAGAAGGATTTCGGGTTGCTCGATCGTGGGCAGTTGCCGCTGTATCGCGTGGTGCCGTTCCATGATCTGAACAACGACGGGCTCTTCAGCCAGAGCGGCGGGGCGAATCCTCGGCCTGATCCGCACGTTGGCGCGGGGATTCCCTTCGCGGCGGACATACTCAACCAGTTCCGTGTCAGTTCGCAGGGCTCTGCGACATCGATGGTCACGGGCGTGGTGAATGTGAACACGGCGCCGTGGGATGTGCTGCGGTCGCTGCCGCTGATGTACGCGGAGGAAGACCGGCTGGCGAAGAGCATTGTCGTGACGCTGCGCGATCCGGACACGGGCTCAGAGGGCACGCCCCGGGCGCTCTTCGGCGAGAACGAGACGAAGGACCTGGCCGGGTTCCTGCTGGCGTATCGCGATAAGACGCGGGTCTTCAACCAGGGCCTGAACAACGGTTCGGGGAACTGGATCGACATGCGTGACGGCGTGGACACCACCGATGGGCCGTATAGCGGGCTTTCGACGGGCGATGACAACGGGCGGCGCGTGGCGACGGGTGTGACGGGCCTTCGCGAGGCGCCGGGGTTCCAGTCGCTGGGCGAGCTGTTCATGGCACGCCTGGTGGAGCGGAACAACAACGGGCTGAAGGGCGGCATCGACGGGCTGGCCCGCTCGAACGAAACCAAGCTGACGCTTCGGCCTCAGAAGCCGGTGAACGGGACCGAGGGGCCGACCAACCTGCCGCGGCATATCTCGACGTATGTGAACTGGCTGAACCCGGTGGAGACGGTCGAGCAGAGTCAGTACCCAGAACTGCGTGCAACCGACGCGCCGGCGAACTATGCGATGCAGCTCGTGGCGGCGGACGCGATGCTCAACAGCGTGAGTGTGCGGAGCGACGTGTTCGCGGTGTGGTTCACGATGGAAGGGTACCGGCGTGAGGACACGCAGGGCCTGACGGTGGACGACCCGATGGTGCCGTCGGTGAAGAAGCGGTACGTGATGGTGGTGGACCGCAGCACGGTGACGCAGAAGGGTCAGTTGCCGCGGGTGCTGATGATGCAGGAGTTGCCGACGGAGTGAGTGTGGTGTCTGCGTGACTCGGCGGCGCGTGAAGCGCGATCGGTAGGGAGCAGTGGGGGAGGTGGGGGTGGTGGGCGAGGGCGGTGGGTGGATGTGATTCAACATGCGCCCGGCGAGTGAAAGCGCTCGCCGGGCGTTTTTCATTGCCTGTGAGGGGGAGAACGGGCAGAAGGCGGAGAGCGGCGCGACCTGGAGCGGGTAGATATGCGGATAGAACCGCAGAGATGGTCGCACGCATGAGCAAGGACGCGGAGCCCGGTCGACCGGCGTACGCTTGAACGTTCAGGGTGTAGCTCAGCTTGGCTAGAGCGGGTGGTTTGGGTCCACCAGGTCGCAGGTTCGAATCCTGTCACCCTGATTCTCGAATGGCCCTGCAAATGCAGAGCGTACGAGCTGGATGTTGTCAGGATTTGAAACTCTGATCAGCCGCCCGCGCCGTTCTTTGGTTCAACGCGCATCATGGTTGCTTGCATCAGAGCGACAACCGAATCGGGTTTCGCTGGCGTTTGGGCTACGACTTCAGCCGTTGCCACGCCGACCGTCCGGCCAACTCTGACCACGCGCCCCTGTGCAATGAACCGCTCTCCGACCGCTGGCGAAAGCAGGTTGATTTTGAACTCAACACTGAGCACGGCCGACCCCTCGGGCATGCGTGTCAGGCATGCGTATCCACAGGCCGAATCGGCGATGGTCGCGATTGCTCCCGCGTGGACAAACCCGTGTTGCTGCTGGATCGTCTCCGCCCAAGGAAGCTCGATATCGACCTCTCCGTCCGCAACTCGAACAAGACGGGCGCCGAGAGTTGTGAGCAATCGCTGCCTCTGAAACGATTCCGCGATTCGATCGAAAAGAGATGTGTCGCCCATTCCTTCAGCGTATCGCACGACGGCACGGCGTGTGGAACTGCTTGTCGTTCCCGTGACTTTCAGAACCGACCAGCCAACACACTCCGTGCCTACCAAGTCGGTATGCCCGCCGCGAGAAGCTCTCTTGGTTTGCTGACACCGTGCTTCCAAGAACTCGCCGATTGACCGATGGATTGCGGGAGGCACGTACAGGTGCCTCAAAGGACGCTCAGCCGATTCCCGATCAATGAGCGGTCTGACGATCTCGACTTCTTCGTTTTCGCGGGTTCCGGCGTGGTGAGCGCGGCGGTTCTGGGTGTGATGGGGATTGTTCACCGTGTTGTCGCGGCGCTCGGTGTGCGGCTGGCGAATGGGAGAGATCACGCTGGCGGAGGGGCGACGACTTCTGGAGTGACTTGAACGGACTGCCGAAAGCCGGGTTGATCGGGCATTCGGTGATTGGATGAGCGGTCGGTCCGACCTGCGGATGTGATGCGTGTGGCGTGGGTCTGCCGAGAACCCGTACTCAATCTCTGTCTTTTTACCGAGATTCACGCCTTTTTTAGCGGTAATTACTTGGTCGAGAGCGATACTTTGCTTGCAATTGGTGCGGTGTTCGTGTAGGTTACCGGCCGCCCGCTGGCGCTGTTTGATCTGCGCCGTCAACGAGAGAGGGGCAACATCAAAACCGGAGTACAGGCGCAGCCACGGTCTCGTGGCGTCATGGTTGCGCGCGACTTTGATCCCCCCGGGTCTCGGCCGACCCAGTGACACCACCGTGTGACGCGGTGTCGCTCTCGCAGAGGAGTTTGTGCATGTCGGTTCGTTCTTTCAATCGGCGTCCCGCGCTGATCGCGGGTGTTTCCGTTCGTTTCACCCATCACTCGGTGCTGACGGGAAGTGTCGCTGCGATGGCGCTCGCGGCTTCGACCGCGTTTGCGCAGTCCATCACGAATGTCGGCGTGCCGACCGGTGGAACGAGCTCGACCGCTGGGGCTGTGAGCGGGAACGGTTCGGCCGTGGCGTCGACGGTGAGCATGTCGTCGGCCAACCGCTGGAGCGGCGGTACATTTACGAACTTGGGCTCGATTCTCGGCGCTGAGTCGTACTTGGCCGAGGATATCAGCAACGACGGGGGCGCCATTGCCGGCAGCGCGTTCATTGTGACCCCCGAGGAGACTATTCGGGCGTTCCGCTGGACGCAGTCGGGCGGCATTCAGAACCTTGGAACGCTGACGGGTCATGTCGCGTCGATCGGTAATGGCATCAGCGGCGACGGCAACGTCGTCACGGGTGCGTCGTTCGATGTGGACTTCATTCCCTCGGCGTTCCGCTGGGCTGTCGGCGGGGTGATGCAGCCGCTGGGTGCGGTTGCGGGTGGCACGTCGTCCGAAGGCCGACGCGTCAGCGCCAACGGCAGCGTCATTGTCGGTGTTGCGGGCACGGAGAACGGTGATCGTGCCTTCCGGTGGACCGAAGAGGGCGGCATGCAGAGTCTCGGACTTCTCTTGCCGGGTGACAATGGTTCCAGCGCTTTCGGCGTCAGCGGCGATGGATTGGTGGTCGCCGGGTTCAGCGGTGCCAACGCGGTGATCTGGGTGAACGGCGTGGCGCAGAGCCTGGGCATGCTGCCCGGTGCATCGAACGCCATCGCCTACGCGGTGAACGCGGACGGTTCGCTCATCGGCGGGTACAGCTTCTTCGCGGGGCAATCCGTGCGAGCCACGCTGTGGTCGTCGTCGCTGGGGCTTGTCGATCTGAACACCTACCTGCCCACGCTCGGGATCGATCTGACCGGGTGGCAGTTGCAGTACACACGCGACATCTCCGCCGACGGTACCACAATCGTTGGCGATGGTCTCTACAACGGGGAGTTCCGAGGTTGGGTTGTCACGATCCCGTCTCCTGGCGCGGCGGGCGTGCTGGGTCTCGGCGGTCTGTTGGCCCTGAAACGCCGCCGTCGCTGAGCGTGCTCGGTACTGATCGCACTCAGTACTGATCGATAAACTCGAGTTCGATGCTGACGCGGCCCGGGCACACGCTCGGGCCGTGTTTGTTTTCTGAGGTGCGGATCTCTTGCGTGTTGTTGGCGAACAACTGCCAAAGGCTGGCGATCCTGCGGTGTTTTGAGCGGTGGAATCGTCATGTGTGCGAGAGGGTGTCGGCTTGAACAGCGAGTATCACTCTGAAGAAAGGGAATGCCGATGTTGAACTGGAGACGTCTGTGCGTTGACGTGGTCGAGTCGAGCGTGTAATCGTTGCGGGCGGCGAAATGCCGTGTGTGGACTCATACGCTCGCGGCAACATCATCGAGGTTCAGGGCATGAAGACGCAGTACTACACCGCGGCGAGCTTGGATGGATTCATCGCGACCGAAGATGACTCGCTTGCGTGGCTGTTTGAGCTTGGGGATGTGCCGGATTCGTCGTATCCCGAGTTCATTGCCAAAGTAGGAGCGATTGCGATGGGCTCTGCGACCTATCGCTGGATTCTGGAGCATTCGTCGGAGGTAGAGGCGCAGACCGGGTCGGCTTGGCCTTATGCGTGTCCGACGTGGGTATTTACGACTCGGCCGCAGAAGGCGATTCCCGGGGCGGATGTGCGGTTTGTGAGCGGCGATGTGCGGGCGGTGTTTCCTGAGATGCGAGCGACGGCGGGAGAGCGGAATCTGTGGATCGTCGGCGGCGGCGATCTGGCGGGGCAGTTCTGCGATGCGGGTTTGCTTGACGAGCTGATTGTTCAGGTTGGGTCGGCGACGTTGGGAAGAGGTAAGCCGCTGCTGCCGCGAAGGTTGTGTGGCTCGGTGCTGCATCTGACGTGCGTGAGCAGATTGGGACCCGAGATGGTCGAACTGCGGTACGACGTGCGGAAGTAGGCCTGCACAGTGTCGTGCGATGCAGAAGGTTCGCCGATTCTGAAAGTTCAGGCGAACGACTCTGTGTCGACGCGTCGCTTCTGTGATAAGAGAAGTCATGACCCGGCGCAGTGCATCGGCACGTCGTGTGAGCGACGAAGAGACTCATGGCCGAGGGACTCTTGAGTTTGCGTCGGTGTTGGCGTCGCCTTCAGTGAGGCGGTAGCCGACCCCCGGTTCGGTGACGAGGAAGCGCGGTTGGGCGGGATCGATCTCCAACTTCTTGCGGAGTTCGCCGGCGTAGACGCGGAGGTACTGAACGTCGGCGATGTGCTGCGGGCCCCAGACTTCTTTGAGGATCATCTGGTGGGTGAGTACTTTGCCCGCGTGCTTGACCAAATACGCCAAGAGCTTGAACTCCATCGGCGTCAGACGGACCTGGCGACGTGCGGCGTTCTGTGAAGCGGAAGTCTGATCGGTGACAAAGACCAGTCGCGCGGAGAGGTCTACGCGAAGGGTCCGGGCATCGGCGGTACATTCGTACAGCGGCACCTCCGCACTTCCGGAGGAATCCCGACCGGTCGCTGCGTTCGCATGGCGTAGAGCAACGCGGAGTCGGGCGAGCAGCTCGCCTACGCCGAAGGGCTTGGTGAGGTAGTCGTCGGCACCGGCGTCGAGTGCTGAGATCTTGTCGCTTTCTTGCCCGCGTGCAGAAAGAACGACGATGGGTGTGCGAGACTCTTTGCGGATTGAGCGGGTGACGTTCAGGCCGTCGCCATCGGGGAGACCGAGGTCGAGCAGAATGACATCCGGATAGGTGGTGACGGAAAGCAGCGTTCCTTCGCGGGCGGTTGCCGCTTCCTTCACGCGGTAGTGGTTGGCTTCGAGGGTGGCGCGAAGGAAGCGACGGATCGGCTCCTCGTCTTCGATGATGAGGACGAGGGGCATGTGTGCTGGCGGGAGTGTGCTTGCCGATAGCGGCTGCGCGCGGGCGTGAGGAGGTGTTGAATCGCTCATGGTGCGCTCCTGCCGATCTGAGGGTTGTCGATCGCTGCAGGGTTGGCGGCCTTGGCGTGAATCTCAGGTACGTCCTCCATCGATGGAAGCGCGGGCTGCGGGTGCTCGACCGGGAGCGAGAAAAGGAACGCGACACCGTGAGGCGGGCGGGGGGTGTTGGGCTCGGCCCAGATGCGACCGCCGTGGGCGCGGATGATCCCTTCGCAGATCGTCAGACCCAGGCCCATGCCAGTCGAAGTCGGTGAACTTGAACTCACGCCTGCGGACTTGCTCGCACGGCCGCGATAGAAGCGTTCGAAGACTTTGGATGATTCGTCGTCAGCGAGTCCGGCGCCTTCGTCCCAGACTTTGATGACAACGCTCGTCTCGCTGGTCCACGCCGAGATGCCGAGCGCGGTGCCCGCGGTGGTGTAGCGGAGTGCGTTCTCGATGAGGTTGTGGACGACCTGCGGGAGCATCGCGTTGTCGACGCGGATCATGGGCAGATCGGTGGGAACTTGGACGCGGAACGGGCGCGTCGCGAGGGAGGAACGGTGGCGCGAGAGCCCGACGCCCACGATCTCTTCGACCGTCGTCCACTCGCGCCGAAGATCAACGGAGCCGGACTCCAGCCGCGTTGCGAAGACCAGATTGGCGATGATGTCGTTGAGGCGGGATGATTCGTCGACGATGGTTTGAAGCAGGGAAATCCGCGTTGTCTGGTCGATCGTGGCATGATCTTGCACTGCTAAGTTCTGAGATGGATCCGTCTGCTGGAGCGTGCTCGCGGCACCGGTGATGCTGGCGAGCGGCGTTCGGAGGTCGTGCGAAACCGAACTGAGCAGTGCACTGCGGAGCCGTTCACGCTCGGCGTTCACGCGGGCTCGTTGCTCCGATTCTGCGAGCGTGACTCGCTCGAGTGCTGAGGCGGCTTGTGATGCGATTGAATCGAGCGTGGCGAGTTGGGCCGAATCGAGAATGTCGATTCCCGTTCGAGTGTGAGCCCGGATGCCCAGCACGCCGAAGGTCGCGTTGCTGCCGATCAGGGGGACGTATCGGCCCTTTGCGGAAGGGAGTGTCGATGTACCGTACCCCGCAGGGCTTCGGTGATCGAGAACCCAGCGCGCAACTGCACGCTCGCGCGTTGGGTCTTCGCCTTCGCCGGAGTGCCAATCAGGACCGCCCGGCCCCGCGGCGGCTGCGACATCGAGAAGTCGTGTGTGCGGTGTGCCGCCGTCGCGAATGTACGGCGTGGGAAGGCAGACGACCGCGTCTGCCTGAAGCAGGTCGTGCGCAGAGCGAGCGACGATTGCGGCGATGCTTTGTGCGTCACGAGCCGCTGCGAGTTCGCGCGCGAGTGCGTGCTGAGCGGCCGTGGCCCGCTCGCGCGACCAGGCACGGAGCCGCTGTTCTCGTGCACGGGCCGCGAGCGTTCCGACGACGATACCCACCGCGAGCATGACGGCGAAGGTGAAGATATAGCCCGTGTCGTTGATGTTCAGGGTAAAGCGAGGCTCGGTGAAGAAGTAGTTGAAGGCCAGCACCGCCATGATGCTGGCGAAGATCGAGGCAACACGGCCGAACCACAGGGCGCTGATAACCACGCTCGAGAGGAGGATGAGAGACTCTTCGGAGAGATCGGGCGGGCGATAGAACGCAAGCCCGATGAGAGCGCACGCGACGACCAAGCACGCAGAGGCAGCCAGTTCCCACGCGAGCCGGGCGGGCGGTTTGGCAGCGTGTCTGCCGTTCAAACCGATGGTTTGTACTGCAGAAGCCGCGGGTGGAATCGTCTCATCGCCGCGCACGACGTAGATGTCGATGTCGCCGCTCTCACGGATGAGGTTGTCGATGAACGAGCCAAAGAGCGCTTCTTTCCAGCGTGCACGGGCCGTCTTGCCAACGACGACTCTGCCGACGTTTCGAGAGCGTGCAAAGGCGATGAGTTCGCGGGCCGCGTTCTCACCCGCGAGGGTGTGGGTGCTTGCGCCGAGAGATTCGGCAAGGCGCATGTTCGTGTCCAGTCGCTGACGATCGGCTGCGGAGAGAGATGAGGTGCGCGGGGTTTCGACATACACCGCAATCAGGTCCGCGTGCAGCCCCGCCGCCATGCGCTTGGCTGCGCGCACCAGTTTGCCCGACATCGGGCTCGGGCTGACGGCGACGACGATCCGCTCGCCCGCGGGCCAGACGGCGCGGATGCCGCGGTCCTGCTTGTAGCGCCGCATCTCCGAATCGACCCACGCGGCGGTTCGCCGGAGCGCCAGTTCGCGCAGCGCGGTCAGGTTCCCCTTGCGGAAGAAGCCGTCGCTCGGGTCCACGGCCCGCGCCGCGTTCTCGCCCAGGTACACCTTGCCGGCCTTGAGCCTCTCGTGCAGCGCATCGGGCGGCAGGTCCACCAGCTCGATCTCGTCGGCCTCGTCGAACACGCGATCTGGAACAGTCTCGGTGACCTTCACGCCGGTGATCTGCGCGACCACGTCGTTGATCGATTCCAGATGCTGCACGTTGAGCGTCGTGAAGACGTTGACGCCCGCGGCCAGGCACGCCTCGACATCCTGCCAGCGCTTCGCGCGACCCGAAGGCGAACCCGGCGCGTTGCTGTGCGCCAGTTCATCCACGAGCAGGATGTTGGGCCTGCGCCGCATGGCCGTATCGACATCGAACTCGTGCAGCGTTGCGCCCACCCCTGCGGAGCCTTGGTAGTCGACCTTCACCCGCGGGATGATGTCGAGCCCCAGCAGCAACTGCTCGGTCTCGGTCCGCCCGTGCGTCTCGACCACACCGACGGCGACATCGACGCCCTGCGCCGCCAGTCGCTGCGCCGCCGCGAGCATGGCATAGGTCTTGCCCACGCCCGGCGACATGCCAAAGAAGATCTTCAGCCGCCCGCGGGGCTGGGTTGATCCGGCGACCGTTGTGTCATCGACACCGGCCCGCTGATCACGCTTGAAGCGGTCCAAAACCTCATCGGTCGACTGGCTGCTCGGTGTTGTCTCCGTGTGATCCATCGGTTGCGTCATCGTACAGGGCCTGATGCGTCATCACCGCGAGATGTTGCCGAGGGCCTGATTCAGGGCGAGCACGTTGACCACGGGTTCACCAAGCAGACCGAACGCGCGGCCTTGGGTGTGCTGGTGGACGAGGGCGCGGAGGGCGTCTTCGGTGAGGCCGCGGGCCTTGGCGATGCGTGGGACCTGATACTCCGCCGCGGCGGGGGAGATGTGCGGGTCGAGGCCACTGGCGGAGGAGGTGACGAGGTCGACGGGGACGGCGGTGATCCGCTGCGCGGGTGTGCTGTCGGTCGCGCCCGGCGCGGTGATCGTGCGCACGATGCCGACGCTTGCGTCCGCCGCGTCGAGGGCGGCGAGGCGGGCCTTGATGTTGTCGAGCAGCGCGGGGTTGGTCTGAGCGAGGTTGCTGCCGGATGAGCCGGTGCCTTTGTCGAGATTCAGCGCGGTGTACGGCACGGGGCTTGTCGCGCTGGGGCGGCCCCAGAACCACTTGGCGAGTGCTGGCGCTGCGGCGGGGTCGCTGGTGCCGAACTCCTGGCCGATGAGCGAGGAGCCGCTGGGCTTCCCGCCGTTCCCACTACCGGCGTCGGTGATGATCGAGCCATTGGCCTTGTCGGCGAAGGCGACCTGGGCGATGCCGGTGATGGCGAGCGGGTAGATGATGCCCGTGATGATGGACAGGATGACGAAGAGGATGAGTGCGGGGCGGATGATGGGGGGGTGACTCAGCATGGAGGATTCTCAAGAAGGCATCGAGGCACGCGGCATCGAGGCATCGAGTCAGAACACCGGCAGCAGGTTGACGAGCATGTCGATGAGCTTGATGCCGACGAACGGCACGATGAGGCCGCCAAGGCCGTAGACGAGCAGGTTGTACCCGAGCAGGCGGCTGGCCTCGACGGGGCGGTACTTCACGCCGCGGAGGGCCAGGGGGATGAGCACGACGATGATGAGGGCGTTGAAGATGACGCTGGAGAGGATCGCGGTCTCGGGGTTGAGCCGCATGATGTTGAGTGTGCCCAGGGCCGGGTAGGTGCTCATGAACGCCGCGGGGATGATGGCGAAGTACTTGGCGACGTCGTTGGCGATGCTGAAAGTCGTGAGCGAGCCGCGGGTCATGAGGAGCTGCTTGCCGATGCGGACGATCTCGATGAGCTTGGTGGGGTTGCTGTCGAGGTCGACCATGTTGCCGGCCTCTTTGGCGGCCTGCGTGCCGCTGTTCATCGCGACGGCGACATCGGCCTGCGCTAGGGCGGGGGCGTCGTTGGTGCCGTCGCCGGTCATGGCGACGAGTCGCCCACCTTGTTGATACTCGCGGATGAGCTTCAGTTTGGCCTCGGGTGTGGCCTGGGCGAGGAAGTCGTCGACGCCCGCTTCCGCGGCGATCGCGGCGGCCGTCACCGGGTTGTCGCCGGTGATCATCACGGTCTTGATGCCCATGCGGCGGAGTTCGGCGAAGCGCTCCTTGATGCCTCCCTTGACGATGTCCTTGAGTTCGATCACGCCGAGGGTTTTGCCTTTGCCGTCGGCGACGACCAGCGGCGTGCTGCCGCGCTTGGAGACTTCGTTGACGATCTCGCGGGCCTGCACGCTCGGCGTGCCGCCCATGCGTGAGACGTACGCGTCGATCGCGTCGGCGGAGCCCTTGCGGATCTGGCGGCCGTGCGGATACTGCGTGGAGACGGACAGGTCGACGCCGCTCATGCGCGTGTTCGCGGTGAATGGGACGAACGACGCGGGTTTCCCATCAAAGCCAAGCGCGTGCATGTCGCGCTCGCGGATGTTGTACTTCTGCTTGGCGAGGACGACGATCGAGCGGCCCTCGGGCGTCTCATCGGCGAGCGAGGAAAGCTGGGCCGCGTCCGCGAGCTGCTCGGCGGTGGTCCCGTCGACGGGGTAGAACGCCGAGGCCATGCGGTTGCCGAAGGTGATCGTGCCGGTCTTGTCTAGCAGCAAAACATCCACGTCGCCCGCCGCTTCGACAGCCCGGCCGCTCGTCGCGATCACGTTGGCTTGCACCAGGCGATCCATGCCCGCGATGCGGATGGCGGAGAGCAGGCCGCCGATGGTCGTGGGGATCAGGCACACCAGCAGCGCGACGAGCACGGTCACGGTGATCGGCTGCGCCGTGCTCGCCGGATCTGCCGCCTTGGCCTGCATCACCGCGTAGATCGAGTACGGCAGCAGCGTGGCGCACGCGAGCAGGAACGTGATCGTCAGCGCGGCGAGCAGAATGTCGAGCGCGATCTCGTTGGGTGTCTTCTGCCGCTTGGCGCCCTCGACCATCGCGATCATGCGGTCGAGAAAGGACGAGCCGGGGTCGGCGGCGATCCGCACGATGAGCCAATCGCTAAGCACCTGCGTGCCGCCGACGACGCTGGAGCGATCGCCGCCCGCTTCGCGGATGACGGGTGCGGATTCGCCGGTGACAGCCGACTCGTTGACCGACGCGACGCCCTCGATCACCTCGCCGTCGCCGGGAATGGTGTCACCCGCCTGCACGAGCACGATGTCCCCCTTGCGGAGCGTCGCGCCCGACACGCTCGTGGTTTCAAGCGCGGCGATGTCCGTGGCCTTGGGTACCCCCACGCTCCGCGTGGGGTCTTTGCCTTGCGACTCACGAATGCCCGATGCCGAATCCCGATTGCCGCCCACATTCGCCGCGCCCCACCCCGGCGACCACGCCGCCAGCCGCCGCGCCGCGACATCGCGTTTGCTCTTTCGGAGCGACGCCGCCTGGGCCTTGCCCCGCCCCTCGGCCATCGCCTCGGCGAAGTTCGCAAACAGCACCGTGAACCACAGCCACAGCGCGATCACGAGCACGAGCCCCGGCGAGTATCCGCCCGCTTCCCCTTTGCCCAAGAACCCCGCGACCGCCAGCAGCGTCGTGAGCACGCTGACGACCCACACCACGAACATGACGGGGTTGCGGAGCTGCACGCGCGGGTCGAGCTTCGCCAGCGCGGAGAGCACGGCGGGCCGCACGATCGCGGGGCTGAACATGGAAGCCGCGGACGTGGCGGCACGCGGCGAAGTCGGCAAGGTCGCGTTCATACAAGCAAGACGATTGCCCACCCGCCCGCCGTGAGCAATCAACGCCGCGTAAGGACACCGCCCCGGCGCATCAAGACCGCATAAAGACACGGCCCGCCCGCCGCGCCGAGGGGTCGGTGTGCAAGAAGCCGACGATGCAACCGCCACGCACGCGGGGACAGCCCGCCTCCCGCGGGGGCAGATTCACACTCCGTGCGCTCGATTCTGCACTCCAGCGGGCCCGTGCTGTATCGCAGCAGGGTGTGCCGGTGGGGGGCAAGTTCCGGCATCGGAGCGCAAGAAAACGCCCCGGCTCATCACCGGGGCGATCGTGTGCATTCATCGGTCAACCATTCATCACGCCGCGTTGCGGAACGATCAAGCCGCGATCGTCGCCTGGGCCTGCTCGCCCCACGGCCCGCGTTCGCCGGTCGGCGAGACCCAGCGCATCCAGACATAGTTGGTCTTGCCGCCGTCGGTGGAGTCGAAGTTCATCACGTACGGCGAGTTGGTATCCACCGCCACAAAGCGCAGGTCCGCCTCGCCGGCGGGCGGCGCGGTGCCGACCTTGTTCCAGATCTCGACGCCGATGGCCCCCTGCGGCTTGGCCTTGCGGGTCGGCGTGGCCGAGTCCACGAAACGCAAAACCTGCTGGAGGCGGTTGCCGCACTCGATGGTGCAGATGGGCGCGGTCGTCGGCGGGCCGATCGGGCCGGGGGTCTGCGCGACGGTGATGCCCAGCGAAGCCTTCTCGGCATCGGAGACCTGCGGGGCGGCCTGCAGGCGGCGCACCAGCGGTCGGATCACGGCGACATACGCGGCCCGGGCCTCGTCCTTGGTCTGCTTGGCGGCCTTCGCGGCGGCGACGGCGGCCACGTGCGCGGGGAAGGCGGTGGCCCACGTGCTCTGCGCGGCCGTCACGGGAGCCATGTCGGCGGCGGTGAGCCCAAGCGCGGCCAGGTTCGCGTTGGCGTAGGTGACAAAGTTGGACTGCCACGCCTGAAAGTTCGCATCGGGCCCGGGGATGTAATCAGCCATGATTCAGTTCGACCTACTGTGAATATGGCGGCTTGGTCTCGCCGACGCACAGTGGGAACCGTCCATCCGCTACCCAAGCCGTCAAAGGGGGGTCGGCACGCGGAGGACACTTGATTGTGCATCGATCCGTTCCGCGTGCGACTTCATCAAAGCGAAGAAATTTCACCACGGAGACACGGAGGACACAGAGCCGGAACATAGATATTGATGAACCGCGCCACCTCTTCGCCCCGCTCCGCTCACTCTTCGCCCCAACGGGGCGCCGGGCTGTAGCCACGGGTGGAGCGAAGCGCAACCCGTGGACAGCGTGACACAGCCCGGCCCGCCCCGGCAGGGGCGGAGGAAGTCCAGACCCGCCTATCCCCGCCCGACCCGGCCGTGATTCCATCCCACTCGTCAGTTTGCTTCGCTGATGCAGCCCCCCCAGAGGGCGTGCCGCCCGCGTGTCCATGGCACCTCCGCACCTCTCCCGGCCCGGAAGGGAACTGCCCGCCGTGTTGGTCGTGCGTTCCAACCACCTTGAGCGGGGGTGCCGGGGGTGACAGCCCCGGCACGATTACGGTGTTTGCGGCGTGCCGATTCAATGCGGCAAGGGGTATTATCAGGGCTGGCGGAGCTTGAGGCTCAAAAACGGATGTCCCGGCAAGCCGCTAGCCGATCTCCTACACTCTGGATCGAAAGCGATGCCAGTACCCCCATGCTCACCCACGTTGACCTAGCCCGGTATCGAGGCTTCAAGACCTACAAGGTCCGCGGGCTGTCGCGTGTCAACCTGTTTGTGGGGATGAACAACAGCGGAAAGACGGCGCTGCTGGAGGGCATTCAGTTTTTGGCCTCGGGTGGCGATCCGTCCGTATTGGCTCAGTCCGCGATTCGTCGCGGCGAGGTCGTCGTACGCCGCCCCGATGCCCCGACGCTGGTTGAGATCGCCCATTTCTTCTTCGGCCATCAAATCGAGCCAGAAGCCGACTTCTCCATCACAGGGAACAACGGCTACACACCGGTCACAGTCAAGGTGATCTCTCTGGAGGACCGTCAATCCAAGAGCGAAGATCTGCCGAAGGTGCCGAGACGAGTCGGACAGTTCGCCATCAAGATCGATGGTGGGCGTCGGCGTACGCCCGAGCCTCGCATCTACCCGCTCACGCGTGAAGGTGTCGTGCAGATGGAAGACCCGGCCCCCTGGCGTTTCGAGGGGTACGAACGACTTCTCATTGACCGGATGTCGCGATTCCAAGGCTCTCCTTCATACTTCATTGGCACCGATCAGGTCGACTCTGTGTCCCTCGCGCTCATGATGGATGAAGTCGCCATGCTCGGTCGAGACTCGATGCTCGCTGACGCGATGCGGCTTCTCGATCCAAAGCTGGAGTACGCCCGAATGCTGTCGGGTGCGTCCACGCTTGGGTTTCGCGGGAGCAAAGGCGGCGTAATTGCCAAGCTCCAAGGAGTCGAGAGGCCAGTACCTCTGGGCAGCCTCGGCGAAGGCATGCGTCGCATGCTCACACTCGCCTCTGCGCTGTCCACCACGCGGGGCGGCTATTTGTTCATCGACGAGGTGGACACCGGCCTTCACTATTCCGTCATGGCCAAGATGTGGGAGTTGATCATCACCACGGCCACGGCGTACGACATTCAAGTCTTCGCTTCGACCCACAGCTACGACTGCATCTACGGCTTGGCCAAACTGTTCCGCAAACAGCCGGACTTGAAGCAAGTGTTTTCCGTCCAGCGCATCGAGGCCGAGCGGCAGGACAGCGTCGCCTTCGAGCCTGAGGAAATCTTGGCGGCCATCAGAGAGGACATCGAGATTCGTTGATGCCCAGCCTGATGCCCCATGGTGCCCTCTTCGTCGAAGGGCTTGATGACGAGCACGCCATCAAGCAACTCCTTGCACGGCACAACATTCACATACATGACGATGAATGCCCCCTGAGGGTACACTGCAAAGGGTCTGATACCGGGGTAATTGACGCGGTCTCGGTTGCCATCAAGGCGAGCGGTAAACACCCTGTTGGCTTCGTTGTCGATACGGACGCCTTTGAGCCACCCAGCAGCCAGTTCCCCAAAGGGCGGCGGCTGTCGCGCACTGACCGATGGAGTGCGATCCGGGCACGACTTGCCAGCGTCGAGGTTGTTTTGCCGACACCGCAGCAGCCGATTGACAGCGAGCTTCCATCGGGAGGATTCATCTCGCGCTCGCTGAGATTTGAGCGAGACGTCGGCGTGTGGCTCATGCCTGACAACCGTGCTGACTACGGCAAGATCGAGGACTTGCTGTCGACGCTGGTCCCAAAGGGCGATGCTCTCTTTGAGTTGGCGAAGCGAGCGACAACCGAAGCACTTGGCATCAGCACGACGCGGCCCAGTGAAAACCCGGCGATTCAAACCAAGAACGAGCGAAAGGGCCAACTCCACAGTTGGCTCGCGTGGCAAGAGGAACCGGGCATGTCCTACGGCCACGCGCTTCGACGAAAGTACTTCGAGCACAACAGCTCTGTGGCAACTGCGTTCGTCGCGTGGTTCAAACGGCTCTATGGCTTGCCTTGACCGCGCAGCGGAGTCTTACGCCGCCACCGTCGCCGTCGTGACCTCCGACCACGGCCCCTTTTCGCCGCGGGTGTTGACCCAGCGGAGCATGTAGACCGCCGTCTTTCCACCCGCCGACGTCGGGAAATCCGTGCGGAGCGTTGGGCGGGTGGTCATGGTCAGGAACGAGAAACCAGGCACTTGGGACTGGGCACTCGGCACTCGGCCGGAAGAGATGACCGATCCGTTGCCTTCACCAGTGCCGAGTGCCTGATGCCCAGTGCCCGGCTCAACCAACTTCACCCACACCTCCGCCCCCGCCACGCCCTCGGGCTTGCCCCCCCTCCCGCGCCGCCCGCGCGTCGACGCGCCGTCGCCGCTATCCACCAGCCGCAGTTCGTGCGTCAGCCGGGCGCTCACGTCCACGCTCACCAGCGGGCGCGTCGTCGGCTTGGGCGAGGGCGTTCTGGATGTCTCGCGGACGGTGATGCCGATCTCGGCGCGGTCGGCGTCGGTGGTGCTGGGGTAACTCTGCACGAAGTTCGTCACCGGGCGGATCTCGGCCTCGAGTTCCGCGCGGGCGGTGTCCTTGGCCCGGCGGGCCGATTCCGCCGCCGCCTGCGCCGCCACGTGCGCGGGGTACTGCCCGTTCCACGTGTCCAGGGCCTTGCGCAGGGCCGCGAGCAGTTCCGGGTCCAGGTGATGGCGGTCGTAGTAGGCGTACACCGCCTCGTAATAGTGGTTCGCCCACGCCGAGAAGTCGCCGTCGGGGCGGGGGATGTAGTTCGTGCCTCCGCGTGCCATGTTCAAGCCTCCTGAGAAAATGCCAAAGGCGGTTCACCGCAGAGAACACCGAGGACGCAGAGAAGAAAGACGAGCGGGGAAAGACGGATGATGTTCGAGTCTTTGCCCGGGCCTTCCTCCGCGTTCTCCGTGCCCTCCGTGGTGAATGTCTTCTGCGGCGAAGTGCGTCGATTCCCGCGCGGTGAACGCCCCGGGACGGGAATGGAGGCGCGCCGCCGCCCTCCGAACGCCCCGGAGTACGCTCCGGAGCTCGTGGACTTCTCTCCCATCGGCTCGGAGGACGCTCCACTTCAGTCGGAGTTCGCTCCGGACGGGTTGGAAAGTCCTCCGAACGACTCGGAAGACGCTCCGGACGGCTTGGAGCGTCTTCCCGGTGCCTTGGAACGCCGTCCGGATGGGTCGGACGGCAGCCCTGCACGTGGCCGCGCGGGCGGAGGCGGAGGAGGCACGGCAGAGCAAGGACGCGGCCCGGCGTGAACTTGAAGCCCGGGCTCAGGGCGGCGCGCCCGGGGGGTGGGGGG
>JACVCS010000003.1 GCA_016741915.1 Phycisphaerales bacterium | reverse complement strand
GGTTGGGGAGGGTGGCGGAGGCGGCGGCGGGGTGTGGATCGTGGATGGGCGGGTTGCGGGGGCGGCGTTGATGGCGGCGGTGGATCATCCGGAGACGCCCGGGACGCGGCTGACGGCTTGACCTAGGCTGACGCGGGTGAAATGCGTATGGCGAAGGCGAAGGGCAGCTCGGTCGGCGCGGGGGGCGGGACTGTGCCGGAGACGGCGCGGGTGGTGATTTTGCATGGTCAGGAGCGGTTTTTGATTCTTCAGCACACCGATGAGCTGCGGGCGGCGCTGAATGCCAAGCACGGGGGGTTGGAGGTGTTCACGTTTGATGGGGCGACGGTGAAGCCTGCGGACGTGCTGGATGAGTGTCGGAGTTTGGGGCTGATGATGCAGCCGAAGATGGTGGTGGTGGAGAACGCGGAGTTGATGCTGAAGGGTGGGGAGGATGAGGAGGGTGGCGAGGGTGGCGGGACGAGCCCTGCGGGTGCGGGGCGTGGGCGGTATGTGGAGAAGACGGCGCGGGAGTTGTTTGAGGGGTATGCCGAGGCGCCGGAGGAGAACGCGACGCTGGTGATGCGGGCGGCGACGTGGCGACCCGGGAAGCTGGACAAGGCGGTTGAGAAGGGCGGCGGGGTGGTGATCAAGTGCGAGCCGGTGGGCTCGGCGGCGGCGGTATCGTGGTGTGAAACGCGGGCGAAGAAGCACCACGGGGTGGCGATCGAGCGTGAGGCGGCGGAACTGCTGGTCGAGAATGTCGGGGCGGACCTTGGGCGACTGGACAGCGAACTGGCGAAGCTGGGGATCGCTTGCTCGTCGCGGGGTGAGGCCGCGATCGGGGCGGGATTGGTCAAGGAGATGGTCGGGGCTTCGCGTGAAGAGGACGCGTGGTCGATCCAGTGGGCGATCATGGGCGGCGACGCGGGGGCGGCACTGAAAGAACTCCGCAATCGCCTGGATGTTGCGCGGCTCAGCCCCGTGGTGATCTCGCTGGCGTGCGTGGATCTGGCGCGGAAGCTCGACGGCGCGGTGCGCGGTCTGGCGGCGAAGGAACATCCCTCCGCGCTTGCGGGGCGATTGAAACTGTGGGGGCCGGCGCAGCAGGCGATTCTGGCCGCGGCGGCGCGGATGAAGGCGACGACGACGGCCCGGCTGCTCGAGGCGGCGGTGAAGTCGGACATGCGCCTGAAGACCGGGCAGGGTGATCAGGAATCGATCGTCGAAGAGCTGACGCTGCGGATGACCTCGGTGCTTGGTCGGGCGCGGGCTGGGGCGGGTGTGGGCGCGGGGGGGAGCCGGTGAACACGCTGGACCGGTACATCGCCCGGCAGTACCTGACCAACATCGCCCTGATGCTGGTGATCCTGTTTTCGTTCGTGGTGCTGATCGACGTTTCGCTGAATATGCAGCGGTTCGTTGAGAACGCGGTGGTCAACGCGCGGGCGGCGGGTGAGGAACTCACCGGGCTGCGGAAGTTTTTGTCGGCGGCGCTGCTGGTGGTGGATCTGTGGTGGCCTCGGCTTTTGCAGTTGTTTAACTATTTGCTGGGGTTGGTTCTGGTGGGGGCGATGGGGTTCACCTTTGCGCAGCTTGTGCGGAACCGCGAACTGGTGGCGGTGATGGCCTCGGGGGTGTCGCTCTTCCGGCTGATGAGGCCCGTTCTGGTGGTGGCGGGGGTGATGCTATTGGTGCAGGTGGCGAATCAGGAGTTGGTGATGCCGCGGCTGGCGCCGCTGCTGGTGCGGGACAACATGGAAGCGGGGAAGCGGGACATCTCGTCGTTCACGGTGAACCTGTACCGCGACGGCGGGCGGATGGTGTTTTATGCGGATCGGTTTGAGCCGAAGTCTTCGACGATGACGGGGCTGTGGGTGTGGGAGCGTGATAAAGAAGGGCGGACGCGGAGCCTGATCACGGCGGAGTCGGCGACGTTTGACAGCAAGGCGCAGGTGTGGCGGCTGAAGGAGGGGGTGAGCACGCCGGTGTTTGTCACGGGGGAGGTTCTGGGCGCGGCGCCGGGGCAGCCCAAGAGCGTGGACTTCATCAAGACGGACCTGAGCCCGACGGGGCTGGTGGCGGAGCGGTACCAGACGTATGCGCAGAATCTCAGTTGGACGCAGATCGGGGATTTGCTGGTCAGCCCGACGCTGGACGCGGAGGTGAAGGAGCGGCTGCGGCGGATCGCGTGGGGCCGGGCGGCGAACCTGGTGTGCGTGGTGTTGAGTCTGGTGGTGGCGGTGCCGTTCTTTCTGACGCGTGAGCCGCGGAACATGGTGGTGCAGTCGCTGAAGTGTGCGCCGGTGGCGGTGGGGAGCCTTCTGGGGAGCACGCTGGCGATTCTGGCGCCGATCCCGGGGCTGCCGGTGGAGCTGGGGGTGTTTTTGCCGGTGCTGGCCTTGCTGCCGGTGGCGATTGCGGGGGCGACGAGCATCAAGACGTGAGGTGAGGGCGGTTCTGCTATGCTGGTGGCATGGCATCCGTGGTTTTTTATTTTCAGGTGCACCAGCCGTACCGTCTTCGTCGCTACAGCGTCTTTGATTCGGACCCGTTTTACTTTGACAACAAGAAGAACGGGGAGATCTGCCGGAAGGTGGCGGACAAGTGTTACCGTCCGACGACGAGCCTGATCCTGGATCTGGTGAAGCGTCACAAGGGGCGGTTCAAGGTGTCGTACGCGATCACGGGGGTGGCGTTGGATCAGTTCGCGGAGTTCACGCCGGACGTGATTGATCTGTTCAAGCGGCTGGCGGAGACGGGGTGCTGCGAGTTTGTGGGGGAGACGTACTACCACTCGCTGTCGTTTTTGTATTCGCGTGACGAGTTCAAGGCGCAGGTTGACGCGCACACGAAGAAGATCCAGGACCTGTTCGGGCAGACGCCCAAGGTCTTCCGCAATACGGAGCTGATCTACAACAACGATCTGGCGCACTACATCAGCACGATGCAGGGGCCGGACGGGAAGCCGCGGTTTCTGGGTGCGATCTGCGAGGGGACGGACAACCTGCTGGGGTACCGGTCGCCAACGTTTTTGTACCGACCGCCGAACACGGGGAAGAACGCCCTCGGCAAGCCGTTCTCGCTGCTCTTGAAGAACTATCGCCTCAGCGACGACATCGCCTTCCGGTTCAGCAACCGGGGCTGGGCGGAGTGGCCCTTGAGCGCGGAGAAGTTCGCCACCTGGGTGAACAACATCAACGGCAACGGGTTCGTGTGCAACCTGTTCATGGACTACGAGACCTTCGGCGAGCACCAGTGGTCGGACACGGGGATCTTCCAGTTCCTCGACGCGCTGCCCGAGAAGATCTTCGACGTGAACCCGGGGCAGAACCACTTCAACACGCCCAGCGAGGCGTTCGAGCGGTTCGAGCCGGTGGGCGAGTATGACGTGCCGCACATGATCTCGTGGGCGGACACGGAGCGTGACCTGAGCGCGTGGCTGGGGAACGCGATGCAGGCGAACGCGCTGAACGAGACGTACCGGGTGGAGAAGCTGGTCAAGGCCCGCGTGGCGGCGGCGCTGCAGAGCGGCAACGAGAAGGACAAGCTCAACGCGGGGTACGCGCTGGAAGACTGGCGGAAGCTGACCACGAGCGACCACTTCTACTACATGTGCACGAAGTACTGGGCGGACGGGGACGTGCACAAGTATTTCTCGCCGTATGAAAGCCCGTACGACGCGTACATCAACTTCATGAACTGTCTGGACAATCTGCGGTCGAGGGTCAGCGGGTGAACGCGGAAGTTGTCAAAGCGTCGACCGGTTCGTTCAAAGTGCTGATGATCTCGTTGTGGATCTTGGTCTGGGTTTTTCGTGCGTACCCGGTCTATTTGTGCGCGGCCGTCGGTTTTTTGACCTCAAAGATGATGGCCTCATCAACACCCGGGGCATCGTCTCAGGACACCGTTTTCCTCGCAGTTGGAGCGGGCATCGGAGTGGTGCTCTTTGTCCGCAACACACTTTCGTGGCGGCGTCGCAACGCGCAGATCAAAGAACTCATCAACCGCATCGATGCGATGGTTGCAAAGATGTCCGAGACAGAGGTACTCGATCAGATCGAGAAACTGGCCGAGACCAATGTGCACCTGCAGGTCACTCCGCTCGTGAGTGATGAACCACTTCCCGCGGGATTGCCGGAGACGGCTCGGCTGCTGTTCTCTCGTTTCGAAACGGTCTCGGTGCTTTCTTCGCCGTCGAAGAACGCGATGGTGGGCTATGTCTTCTCGCGAACGGCCATTGCCGAGCACGAGCCAGGTGTTTGGAGGGTGGGGCTGATCAACGACAAGCTTCCGATCGTTGTTGATAGCCGCACCGGCGAGGTCAGATTCCGGTCAGACCGATACGTTGACAAGCCGGCCGAAGGGCCAAAGTCGGAAGTACCACCGGGGTTTATTTCACTGCCGCGGTTTGTTCTGGTCTTTTCGCTCAACTTTCAGGGCGCGGTTTCGATCGGTGGGGAAACCGCCTGTCTGCTGCGGGTTTGAATCGTCGACTGTTCAGGTTCCTGCTCCACGGGGACAACGCGTGTTTGCAGCACGCTGGAGAGGTCGGACATTCGCACGCTCACGATCAATCCCACGCGCCGAGGTAGTCCGCGGGCTTGTCGCCGGCCTTGATGAAGATGCCCAGGATGTTGTTCGTGCTCGCCGGGTCGTCGCTTTCGTCGAAGAAGGCCAGGTCGGGGCGTTTCTCGCCCTTGGCGTTCTTGTACTGGGCGCCGGTTTCGGTCTTCTTGCCCGGGGTGTAGTGGTTGTCGATGAACTCGATGTGGTTGTCGGCGAAGGCGACGTTGCCGCTCCATGAGCCGGGCTTGCCCGCGTAGGTGTAGACATTGAAGGTCAGGCTCTTTTGGTTCGCGAACGTTGGCGTGGCGGTGAACTCGTCGTGCACCGTCGAGGCGGTGATCTGTGGGCCGCGGTACGCGAGTTGGGCGTGGCTGGCGTCGTACGTGTCGGCCCAGCGCTTGATTCGATCGCCCGAGGGTTGCAGGTTGGCGTAGCTGATGTGACCGCCGGTGGCGGAGTTCATGTCGCCCGAAAGTGACGGGTCCCACTGGGCCTTCTTCGGATCCACGGCGGCTTTGGGCGCAACCAACTCGTACGCCTTGAGCGGCTTGATCTTCGGGTTGTTCTCCATCGGGCTGACGATCAGCTCGGGCGTGATCGAGGCGTTCCAGATGAGCATCGAGAAGATCGCGCCGGTGGTGTTCTTCGCGTTGCCCTTCTCAGCGACGGTGGCGTTGTCTTTGTCGAACTTGCCCGGGATCGGGTACTGCTCTTTGTTGCTGCCGGACCAGGTGATCATGGACTGACCGATGCCGCGGATCTGCGTGGCGTCCTTGAGTTGGTTCGAGCTTTCGCGGGCTCTGGAGATGGGGCTCGCGACCATGGCGATGCTGCCCAAGGCGCCGGCGATGACCACAAGGCCCAGAGCGTCGAGCATGGCGAAGGCGTGCGGGCGGCGGCGTAGATTCGTCTGCGTGTGCATGGGTTCTTCCGAGGGTTGCGTTTAGGTGCGGCTTGATCGATGGGCTTACGCGCGGCAGTGACCTCCGCGCAGTCTACAACAGAACGACACCGCGGCGGTTTGAACATGCGGCCGGATTGTGTGAAATCGATCAGCCCGTGCCGTACATCCGGTCCCCCGCGTCGCCAAGGCCGGGCATGATGTAGCCCTTGTCGTTGAGCTGGCGATCCAGGGCGGCGGCGTAGATCATCACCTCCGGATGGTCGTTCTTGATCCGCTGCACACCCTCCGGAGAGGCAACGAGGCAGATCATGCGAAGGTCCTTCGCGCCGGCTTCGCGGAGGATCGAGAGGGCGGCCGAGGCGCTGCCCCCGGTGGCGAGCATCGGATCGACAAGGACGACCGGGCCGGCGTCGAGATCCTTGGGCAAGCGCTTGAGGTAGACGGTGGGTTTCAGCGTGTGCTCGTCACGCACCAGGCCCAGGTGCCCCACGCGGGCCTCGGGCATCATCTCGAGGATTCCCTCGGCCATCGCCAACCCGCTGCGAAGCACGGGCACGACGGTGATGGTGCCGACGAGGCGATGACCCTGCGTCAACTCGACGGGGGTCTGCACCGGGACGGAGCGCGTCGGGAACGTGCGGGTGACTTCATAACACATGAGCCCGGCGATCTGGTAGAGCAGGGCGCGGAACGGTCGATAACTGGTGGCGAAGTCACGGATGTGCGTGAGCTTGTGCTGGATCAGCGGGTGATTGAAGACCACGAGATTCGGAAATGCGGAGACGTCGGCCATGCCGCGAGTGTAAAGCGTTTGTGGCGGCGTGTGAAGTCTGGTCGGTCGGTGGATGATCGGTACGGAAGGCCGATTGTCGCTGGCAGCACGGAGGCAATCGGCGGGTTGGTTGTTCGTTCAGCCGATGATTCACACTCTGTGGAGGTTGATGATGAATCGTTTGAATCGTTCGGCTGATTCGTTCGCCCTCAGCACGTCGCGGCTGGCGATGGTGATTGCCCTTGCGGGTGGTGTGCTGTGCGTGAGCTCGGCCGCGCTTGGTCAGAACGGGCGGCTTCGCGACCGCATCGCCGAGCGCATGGGTCAGAAGCAAGAGCAGAAGCAGGAAAAGGGCGCTGAGAGTGAAGTGAAGACCGGCGAGGCGACGGTCGCGGCGGGGGTGAGCGCCGAGCAGCGCACACTCTTCGACACCTCGGCGGACTACTCCGCAAAGCTTGCCGGCCGCGCGGTGCTGGTGCAGCACAAGGGGCAGACGCTCTATCAGCGGTACAACAACAACTGGCGTGCGGAGTTGCCGCACCCGCTGGCGTCGGGGACGAAGAGCTTCACGGGCGTGGCGGCGATGATCGCGGTGCAGGAAGGGTTGCTCACGCTCGATGAGAAGGCCTGCCTGACGATCAGCGAGTGGAAGGACGATCCGGTGAAGAGCCAGATCACGGTGCGGAATCTGCTTGAACTTTCCAGCGGATTGCAGCCCGATTCCAACCCCGGCGCACGCAAGGGCAGTGCGCTCTTGGGCGATGGTGGCAAGCCGGGCTTCGCGGGGGCGATCGACCGCACGGGGCGCGACGATTGGTTCGGGCAAGCGGTCGCCGCTCCGATGACCGGCAAGCCCGGCGAGCAGTTCGCCTATGGCGGCAATCACTTCTACGCCTTCGGCGAGCTGCTGCAACGCAAGCTCAAGGCGAAGGGGTACAAGGGCACGGTGTGGGATTGGTACACCGAAAAGATCTTCAATCCCATCGGCTTGAAGGTCGGGTTCGTGGGCAAGGACAAAAAGGGCAACGCCAACCTCCCCGGCGGGTGCGGGCTCTCGGCCCGCGAGTGGGTGAAGTTCGGGCAGTTCATCCTCAACCAAGGCTCGTGGACCACCGAGAAGGGTGAGAAGGTCACGATCATCAAGCCCGAGCTGCTGGCGGAGTGCTTCAAGAACAGCGCGAACAACCCCAGCTACGGGCTGACGTGGTGGCTGCTGCGCTCGGGCGATACGACGTCGTCGGTGGCAGACGGGATCGGGCGTGAGGGGCTTTCCGAAGTACTCAAGCGGCGGAACTTCGATCAGCAAAGCAAGCCGATCACCACGCCCGACGGCAAGGCGGTGGAGGTGTACATGGCCGCGGGATTGGGGAAGCAGCGGCTGTACGTGCTGCCGCAGTTTGATCTGGTGGTGGTGCGGTTCGCGGAGAATACCTCGGCGGGCGTGAAGTTCGACAACCGCGCGTTCCTGGAACCGATCCTCAAAGCGGTGGCACCGGAGGCCTTTGTTGAGAAGAAGGCCGGCGAAGGCGAAAAGAAGAAGTAGTCGTCGTCTTTTCGTGTGCGTGGGTGCGGTGGTTTGAGAAAGAGCAAAGCACCCTCGACTGAAGTCGAGGGCTCTGAGGGTGCGGTGCACCTGCGACAACGGTTAGTCGTTGATGCCCAGGTCGCGCTTGGTGAAGAGCGCGTCGAAGCGCAGGTCGGCCTTTTCGACGTTCTCGCGTGCGCCCTGCAGGCGGTCGATGGTGGCGATGACGCCCAGCACGTTCGCGCCGGCTTCGCGGAGGACCTTCACGGCTTCAAGGGCCTGCCCGCCGGTGGTGGCGACGTCCTCGACGAAGACGACGGGGTCGCCCTTTTCGAGCTTGCCTTCGAGCTGCTTGGCCGTGCCGTAGTCTTTCTTGGCGTTGCGCACGAAGATCGACGGCAGGCCCGTGGCGAGCGAGGCGACAGTGACGAGCGGGATGCCACCAAGCTCGGCCCCCGCGAGGCGCGTCGGCGCGATGCCCGCCTGTCGGCCCATCTGCTCGATGCGTTCAGCGAAGAGCGCGCTCAGCGGCTTGAGCACTTCCGGACGCGTCGAGAAGAGGTACTTATCGACGTAGTAGTTGGAGATCTGCCCAGAGCGGAGCGTGAACGTCCCGCGGAGGACGCAGGCATCGGCGATGAGCTTGGCGAGGTGCTTGCGGTCGGTGCTCATGGTCGGAGGTGTGGAGCGAGCGGCGTTGAACAGGGCCTCTCGGCGTGATGGGCGGATGGGCGGGTTACTTCTCTTCGGAGACGTTGCCGTGCGGGTCCCAGTCTTCGGGGACGATCGAGTTGGCGGGGACATCGGGCGAGCCGACGGGGAACTGGCGGATGCTCGTGACGGTCCAAGGCCCGCGGAGCCCGCGGAGATTGACGCTCACGCCCTGGTACAGCGGGTTGGTGGGCTGATCGGGGAGCGTCAGCACGGGGCGGATGATGTCTACGGTGGCTGCGCCGCCGCGGACGATGATGCGCGAGACGTGGTAGACCGGTAGGCTCTTGGAGCTTTCGGTCAGGGCGCGTGCGTGGGGCGAGCAGTCCTGAATGATCCGCGTGACCGACTCTTTGCTCATCGGCGCGGGGAGGTTGACCGCGAAGGGCTCGGTTGAGATCTCCCCCAGCGTGCGCACCGGCGCGGGCGGGAAGCGCCGCACGGTGTATTCCAGAGCCGCCGTCACAACCTGGGGCACCGGGGGGTTGTTCACCGAGTTGGAGATCGAATCGCCCGGGATCTCCGGATAGTTCACCAGGCCCGCCGTCGGACATCCTGGCAAGGCCAGCAGCGACCCGGCGAGCATGACGGCCGCGACGAGGCCGCGAAGACGCCGACGAGCGGCATGACTGGCCGGCTGGGCAAGCTGGAGAGACTGGGCAGAAAGAACGTCGTTGGCTGAACGGGTGCTCACGTGTGGACTCCGCGGTGGTCAGGGATCTGATCGACCTTCGCTGCCGGAGTTTATGCCGGTGGGTTGATGATCGCGGCATCAACGCCCCCAAGGCCCGTGCAACGCCCACGCGCGGACTAACATTCCCCACCCACCCCCCCCACCCGCCTCTCCGCCTTCCGCGGCGATCGCCGTTCATCGAGGGAAGCACACACCCCTCGCCGCCAACGGTTCCTTCTTTTCACGAGCCGAAACACCATGGGCAGCACGCGCGCCGATCGATCCGCAACGGGTGCAGGGAAGTCCAAGCCACGCCGCTCACGCACGAGCAGCGAAGAGGTCCAGGCTTCACCTTCCGCCACCTCCACCCCCCCCACCCCCACCTACGCCGCAACCAACGGCCGAAAGCGCGTCGTCGTCGGGATCTCCGGTGCCAGCGGCGCCGCGTACGCCACGCGACTGGTCGAGCAGCTCATGCTGCTGGGGCACGAGGTGCACCTGGTCGCAACCGAATACGGGCGGCAGCTTCTGCACGATGAACTGAACATCACCCGTCTTGATCTCGCTGAGCTGTGCCCGAGCCTAAAGCAGGACGTGCCGGCGGCGGAGCTCAAGCAGATGCAGAGCCGATTCTTCGTGCACCCGCACAAGGACGTCGGCGCGGTGATCGCCTCGGGCTCGTTCCATCACGACGGCATGGTGGTGATCCCGTGCTCGAGCACGGCCCTTGGGTACATCGCCACAGGCTCGGGGAGCAACCTGCTGGCGCGGGCGGCGATGGTGACGCTGAAGGAACGCCGAACGCTTGTGCTCGTGCACCGCGAATCGCCCCTGAGCCTGATCGATATTGAAAACATGCGCCAGGTGACGCTCGCGGGCGGGATCGTCGCGCCCGCGAACCCGGGGTTCTATCTGCTGCCGCGGAGCATCGACGAGATCGTTGATTTCGTCGTGGGCAAATGTCTGGACCTGCTGAAGATTGAGCACAGGCTGAAGGTGCGCTGGGCCGACCGCAAGGCCGAGATCAAGCGCGGCCGCGGGGGCGGATCCGACAGCACCGGCGGCTGATGCCGCTGGCGAACGACGTTACTTCGAGGGCGTCCACGCGAAGGTGTGATACACGCTCGTCACGCGCCCGTCGGGATGCAGATCAACCACCGCGTACCCCGGGTCGGCCCGCGCGGGGCGCAGCTCCACCGGCACATCGCCCTGGCGGTGCCGCTTGGTCATGAACTCGCGATTCGCGGCAAAGTCGCGCCACCACATGCCGCAGACCGCGCCCGAACAGAAGAAGTCGATCCCGAGGTATCGCAGGTGCTCGACGATGTGGATGTGCCCGCTGAGGCAGGCCTTCACGTGCGGGTGCTTCTGGAAGAGCCGCAACAGGCGGTGCGCGTCCATCATGATCGCGCCGATGCCGATGTGGAACCCCTCGCGCCGCGGGCCGGGCTCCGGCGGTTTGCGTGCATCACAGTCGATCATGCCCATGCTGAGGATCGGGATGTGCGAGACGATGAGCGTGAAGCGCCCCGGTGCGACGTTGGCGAGGTCGTTCTCCAGCCAGGCGAACTGTTCTTCGTCGAGCCCACCCTGATAGCCGTCGAGATAGGGCTGCACCGAATCGAGAATGACGATGTGCCAGGGGCCCTGGTCGAAGCTGCCGTAGGTGCGCTGCTTGTTGACCATCTGCATCCACCACTTTTTGCCCCAGAGGGGTTCGCTGCCGGTGGTTTTGCTCTTCTCTTTGCCCCAGCCCCAGATGTCGTGGTTGCCGATGCAGTGCTCGACGGGGCCTTTCCATTCGTCCTTGAGCACGCGCTGAAAAATCGACCAGTACTCGCTGGTGCGTTCCTTGGTCTGGTCCATGGCGTCCATGAGCAGGTCGCCGCCGGTGATCAGGAGCTGCGCGTCGGGGGCGGTCTGGCGCACGTGACGCAGGGCGGTGCGGGTGCCTTGCTCGGCGTTGTGCTCGGGCTTGATGTGGATGTCGGTGAAGTGCACGAGACGGAAAGCGCCGCTCGGTCGCGGGCCGGCGAGCGGCGCGCCCGTCAGCGGCAGCGTCTCGCGCTCGTCGAGGTGGATCAGCCGGGTCTTGCACCCTGTCAGCGAGCCTGCGGCCGCCATCAGCGCGCCCACGCCGCCCAGTCGCAACAGATCACGCCGTGACCATTCGGTTCCATCAACCATCGGCGGCAACGCGCTCGCGCCGCTGCTCATGGCATCCGCGTTGGCTCCGGGTACGGTCGGGCGATCGTCGCTCATCGTCGGCTCGGTGTGCTCATGGCTCATACGTACAGCCTACCGCGCACGTACCGGCCTGCTCAACCGTTCAACCCTGTTTTCCCGTCAACTCGCCGCGGGCTTACTGAACCTTGACACCCAGTTGCCAGCACAGGAACGTGTGCACGTCGACCGTCTGGGCGATGCGCTCGTTCAGGGGCGTGCCCATGCCGTGCCCGCTGTCGAAACTCGTCCGCAGCAGCACCGGGCGTGCGCCTTTCACCGTTCGTGCCGCCTCCTGCAATCTCGCGGCGAACTTCCGCGACTGCATCGCATCCACACGCGGGTCGTTCATCCCCGTCAGCAGCAGCGTCGCGGGGTACACCGCGTCGGTGACGTTGTGATAGGGCGAATACGCGTACAACGCCTTGAACTGCTCGGGGTCCTTCACCGTTCCGAACTCCGGCACATTGAAAGCGCCGTTGGGCGAAAGCTCAACACGGAGCATGTCGTAGATCCCCACGTGCCCGACCACCGCGCGGACGAGGTCCGGGCGCTGCACGAGCGTGGCACCCACGAGCAAGCCGCCGTTGCTGCCGCCTTCGATCGCGAGCATCTGCGGGTTCGTGTAGTTGCGTTTGATCAGGTGCTCGCCCGCGGCGATGAAGTCATCAAAGACGTTCTGCTTCTTCGTCAGCGCGCCTTCACGGTGCCAGCGGTCGCCGAACTCGCCGCCGCCGCGGATGTTCGCCTCGGCCCAAATGAACCCGCGCTCCAGCAGCGCGATGTTGACTGGCCTGAAGGCCGGTTCGCGGCTGATGCCGTAGCCGCCGTACCCCGTCAGCAGGGCCGGCGAGTTCATGTACGTTGCCATGCCCTTCCTGCGGACGATGTTGACAGGGACTTGCGTGCCGTCTTTGCTGGTGGCCATCTCGCGGACGACTTCGTAGTCGTCGAAGCTCACGGGCGACGTGGTCGCGAGGCCTGTGCGCGCGGTCTGGTTGGTCTTCGGGTCATAGACGTACCACGCGGAGGGCGCAACGTACGAGACCTGATTGAAGAGCAGGCGATCGCCCTCGAGCTCATGCAGCCCGCCCGCGGCGGCGATATCGAGCTGCTTGGGTTTACTCATCGGCTTGCCGGTGTGATCGAACGCGCGGACCTCGCTGGGCCCGCCGAGCTGGTAGAGCGCGTAGATCAGCGAATCGGTGATGACGAGATTGCCCGTGTCCTCGCCGAAGCCGCTGACGAGCGTGTCCTTGCCCTCGGGGATGATCGTCTTGGCGCTGGCGAGCGTCGGCGCGTCGAGGGTCATGCGCAGCAGCTTGCCACGCGGCGCGTCCTTTCGGCTGATGAGGTAGACCGCGTCGTCGGGCCCGAACTCGGCTTGCACGATCCGGTCCTCGTACTGCGCGATCTGCGTCCACGCGCCGTTTTTGGGCGAGCGCAGGAAAAAGATGAACTCGCCGCCGTCGCCTTTCTGAACTGTTGCCAGGGCCGAGCCGTTGAACGCGGACTTCGACTTGAGCACCTGCACGGTGATCTCCGCGATCCGGGGCAGTTCCTTGCCCGTCTCGTATTTGTCGCTGCTCAGGGGTGTGCCGAGCTTGCGCGACCAGAGTTGCATGTAAAAGTTCATATCCTCGCCGGCGCGTTCGCCCGCGCGCGGGTATCGGGTGTAGTAGAACCCGGTGCTATCGGGGAACCACGCCAGCGAGCCGCCGGCGGTGCCGCCCTGCACACGCGGGACGATCTCGTCCACGCGCTTGCCCGTGGCAACGTCGTAGACGTGCACATCGCCCGACTCCGTCCCGCCCTTGCTCAGCGACACCGCAACGAAGCGCCCGTCGGGCGAGGCGATGTGCCAGTCCATCGTCGTCGCGCCGCCGTCGATGGCGTTGGGATCAACCAGCACACGCTGCGAAGCGGCATCATTCAAACTGTTCAGCACCACCAGCACGGGCTGCTGTGCGGGGGGCTGGAGCTTCACCGCCAGCACCTTCCCGCTGCTGAGCACGTGCGCATCCAGCCAGCGCGTGGTGGGTGCGGAGAGAATCTCCTTCACGCGCGCCTCGATGCTCGCACGCCCCGGAAAGGCGCTCAGGCTCGCACGCGTCAGTTCGTTCTGCGCATCGATCCACGGCCGCACAGCCGCGCCGGCCGGGTCCTCAAGCCAGCGGTAGTTCTCGGTGACGGTCACGCCGTGGTACGTGTCGGTCACCGGCCGCTTGGGCGTCGCGGGCTCAATCAGAGGCGCCGACGTCTCGGAGTGATTTCGCCCCGCGCACGCAACCAAACCCAAGGAGCCGCTGATGACCATCGCGCCCGCCAAGCCCGCGCGTGCCAACAGATTCAGGTGCTTCCTGCTCGGCAGGAAAGCGTGCACAAACGCAGAAGAACCGCGACGCTCGGCTTGGGTGTTCATCGCGTCAGTGTACCGAGCCGCCCGCATCGCGCGGGTTTTCTGCACAGAGCGCGGGTTCACCCCTGAATCGCGTGGGAATCGGGAACTTCCCCGATTCCGCACACATCCGGCGCGTGGTCCGCCACCCAGCGAGCATCCGGTTGAGGGCGTCAACAGTGCCAATCAACCGGCACGGTGAGCGTTCACCAACAAACCCCTCGACGCCCGGAGCAACGACCATGAGCACCGCACCCCGTCGTCCGTCACGTTCGCTGATCGTTGGGCTGGGCTTGCTGAGCCTCGGGGCTCTGGCATTCTCGATGGCGCTGCCCATGTCGGCGGTGGGCGCGCCGCTGACCCCGCCGCGACGCTCGCCCGAGCCGCCCTCGCTCGGATATCGCACCGGGCTGGTGATCACGATTGATCCGGAGAACAGTTGGCCGAACTGGAGTGTCTTCGTCGTCGCGCCGGGGACGAGCAAAGCGAACTCGGTGCCGCTGGACGGCGCGGTACTTCGGCTGCCAAACCTTCAGCCGGGCGAGTATCAGGTCCGCGCGGTCTACAAGACTCGCGTTTACACCAAGACCGTGAAAGTCACCGCCAACGCCGACGGCGTGGTGGGCTTCTCCTACCTCCCGTAACTGTTGACGTCGCCGCGCACCGTTCTACGCCTTCGCGGGTTGAACCTGCGTCACGCGGCGGAGCGCGCTCTTGGCGATGATCCCCAGCACCACCAGCACGATCACACCCAAAGCAATCCCAACCGGGACGTACCACCCCGGCGTGTTGTTGGCCGCTTCTTTCGCGGTCTTGTACTTTTCGTGCGCCAGCACCGACAGATAGACCACCAGCCCCGTCCGCGGGGCCATCCCCACCAGCGTCCCCAGCATGAACGGCAGCAACCGGGCCTGCACCGACGCCATCACCAGATTCGTAATCGCGAAGGGCGACGACGGCGGCACACGCACAAGCGTCACGATCAGGAACGTCCGCCAGAACCCTTGGCCCACCATCGCGTCGCGCACGGCCCGCCATTCAGGCCTGCTCTCCACCACGCTCTCGACCCGTGATCGCACCACCAGACGCGAGACGCCGTAGCCGATGATCGCCCCGAGCGTGAAGCCCACCATCGCCGCGGGGAAGCCGAGCTGAAAACCCAGCGCCCACCCGCCCAGGATGCTCGCGGCGTACGTCGGCAAGCACGCGAACCCCGCCGCCAGACCGAACCCGATGGCGAAGATCGCAAAGGCCATGTCCCCGTGGCTGTTCAGCCAGTCCGAGGCTTCGTTCATGTGCCAGAAAAGCACCAGCGAGCCGATCGGCGTCAGCAACGCCGCGCCCGCGGCCATGATGAGCGCCGGGAACGTCTTCTTCGCGATCCCCTTGTAATCCACCGGTTCGCTCGACGACGACGGCAACGAATCACCCTGCTGACCACCTGTTTGGGGTGTTGATGCCTCGCTGGTTGGTGATTTGACCCGTTCGTCCACGCTCGTCGGCTCGCTTGCTCGCGCCTGAAACTCTTCACCCGGTGCTTCGGCGGAAGCGTAGCTCAGCCGCCATGACTGAACTTCCGCATCTACGGAGAAACGAAAACCCCCGATCCGACCGGACCGGGGGTTTCACCATAACTCGCGTTTCTCAGCCGGTATCGGAAGATCAGCAAATCGAAGGATCAACCGAAGCCCATCTCAATCACAAACCTTCGGTGATCTCAGATGCACGGCAGGAAGAGGTTGTTGAAGAAGCAGTTGTAGTCGCCCTCGTTCACGCCGTTGTTCACGCAGCCGGGGGCGGCGGAGAGCGGGGTGCCGTCGTCGCAGGCGATGTCGCACGTTCCGCCAACCGCGGCGAGACCCTGACCGGCTTGGAAGAAGAACCCATCCGCGGCGAAGAAGGCGTTGTAGTCACCCTCGTTCGGACCGCTGGTGCTGTTGGTGCAACCCGGCGCGGCCGCGAGGGGCGTGCCGTCGTCGCAGGCGATGTCGGCGGGGTTGCAGCCCGCGACGCTGGTGGCGAAGTTGATCACCCAGAGCTCTTCACCTTCCGAGCCGTTGTCGGCCGTGAAGAAGAGTTTGCTGCCGGCGAGTTTGAAGTTCCGCGGGGTGCTGCTGCCGACGGGGTTGATGTTGGCGACCTGGCTGGTCCCGCTGGTGGTGCCGTCGGTGACGTAGAGCTCGCTGCCGGTGGTGCCGTCGGTGGCCTGGAAGTAGACCTTGCCGTTGGCGGGCGTCATGTTGACGGGGAAGCTGCCGCCGGTGGGGTTGATGTCCTTGACCAGCACGGTCCCGGCGTTGGTCCCGTCGCTGCTCCACAGCTCGCTGCCCGTGGCGATTCCCGCATTGCCCGAGAAGAGCAGCGTGGTTTCGTTCAGGGCAACCAGGTTGCTGGGCGAACTGTTGCTGGAACTGCCGTCGAGGTTCTTGACCATGACGGTCCCGGCCTCGGTGCCGTCGGTGACCCACAGTTCTTCGCCGTTGGTCCCGTCGTTGGCGGTGAAGAAGATTCTGTTGCCGACGGTGGTGAGTTGCAGCGGACCGCTGCCGGTGGTGCCGGGGCGGATGTCCTTCACGCGGACGGTGCCCGCGCTGGTGCCGTCGGACTTCCACAGTTCGCGTCCGCCGCCGAGGGCTGAGTTGTCGGTGGCGGCGAAGTACAGCACCCCGCCCAAGACGGCGAAGTTGCTGGGCGTCGAGCCGCTGGTGCCCGCGGCGATGTCCTTCACAAGGCTCACCGTCCCGGCGTCGTACACGTACAGCTCGGTGCCCAGCGCGCTGGTGAAGGCGGAGAAGAAGACCTTGTTGCCCACGCGGATCCCCGCACCCGGGGTACTGCTGCTGAGGCCAGCCTGAATGTCCGCGGCGTTCAGCGTGCCCGCGACCGTGCCGTCGCTCTTGAACAGTTCGTTGCCCACCGTGCCGTCGGAGGCGGCGAAGACCACCTCGCTGCCCGTCCAGACGAGGTTCGAGGGTGAGGAGCTCAGCGAACCGGGGTTGAGGTCCTTGACCATGACCGTGCCGGCGCTGGTGCCGTCGGACTTCCAAAGTTCGGCGCCGTTGGTGGCGTCGTTGGCGTTGAAGTAGGCGGTGCCGTTGGCGTCGACGACGCTCTGGACCAAGCTGTCGCCGGTGCCGGGGTTGATGTCCTTGACGAGGTACGTGCCGCTCTCGGTCCCGTCGGATTTCCAGAGCTCGATGCCGTTGACGCCGTCGGTTGCGCGGAAGAAGACCGACGAGCCCACGGCTCCAAGGTTCGAGGGGCTGCTGCCCGCGGTGCCGGTGCGGATGTCCTTCAGCAGCGTGGTGCCAACGACGGTGCCGTCGCTCTTGAACATTTCGCGACCGACGACGGAGTCATCGAGCGAGCAGAGCAGCACGCCGTTGAAATCCATGAGGGCCAGGGGCGAGCCGTTGCTGGTGCCGACGCGAGAATCGCGGAGGAGGATCGTGCCGGCGGTGGTGCCGTCGCTGACCCACAGTTCCTGCCCCTCGGCGTTGGTGGTCCCGGAGAAGAAGAGCCGCTCGCCCACACCGGTGAGATTCACAACAGTGAAGTTCACGGGGCTGGAGCTGCCGATGCCCAGGCTGATGTCCTTGACGATGGATGTGCCGGCGAGGGTGCCGTCGGACTTCCAGAGTTCGGTGCCGAGCACGCCGTCGGAAGCGGAGAACGTGAGCAGCCCGTTGACCACGCGCAGGCCGGTGGGGCTTGACGAGGCGGTGGGGCTGGTGGTGTTGATGTTGGCGAACAGGACGGTGCCGGCGTTGGTGCCGTCGCTGGACCAGAGTTCAACGCCGTTGGTGGCGTCGTCGGCGGCGAAGTAGATCTTCCCGTTGTAGACCGTGAGCGCGGTGGGGCTGGAGCTGTTGGCACCGGCGCGGATGTCCTTGACCTGCACGGTGCCCACGGCGGTGCCGTCGGTGGTCCAGAGCTCGGTGCCCGTGAGCCCGTCGGTGGCGGTGAAGTAGAGCTTGGAATTGAAGACGACGAAGTTGTCGGGGCTGGAGGGGGCGGTGCTGTTGGTGGTGTTGATGTCTTTCACCAGCGCGGTGGAGGCGAGGTTGGTGCCGTCGGTTGAGTAGAGCTCGGTGCCGCCGGTGGTGCCGGTGGCGCGGAAGTAGACCTTGCCGTTGTAGACGGTGAACCCGAAGGGGCTGGAGCTGGTGCTGCCAAGGGCGATATCGCTGATGCGGTAGGTGCCGGCGCTGGTGCCGTTGGTACGCCAGACTTCGATGCCGGTGTTGCCGTCGTTGGCGGTGAAGACGCAGACGCCGCCGCCGATGTTGGTGATCGAGCCGGGCGAGGCGTTGCCGAGGAGGTTGATCTCGATGATCTTGGCGGTGCCGGCGTCGGTGCCGTCGCTGATCCAGAGTTCGCTGCCGTCGACGCCGTTGTTCGCGGAGAAGATCACGCGCGAATCGTCGAGGTTGGTGATCCCGGAGATCGACGCGCCGTTGAGACCGGGGCGGATGTCCTTGACCAACACCGTGCCGGCGCTCGTGCCGTCGGTGACCCACAGTTCTGCGCCGTTCACGCCGTCGTCAGCGGTGAAGAAGGCCTTGCTCCCGCAGCGCACGGCCGTGGAAGGGCTTGACGCGGGCCCGCCGGTGAGATTGATGTTCTTCACAAGAACCGGGGTCTGAGCCCCGGCGCTGAGGGTGAGCGCCAGCGCCGAAACCACCGCACACCCCGCGCCCAAGTTCGACCACCGCGCAGCGCGCAAACCGTTGATCACACTCTTCATCTTCAGCCTCCGGGAAAGAGAGAAACGTTCAACAACCATGTTCAACACCGCCCCCATCGCCCCCCATACACCCCGGCGATCGGCCGCCGCGTGCGTATCCAAGGCGTTGGATAATCACTCTTTCCGGGCCGAAATCCAGCAAAAATCGGCCTATTCAGCAACAACCCCGGAGTATCGGGAAACTCCTCCGATCAGTATCCAAACCGAAGGTGAAGTATCGAGGGGAACCCGTAGCGGATAAGCCCTTGACTCGCGGGCTCGGGCAATCAGGTTTGAACGGAGTTGTGGAGTATTTTGTGGTTCGCGTTTGAACCATTCACGCACGTGATCACCGCGATGATCACTCGGCCGGTTCGATCACCGCCGCCATCGACCCCTTGCTCTGCGAGACCATCGGGTCGCGGCCGTAGCCGTGGATCTGCTCGACCTTGAGTTCGGCGTGCTCTTTGTGCGTGGTGAAAACCACCGCTCGGCCTGATGAGTCGATCGTCTCGGCGATGCGCTGCGCCTGCTCGTGGTTCTGATAGAACAGTTCTTGCACCATCCGAATGACGTAATCGAACGAGTGATCGTCATCGTTCAAGAGCACAACATTCCAACGTGCGGGCTGTTTGGAGCTGCCCGTTGGTCCCCCCTGCGCGTGGGGAGAAGGTTGCGAACTGGAACCCTGCTGAGCCATTGCTCCAAGTTTACGCCCGTTCCGACGGTTTGCCCGCCCCGGCGGATAAAGAACTTGACCGGTTGGTGGTTCTTTTTCTGTGTTCAAACTTCCCAGATTGACAATCTGAGAAAATCGGATAGTCTCTCCATCACCGAATGCTGTGGGAATTCGCGGCTCGGGTGTTCTCCCGAGTGTTCCTTCAGGGTCCGATCGCTCCGAAATACGAGGATCGTGGGTATGAACAAAACCGACCTGATCGAAGCGGTAGCAGCCGAACTCAAGGGCACCAAAGCCGACGCGGCCCGTGTTGTTGATACCGTGCTGAAGGCCATTACCGATGGGCTGAAGACCGAGGACAAAGTCGCCATCAGCGGCTTCGGAACCTTCGTCAAACGCAAACGCCCCGCACGCAAGGGTGTTTCGCCTATCACCAAGGAGGTCATCGAGATCAAGCCCTCGACCTCCTGCGGATTCCGCGCCAGCGCGAACCTCAAAGAACAACTCTGAGCCGGTCTTTCACGCTCCGGACACCTTCGACGTGACCGAGCCGTGGCACGCTCGTGCCACGAGGTTCTCCACGCGATGAAATCTTGTCGTCTGGGTATTTGTATCGACGTGAGGGGGACTCTTGGCGGATCGTTCCGCGTCCCGCGCTTACGATTGTCAGACCTGTGGACGCCGATCCTCTTCACAACCCGTCCACACCGACCGAACCAGCCGGCGGCGAAGCCAGCACGACCGCTCCGCCACCCCTGTTCCCTGCCTCCTCCGCTCCAACCCCCCCCCCCCCCTCACTCCCGAACGACTCGGCTTCACAGAATCCACCGGTCATCGCTCATTCACCCGCCGCTTCACCGGCGCGCGTGCCGACGGCGGATGAACTGCGTTCTCGCATCGCCCAGTGCATGACGGCGGACCAGCGACGATTTCGCCAGCGGTTGCAGGGCCTTGTTCGTGCGCGCACCGGCGGGCGCGACAATCCGCAGGCGCTGATCAAGCTCGCCTCCGACATCGATCGCTCGGCACTGCGACGCACGCGCCGGGCGGCCGTGCGGCCTCGACCGACTTTTCCACCCGAACTGCCCATCAGCGAGAAGCGCGACGAGATCGCGCGGGCGCTGTCGAGCAGTCAGGTCGTCGTTGTCTGCGGCGAGACGGGCTCGGGCAAGTCCACACAGCTGCCGAAGATCTGCCTGGAACTGGGCCGAGGTGTCGCGGGGCTCATCGGGCACACGCAGCCACGACGCATCGCCGCCCGCTCGGTTGCGCAGCGACTGGCGGACGAACTGGGCAGCGAGCTGGGCGGCGCGGTGGGCTTCAAGGTGCGATTCAGCGATCAGACCGCGCCGCACACGCACATCAAGGTCATGACCGACGGCGTATTGCTCGCAGAGATCCAGAGTGACCCGCTGCTGGAGCTCTACGACACGATCATCATCGACGAGGCGCACGAACGCTCGCTGAACATCGACTTCCTGCTCGGGTACCTGAAAACACTGCTGCCCAAGCGACCAGACCTGAAGCTCATCATCACCAGCGCCACCATCGACCCGCAGCGCTTCAGCGCCCACTTCGACAACGCGCCGATCGTGATGGTCTCTGGTCGGACATACCCGGTTGAGGTGCGCTATCGCCCGGTCGATGCGCAGACCGAGGATGAGCTTGAAGACCAGGTCGAGCACGCCATCGTGTCGGCGGTTGCGGAACTGGCGCACGACACCGAGGGGGACATCCTGGTCTTCCTCGCCAGCGAGCGCGAGATCCGCGAGACGGCGGAGCTTCTGGAAGAAGCGGGATGGGGGAATCACGCGGAGATCGTGCCGCTGTTCGCACGCCTCAGCGGCGCGGAGCAGATGAAGGTCTTTCAGCGTTCGAGCAAGCGGCGGATCGTGCTCGCGACGAACGTTGCGGAGACGTCGATCACGGTGCCGGGCGTGCGGAGCGTGATCGACTCGGGTTTCGCGCGGATGAGCAGGTATAGCCCGAAGACGAAGGTGCACCGCCTGCCCATCGAGGCGATCAGCAAGGCCAGCGCGCAGCAGCGCGCGGGGCGCTGCGGGCGCGTGGGCCCGGGCGTGTGCATACGCCTGTACAGTGAGCAGGATCTGGGGATGCGCCCGGAGTTCACGACGCCCGAGATTCTGCGAACGAATCTGTCGGCCGTGCTCTTGCGGATGCTCGCGCTGCGGCTGGGCGACGCAACGACGTTCCCTTTTGTCGAGCCTCCGGAAGATCGGATGATTTCCGATGCGTTCGACACGCTTCGGCAGTTGCAGGCGGTGGACGAGAAGGGCGAGCTGACGAGCCTGGGCACGCTTATGGCCCGCCTGCCTGTGGACCCGCCGATCGCGCGGATCATTCTGGCGGCGCGTGACGGTGAGATGAAGGCCGCCAGCACGCACCGTCGCGTCAATCAGCCGGCTGCTTCAGCGTCTCCGCAACGTGGTGGCGCGAATGCTCGCGGCGCGTCGACTCCAGCGCCGACACCATCGCGAACGCCCAATCCGCCGCGTGAGACGCGTGCGATGGTCGGCGCGCTGGAAGAGGTGCTCATCATCGTCGCGGCCCTGTCGGTGATGGACCCGCGCGAGCGGCCGCTGGAGCATCAGCAGAAGGCCGACCTGCTGCACGCGCGGTTCCGTGATGAGCAGAGCGACTTCGTCTCGTACCTGCGCTTGTGGTGGTACTTCAAGGATCAATCCGCGAAGCTCTCGGCCGCGAAGTTGCGAAAACTCTGCCGAAGCGAGTTCCTGTCGTTCGTGCGCCTGCGCGAGTGGGACGAAGTCCACCGTCAACTGCTGGACATGATCAGCGAACTGCCGGGCGGGAGTCTCGGGCACAGCGGCGCCGGGCGCGATGGCTCCGGAGGTTCACACCACGGGCGCGGGCAAAGCCATCACCACCACCAGCGCTCGCGCGATCGTCGCGATCAGCTCCTGCCGCGTCACACCAATCGGCGCGAGCTGCACACCGCGCAGGGCGTGGAAGAGAAAACGCCCATCACGCCGCTGTACGAGGCGATCCACCGCGCGCTGCTGACGGGCCTGCTCTCGGGCATCGGCAAAAAGGGCGATCTCTTCGAGTACGACGGTGCACGCGGGGCGAAGTTCCAGATCTTCCCAGGCTCGTCGCTCTTCAAGCGCAACCCGCAGTGGATCGTCGCGGCGGAGCTCGTCCGCACCACCAAGCTCTACGCCCGCGCGGTCGCGCGCGTGCAGCCCGAGTGGATCGAGCAGGCGGGCGAGCACCTGCTGAAGCGCTCGTACAGCGAGGAGCATTACGACGAGCGTTCCGCTCGCGTGATGGCGTACGAGAAGGTCACGCTGCTGGGGCTCACGATCGTGCCCAAACGCCGGGTGCCCTTCGAGCGGATCGACCCGAAGCTCTCGCGCGAGATCTTCATCCACAGCGCGCTCGTCGAGGGACTCCTGCCCACGCGGGGCGAGTTCATGGCGCACAACCAGCGCCTGCTGCACGAGGCGAAGAGCCTGCAGCACAAGCTGCGCCGCGCGGACATCCTGGCCGACACATCAAGGCGCTTCGCGTTCTTCGACGACCGCCTCCCCGAGCACGCCCTCAGCGGGGCGGCGTTCGAGAAATGGCGGCACCACGCGGAGCTCAAAGAGCCCCGCCTGCTCTTCATGCAGCGCTCCGACGTCATCGCCCTCAGCGACGACGCGGACCTCGATCGGCTCTACCCCGATGAGCTGCACCTCTGCCGAGCGGGCGAAGCGATGAAGCTCCGCTATCTGCACGACGAGAGCGACGATGCCGACGGCGTCAGCGTCATCGTGCCCATCGATCGCCTCGCGGAAATCGATCACCGCGCGGCGAGCTGGCTCGTGCCCGGGTTCCGCAGCGAACTCTTCGAAACGCTCATCCGCTCGCTGCCCAAGCGTTTGCGCGTCGCCTTCAGCCCCGTTGCGCCCGTCGCGGCGGAACTTGCCCGCACGCTGACGCAGACCGATCGCCCGATGATCGAGGCGCTGGCGCACGAGCTTTCCACCATGGCGCGGGTGGACATTCTGCCCGGGGATTTCAACTTCGCCGAGCTCCGTCGGCACCTGTCGTTGAACTTCATCGTGGTCGATCGGGCCGGGCGTGCGATGCTGCAGGGGCGTGATCTTTTCGCGCTGCGCCGAACGGTCAACGCCCGCGCCACGCGTGCGCTCAACGAGCGCGTCAAGAGCCCGTGGATCATCGACAACCTGACGAACTGGACCTTCGACGACCCGCCCGAGATGCTCGAGGTCGATTTGCCGCCGATCGACGCCTCGGTGCGTGAGAACGCCTTCCGCGTCAGCGCGTACCCGGCGCTGGCGAACCAGGCCGACGGCTTGTGCGCGCTGCGACTCTTCGCGAGCCTGCCCGAGGCGGTCTATTCGCACCGCTTGGCGCAGGTGCGTCTGTTCCGCCTGGCGATCAAGGACGAACTGCGCAAGTACCTCTCCAGCATCAAGGGCTTCAACCAGCTCGCGCTGCTCTACTCGCCCTTCGGCACGCAGGAACAACTCCGCGAGCAGATCGCCCTGCGCGCCTGCGAGCTGACGTTCGTGCGCGACGGCGCACTTGTCCGCACGCAGGGCGAGTTCAAACGCCGACTCAAACCCGCGGAGCCGTGGATCGACGATCAGATCAAAGTCACCGCGGAGCTCTTCAGCGAGATCCTCACCGAGCGGCAGCGGGTGGCGCTCGCCCTCAACGCGCTGAACTCTTCGTGGGCAGAGCCCATCAAGGACGACGCGCTGGACCAGCTCGGCGCGCTGATCACGCCCGATTTCCTCGTCGCGGCCCCGATGCCGTGGTTCAAGAGTTATCCGAAGTATCTGCGTGCGCTGGAGCGAAGACTGAGCCGGGCGAAGGCGCAGGGTGCCGCGGGCGTTGAGAAAGACCAGCGGCTGGCCCGCGACGTGCACCGTCGGCTCGACGACCTCGACGCGCTGCGCGAGAACTTCGCGCCCGACGATCCACGCAGAGAGAGTGCCGCGATGTACCGCTGGCTGCTGGAGGAGTACCGCGTGACGATCTTCGCGCAGGACCTCGCGGGTCCCACGCCTGTTTCACCCACGAAGCTCGACGAGCTGTGGCATCGTTTGCAATCACCCTGACGATTTTCCGAACATGTCTGATGGTTCATCCGTCTGAACGATCGCACGAGACACCACGCCCATGGAACTGCTCTGGCTCGCCATCATGCTCTTCGCCTCCCTGCTCGCGCTGGGGATGGCGCTGCTCACGCTGCCGGGCGTGTGGTTCCTGCTCATCGTCGCCGGCGGCGTGCAATGGTGGGGCTCGACATACTCGCAAACCGTCTTCCCGGTCTGGCTGCTGGTCACGTGCGTGGCGATCGCCTTGCTGGGCGAAGTGCTCGAACTCGTCGCCTCGGCCTACGGCAGCAAAAGGGCCGGCGGCTCGCGCTCCGCATCCATCGGCTCCATCCTCGGTGCAATCATCGGCGCCATCATCGGGACGTTCGTCCCCCCGCCGCCGCTGGGCACGGTCATCGGCTCGGCCATCGGCGCGGGGCTCTTCGCCATGCTCCTGCAACGCTACCACACGGGCTCGACGATGCAGCACTCAACAAAGGTCGGCATCGGGGCGGCCGCAGGACGGCTCGCCGCGACGCTGATCAAGGTCAGCATCGTCGGACTCGTGGGGATGTCGCTGATCATCGCGTCGATGATCCACGCGATCTGGGGCTGAGCGCCCCGCGATCAATACACGCCCGGGTTCTTCAGGCGGCGCTCGTACCGCGCCAGCGCCTTGAGCGGGAAGCTGTGGCGGTACAGGTGATACCGCAGATAGAAGACCTTCGGGAATCCGGTGCCCGTGAACCAGTGCTCGTTCCAGCCGCCGCGATAGTCGCGGATGTGGTCGATCGACGCGTCGGCCACGGCGCGGTGGTCTTCAGGCGGGTAGACACCCAGCCGTTCGGGTGAAAGGTCGTAGACCGAAGCGAGCTCGCTCGCCCGCGCGCTGGGCTTGCCAGCGTTCGCGCCCGCTCGGCTTTGGGACTTCGCATCGCCGAAGCTCTTGCTCGCAACATACGGCGGCTTGTCTTCGCAGAGCTGGTTCTTCATCAGGTACTCCGCGGCCCGTGCCGCAGAGACATGATCCTCGGGCAGCACGTTCAGCAGGGTCATCAGCGCCCAGGCAGTCTGGCTCGCGGTGCTGGGGCCCTTGCCCGCCAGTCGCGGATCGAGGTAGCTGTTGGCGGTCTCACCGAAACCGCCGTCGGGGTTCTGGATGCTCAGCAGCCACGAGCGGACCTTCGCGAGCGCCGGGTGCGAGGGCGAGAGGCCCGCGCTGCGCAGGCCGTTGACGGCTTGCCACGTGCCATAGATGTAGTTCACGCCCCAGCGTCCCCACCAGCAGCCGTCGCTGCGTTGGGTGCGGAGGAGGTAGTCAACACCGTGCTGCACGCTGGGGTGCTCGGGGCTGACGCCGCAGACCATGAGCGATTCGATCACGCGCCCGGTGATGTCGGAGCAACTGGGGTCCTGCATCGCGTTGTGGTCCGCGAAGGGGACGGCTTCCATCCACGGGCGGTCCTTGGTGCGGTCGAAGGCCGCCCAGCCGCCGTCGTCGTTCTGCATCGCGATGAGCCACTGCACGGCACGCTTCGCCGCGTCGCGGTTGCTTGTCTCGCCCGCGCGATCGCCCGCCTTGAACAGCGCCCGCGCCACCATGCACGTGTCGTCGACATCGGGGTACCAGTCGTTGCGGTACTCAAAGGCCCAGCAGGCCATGTCGATCCCCGGGCGCAGGTGGCGGTGCTCCGGACGCAGGTTCTCGATCCAGTCGCCGACAAGTTTCACTTCGCGGGCGCGGAGCCAATCGCACGCCTGCGCCAGCCGCTGATCGCTCGCGGCGCTGTGCCCGGCTTCGGTCAGGGCGTCAATAGCGATGGCGGTATCCCACACCGGCGAGAAGCACGGCTGCAACCGGGTGTGATCCAGCTTCGGATCGGCGTTCGGTTCGTCGATGATGAACGCGTCGAGGTCCGCCTCCGCCTGGCGGATCAGCGGGTGATCACGCGTGTATCCGAGCTTCTTGAACGCAACCTGCACATAGACCATCGGCGGGAAGATCGCCCCCAGCCCCTCGGTTGTCCGCGGGTCCATGCGCCGAACGATCCACTGCTCCGCGAGCTTGATCGAGCGCTTGCGCATCGGCGTGAAGCCCACCTTCCGCGCCAGCTTCATCAGCCGATCGATCACGAGGAAGACGTTGTTCAGGCTCGTCACGTCGCGACGGTCCCACGGCTTGTTCAGTGTGTGCTTCTTCTTCAGGTCGACGTACAGCTCGTCGATGTTCACCGTCAGCGCGGGCTCACGCACCGGACGCGTCGCGGAGCAGAGCGCCAGCGGCAGGATCATCGTCCGCGTCCACGCCGCCATCCGACGGATGTGGAACGGCGCCCACATCGGCGCCAGGATGATCTGCGGCGGGATCGCCGGGCACGCGTCCCACGAGACCAGCCCCAGGCACGCGAGATAGAAGTTCGAGAACGTGTTGATCGACTCGGCCCCGCCGAGCTTCAGGATCGCCTTCTTGGCGCGGACCATGTGCGGCGCGTTCACGTCGTCGCCCATGAGCTTCAGGCTCAGGTACGCCTTGACGCAAGCGCTCACGTCCGCCGGCGCGCCGGGGTACTGCCCCCATGTGCCGTCGTCGCGCTGGCAGAGGCGCATCTGGTTCGCCAATCGCGGGAGCAGGCGGCGTTCCATCTCCCCCTGCTCCTGGTTCAGGATGAACTTCATCAGCAGGTACTCGCTGGAGAGGATCGAATCACCCTCCAACTCGGCGCACCAGTGAACCCCGGGGAAGTTGACCTTGTCACTGCGCTGCTTGCGGTAGAGCGCCTCGCACGCGCGGTCGATGGCGGCGCGGAGTTCAACGCGAGCGACCCCACCGGCGATCAAGTCCGTCGCCGCCGAACCCGCCGTGAAGGCCTGCGCGTCCCCACGGTCCGAAAATCCATCGAGCACGGCCACACCAACCGCCGGATCGAGGCTCACTGATTCGGGGGAGTTTGTGCGCGGCTGGGTCTCGGGGGGATTCACCATGTTCATCGCTCACCAACAACAGAATCTCGATTTCAGGCCTCGCCGCGACTTCGAGCCGGGCGTTACACCAGATGCCCCGACACCCCGAAAGGTCGCCTGATCCTGCACGATCCGACCGAGTTTAGGACCATCTCACCCCCCAATCCCCACGGCTTCAGAGGACCCCCCAACTTTTGAGGCCAAGAAAATCACCGGCCAACCCTAGGAAAAATCATAGAGAACAAATACCGTTCGAGGGTATACCCGAATAGGGCTAACCACGATCGATCTTGCTTCGAAGATTCCTGATCATGCTTCGATTTGCAGAGAATCTGTTGACATAGGGGTTCCCTTATGGCACTCTATGGGAACTGCTCCGCGTTGGAACCGTATCAAACGTCTCAGGGTATCGAGATGCCAGGTCTGCGCGAGCGAATGTGTGCCGCCTTGCGGGTGCGAGCGAATGCTCCCGGCGGGTTGGTTTGATCGGTCGCTCGACATTTTTTCTTCTCAGTCGGCGGTTCGCGATCCGGATTTCTCGTCTTCCATCGTGTCGGTCGCTCGCGGTTTTTCACATCGCGCTCTGATCTTCGCAGTCGCAGCACACCTTGCAGGAGTCGGTCATGATCAAGACGGTCCACAGCTTCGCTCGCGGCGGGTTCAAGTCGGCTGCTCCGGTCGCGGCGATGCTCGCCCTGGCCGGTTCGGCTCTCGCGGCGGTTCCCACCGAGTGGAACTATCGCCTGATCGCCCGCACCGGTACCGCGACGCAGGCGATCAACGTCCCCGTGAACACGACCTTTGCCGAGTCGGGCGTGCCGAACGAGATCGGGCTCGATGAGAACGGCACGGTGGCGGTGCGGTACGTCGTCAACGCCGGGACCCCGCAACGTTCCGAAGCGATCTTGATTTATGACAAGAACTCACAAGCGGTCAGCAGCGTGCTGCCGCTGGCGATCACCGCGAGCTACTACAACAACTCCATCGACCTGCGTGACGGGAAGCTCGTGCTGACCAAGGCCGGGCTGATCAACTCTGCGGAAGTCCGCCAGACCGACGGCACGCTCGAAGAACCTATTTCCCTCGGCGGCCCGCTGCAGGTCTACGGGCAGTTCACCGGTGTGAAGCGTCTGAACGACGGCGCGGTTGCCTATCGCGCAAGCTGCGCTACCAGCCCCACCAACTCGGGCTCGACCATCAAGTACATCGTCGACCGCACGGTCAACGGCGAGCGTCAGCAGACGGCCCTGGCGACGTGCACACTCGAGAGCGCGTACAGCCTGCTGAACGCCCCGGCCGTGAGCGCCACGGGGTACATGAGCACGCGTGCGTATCTGCGTGCGGGCGGGTCAGAGATCGCTCGGTTCCGAGAGAATCAAGCGCCGGTGTCGATCTTCAACCCCGCAACTTCGGGCGGGCTCTACGACTCGATCAGCGATTACACCGACGTGAACGCCTCGGGCAAGGTCGCCTTCTTCGCGCGGCGCTCGGGGAGTTTCCTGTGGGAACTGCTCGTCGGTGACGGCGTGAACCCCAACGTCTCCATCGCCTCGGCGGTTGCCTGGCCCGGCGCGGGGATCAGCAACAGCGGGCTCTCCACCAACACCCCGGCGATCAACGATCTGGGCATGGTCGTCTACCGCGCCGAGATCACCGGCACCACGCAGCCCGGCAACGGCCTGTTCATCTCCGACGGGCAAAGCACCTTCCGCCTGATGCGCGAAGGGCAGACCATCCAGACTCCCAGCGGCAGCAGCCTTGTTGTCGGCTTCGGCACCACCTCGCCCAAAATCGTTCTGCAGGGTCAGGCCGCGTTCAACAACGCCGGCGACGTGGCCTTCATGGTGCGGTTCGCCGACGGGACGCAGGGCCTTGTGCTGGCCTCGCCCACCACGCCTTTGGTGACGCGCTGCCAGCCGGCGGATATCGCCGACGACGGCGGTAATCCGCTGCCCAGCGCCAACCCCAACGCGGGCGTGAACGAGGGCGATTACAACCTGTTCTTCGCCGCCGATGGGTTCTTCGCTCAGGCTGGGATGGGCCCCGCGGCGGTCGGCGCTTCGTGCGACATCGCCAACGACGACGGCTCACCCCGCGCACCGTTCGGTGCCGCGGGCACGAACAACGGCGTGAACGAGGGTGATTTCAACTGCTTCTTCAACAACTTCTTCCTCGGTTGCCCGTAAGCGTCAATCAGATTCCGATCACACAACACGAAACAATCACGCAGTGGCCCGCTCTGGTGTTCAGGCGGGCCACTGGTGTTTTTGGAGCAGGCACTGGGCACTGGGCACTGGGCACTGGGCACTGGGCACTGGGCACTGGGCACTGGGCACTGGGCACATGGAATCATCGCATCGCGACCCTTTGGTCACTTCCATTTCTTCCATCACTTCGTTGAAAGAACCGTCGAGAAGCTCGTCGCTCAGCCCCGGCGACTGCGTCGATTCAACTCGGCCTGCACCGCGCCGATGGCTTCGGTGATCGAGGCTTCCAGCACATTGTTGACGATGAACCGGTCGTAGACGCCGCTGCGTTCCGCGTCGAGGATCTCCTGCTTTGCCGCGGCGAATCGGCGCTGGATCTTCTGCTCGTCTTCGCGTTTGCGCGAGCGCAGGCGACGGAGCAGTTCTTCCTCGCTCGGGGGCAGAATGAAGACTGAGAACATCTCGGGCACCTTGCCTTTGACGATCTTCGCGCCCTGCACGTCGATCTCGAGGATCACCAGTCGCCCGCGGCGGAGCTGTTCAAAGACCCAGGCGCGGGGCGTGCCGTAGCGCTTGCCGTAGACCCCGGCGTATTCGAGGAACTCGTCGCGCTCGACCATCTGCTGGAACTGCTCTTCGCTGACGAAGTGGTAATCGACGCCGTCGACGTCGGCGTCGGTCTTGGCGCGGGTCGTTGCGGAGACGCTGAAGACCGCGCCGGGCATGGCACGCTCGACGGCCCGGGTGATGGTCGTCTTCCCCGCGCCCGAAGGGCCCGAGATCACCAGCAGCATCCCGGTGTCGGTGTCGGTGGGCAGACGGTGCTGATTCGTTTCGGGGGCCATGGTTGGTGGAGAATGAAGCCTGGTGTGTGTCCGGGGTGGTTGCGTACGGCGCGAGTGTATCGAATGAACCTTAGCGACCGGCGAGGCAGAGTCTCAGCACGGCCATACGCACGGCCACGCCGTGGGTCACCTGCCGCAGGACCATCGAGCGGTTGCTGTCGGCGACGTCGGGGGTGAGCTCGACGCCGCGGTTCATCGGGCCCGGGTGCATGACCACCGCCTGGGGCTTCATGCGTGCGAGACGGTCGGAGGTGATGCCGAAGAGCTCGGCATATTCGCGCACGCTGGCGATGACGTTCGAGCTCGTGGCCTTCGGGGCGTTCTCGGCGGCTTGGGCGTTCTTCACCTCGTGGCGTTCGAACTGGATGCGCAGGACGTTCACCGCGTCGATCTCACCCAGGATCGCGTCCAGATCGTGGCTGACCTCGCAGCCCAGTGTCGTGAGGCTGGTGGGAACGAGGGCGGGCGGGCCGACGCAGATGACGCGGGCGCCGAGGGCGGTCATGCCGGCGATATCGGAGCGGGCGACGCGCGAGCTGGCGACGTCGCCGACGATGGCGACGGTGAGGCCCGAGAGGTCGAAGGTGCCCCAGCGATCGAAGACTTCCGCGAGGGTCAGGATGTCGAGCAAACCTTGGGTGGGGTGCTCGTGGCGGCCGTCGCCGGCGTTGATCACCGAGCAGACGTGCCCGCGCGGGCCGGGGGTGTGTTTCTTTTCCGCGCCGGGGAGGTTGGAGACGGCGGCGTCGCCTTCGAGGGTGCGTGCGACGAGGTGGGCGGCCCCGCTGCTGCGATGGCGAACGACGACCGCGTCAACACCCATCGCGACGACGGTGGCGGCGGTATCGCCGACGGTTTCGCCCTTGCTCACCGACGAACCGACGCCGGTGAGATCGAGTACTTCGGCTCCAAGCCGCCGGGCCGCGACGGAGAAGGAGAGACGCGTGCGGGTGGAGTCTTCAAAGAAGAGGTTGGCGACGACCTTTCCCCGGCAGGAAAGGTCCATCCCCGGGATCTCGATCGGGGCGAGCTCGTCCATCGAGCCCACGGCGCTGTCTTTCTCGAGCAGTTTCGCGTAATCACGCGCCAGGGCCAGCACCGTGCGGAGATGCTCCGGGGGCATGCCCCGAAGCTCCAGCAGATGGCGGTGAGGCCAGGGCCCGGTGGGTTGGGCGGTGCGAGCGGGCTTGGTGCGTGCGCCGGCAAGGCTCATGCCCCCAGCATAGATGCCTCGTGGAGCGTTGGGCGAGCCACCGGTGTATGAAGCGATGACAACCGACGGCCCGATGGTCCTTATGACTGACCCGAACGATCGCGAAGAGGCGATGATGAATCGAGCGGCGGTGTGCCGCGAAGTCTGTTGTGCGGTTTGCACGGGTGATTGATACCAAACTCTTTCCTATCACAGAAATCTATTTGCGGGAAAGTGAAGCCGGCGGCGAGTTCCGCCAATAACACAGAAGGACGCACGTTGGGCGATGCGTTGAATGGGTGAGGATGCGTCGCGGTGGCAAAGCGGCCGCGGGAACGGAAGAGGATATGAAGAATCGGTCGATCAACCTGACGAAGCTGGTGGGGATTCTCGCGGGGAGCGTGATCGGGCTGACCATCGGGGCGGCGGTGCACGCGGACGATCAGAAGCAGCCGACGAAGCCGGCGAGTTCGCCCGCGTCCTCGCCCGCGACGGATGCGCCGCTGTCGGGCCCGAGCGTGAAGGTGCAGCAGAAAGCGCCGACGATCGTGGAGCGCGACGCGGAGGGTCGGTGCAGGAAGCTGGAGATCCAGCCCGCGGAGGCGGCGGTGCGGGTGATGAAGCTCGACCCGCAGACGCGCGAGAAGGTCGACGCGGTGCTTATCGAGCAGGCGGCGGTGCTGGACACCATCGTCCGCGACAACTTCGAGTTGATTGTCAACGTCGCGGGCGCGGCCCAGAGCGGCGACAAGATGCAGGTGACGAAGTACCTCGGCGAGTTGTGGGAGGTTTCGCAACCGCTGCGCAAGCGCGGGGCGCTGGTCGAGCAGCTCGCGAAGGTGCTGAGCAAGGACGAGGCGACGCAGCTCCGCAAGATGGTGCTGGAGTACAACGGCGCCCGCATGAAGGACGAAGAGAACGCCGCCAAGCAACGCGGCGAGAAGTTCGACAACGCCAAGTTCAACATCAATGAACGTCTGGGCATCATCGGGCAGGAGATCAAGCGTTCGTACGAACGCGTCATCGGGCAGCAGAGCAAGGACCTCGACGCGGTCATCGCCTCGCTGAACCTCAGCGTCGAACAGGACGCGAAGGTCCGCCAGATCCTGCTCGACGTGGTGCAGCGAAACGGCGCAAAGGCGACGAACGCGCAGAAGGTCGGCGCGTACCTGAAGATCGTTGCGATTCTGGACAAGGACCAGCGGACGATCCTCTACGAGAAGCTCCGCGAGATGCGCGGGCAGAAGAGCGCGAGCCCCGCGGGTGAGCCGAACGCCGATCCGATGAAGGACGAGCAGCCCGCGAAGAACGACCAGCCCAAGCAGCCGGCGTGAGTTGGTCCGACGCGATCGATTCAGCCGCAGACACCGATCACGCCTTCAGCAGATCCACCTTCGCATCGGGCAAGATGCCCAATCCCGCGGCTTCGCCCAGGAACCTCTGCACCGCGCCGATGGCACGCGTGTCGGGCTCGTACCGCAGGTACTGCCGAACGTACCGCTCCGCGAGATCCTCGGGCCAGCGCCGGTCGTGGGCGTAGCTCTGCACGATCCAATCCAGCCGGGCGGTGTTCCGGCGGCGTTGACGATCCAGCAGCGAGGCGATCGACAACAGCCGCTCACGCATCGGCGATCCCGCGGCAACATCCGCGCTCCGGCACATCCACATCGCGTACACAAACGGCAAATCGGTGAGCTTCTTCCACTCCTCGCCCAGATCGAGCTGGTACGGGTATCTCACCGCGGGGGGTGAGTCGGTCACGACCTTATCGCCGATGAGCAGCATCGTCTCGGGCCAATCGCCCTCGACGCTGTGCGGATCGGTCTTCACGTTGCTCTGCGCGGGCATGAGCACGCGCTCTCTCGCATCAAAGTCGCGCACCGTCGGGCGCACCTGAAAGACCCTTGCCAGAATCACCTGCGCCAGGATCACCGACGTGTGCGAATCCGTATCGCACGCCAGCGTCCGAACGCGGTCCATGGGCACCCGGCTGAAGATCCGCACCGTGAGCGTCGGGCCGTCACAGCCGATCATCCCCGCGGGGATCAACGTCAGCGGCACGCTGCTGCGCGCCATATCCACCAGCGACGCCAACGCGATATCCACCTCGCCCCGAGCCAGCATGTCGCCCAGCTTTGCCGGTACGGCAGCGTGCAGCGACAGGTCCGCGCACGTCGAAAGCCCCTCCACCAAGGGTAAGGTGTTGAAGTACTTCACATAGCCCAGGTTGGTTGGCGCGGGGTTGGGTGACTGTCCGCTCGGCGTGGTCATATCGCCCAGCGTAGGAACGCCGCCAAGGCCCGAGTGCATTGGTACGCGGCCGACTTTCCGCCGAATCTCACGCGCGGATCACGCGGGTGCGTGAGCGCGAGGAGAGGCCCTTGCGGGCGAGCATGGCCGCCCCGAGCAGACCCGCGTCGGCTTCAAGCTCGGTCTTGACCACCTCAACGTGGCGGTTGATCTCCGGGGCGGCGTGCTTGTGCACGCTCCGGCGGATGAGCCCCACGAGCCGCTCGCCCATCGCCTCGGTCAGTCCGCCGCCGATGACCACGCGCTGCAGGCCCAGCAGCGTCACCACCGAGGCGATGGCGATGCCCAAATTCTCCGCGGCACTCTCGACAACCATCTTCGTCACGCGGTCGTTGCGTGCGAAGGCCATCGCCACCACGCGGGCCTTGACGTCGGAGAGGTCGTTGTCCGCGAGTTTCGGGATGATCGACTTGTGGTTCGTCTTGATGAGCTTGATGATCCGCTCGACAATGGCGGTGCGCGAGCAGTTGTTCTCCAGCGAGGTGGAGCCCGGGGGCATGCCGGGGAAGAGCGTGACGTGCCCGACTTCGCCGGCGGTGTTGGTGTAGCCGTGGTAGAGCTCGTCGCGGAGGATCAGCCCGCCGCCGATCCCGGTACCGATCCAGACGCCCATGAGCTCGGAGCAGCCGCGCCCGGCGCCGAGCTGGTGCTCGCCGAAGATCGCCGAGCGGACGTCGTTATCGACGTAGACCGGGCGGCCGACCTTCTTCGCGAGGGTCTTCGCCAGCGGGATGTGGTTCCAGCGGAGATTCGGCGCTTCAAGGACGATGCCCGTGACCGGGTCGATCGCCCCTGGCGCACCAATGCCCACGGCCAGCAGCGCCCGCGCGGGGATCTTCGCCTCTTCGCACGCCTCGCGGATGCCGTCGTGGATCCGCCCCATGACCTTCGCGGGCCCTTCCTCTGCCCGGGTCTTCTTCTTCGCGCGCCCGATGATCCGCCCGGTGGAATCCACCACGCCGACCTGCATGTTCGTGCCGCCAAGGTCAATCCCCACCACGGGCCGATCGGTTCGCGTTGCCATAGACCAAAGGGTCGGCTCAAACCCGATAAAACTCAAGCCCGCGGGCGTGAAATTCGATGATCCGGGAGGGAAAGTCCCCACGATCGGTGCCCGGGCTAACAATTCCCTTCAGCGTGATCAAATACATCGGATCCAAACGCGTGCTGGTACCGGGGATCCTCAGCGCGATCTCGTCGTTCACCAACGCCCGAACCGTGATCGATCTCTTCTCCGGCACCTCCCGCGTCGGGCACGCGCTCAAGGCCGCCGGGTACCGCGTGCTGTCGAACGACCACAACGCCTACGCCGCCACGCTGGCGACGTGTTATGTCCAAGCCGACGCGGAGGATGTCCTCCGCGAAGCAAAGCTCCTGGTCAGCGAGTTCAACGATCTGGCGAAGGGCCCGTGCACGCCCGGGTACTTCACACAGACGTTCTGCGTTCAGTCTCGTTTCTTTCAACCAAAGAACGGCGAGCGCATCGACACCATCCGCGAGGCCATCGCGCGCAAGTCGCTACCACCCGAGCTCGAAGCGGTGATGCTGGTTTCGCTAATGGAAGCCGCAGACCGGGTGGATTCGACGACGGGCCTGCAGATGGCGTACCTGAAGTCGTGGGCGCCGCGTGCGCACAACGATCTGGAACTCCGCGTGCCCGAGGTCCTTCCCCGCGCCAAGCACGGCAAGGGCCAGGCCTCGTGCCTCGACGCCTTCGAAGCCGCCGCGACGCTTGAGGGCGACATCGCGTACATCGACCCGCCGTACAACCAGCACTCGTACCTGGGCAACTACCACGTATGGGAGTCGCTGGTCCGCTGGGACAAGCCGGAGGTCTACGGCATCGCCTGCAAGCGCACCGACGTGCGCACCCGCCAGAGCGTCTTCAACAGCCGAAAGCAGTTCGCCCAGGCGATGCGGCGGCTCTTGAAGACCGTCCGCGCGCCGGTGCTGATCGTCTCGTTCAACAACGAGGGATACCTCTCACGCGAAGAGATGGAGGGCATGCTCGCGGAGCTGTGGGACGGCACGGGCAAAGTCACCACCATCGAGAACGACTTCAAGCGCTACGTCGGCGCACAGATCGGCATCTACAACCCGCAGGGCGAAAAGGTCGGCAAGGTCAGCCACCTGAAGAACAAAGAGTACCTGTACGTCGTCTCACGCGAGTGCCTGCGCGAAAGGCTCGAGCCGATGACAATCACGCCGACAACGCAGGGCGGCTTGTTCGTGTGATTCGGTGCGACCGCGGCTTACTCAGTCGTCGTCCCACCCATCGGCCAATCCACAAACGCGGCTTCGAGGGCGGCGATCATCTCCGGCACGTTGATCGTGGCCATTTTCCAGATCTGCTCGTGATCAACACCCCAGTACACGTGAACAAGAATGTTCCGTGTCGCAACGATCTTGCCCCACGCAAGTGTGGGCGTGCGCCGGCGCCCTTCATCTCCGACGCGCGCCGCCGCTTCACCGATCTCCTGCAACGCGTTCAGCAGCGCACGCCGCGTAATCATGTCCGAGTCCAGTTCAGCGATTGTCTTCCCCGAAACAATCGTCGCGACATCCCTCGCGGCGTCCAGCATGTGCTGCATCCGCTCACGATCGCCCGGACCACCCTGCGACGACTCACGCGGCATGCAGCATCCTCGCTTCTCGCGCAACCGCATTCCTGAAATACGGCGATAGCATCGCCAGCGTGTGCAGATGCACCTCACGACCGATCAACGCCGACAACTCAAGTTGCATCCCCGCAAAGTCCAGCAAACTCGGCGTCTGTCCGACCCGAAACTCCACCAGCATGTCCACATCACTCGTCGGACGAAAACCCGTCCCACCCTCGCCCGACGGTTCTCGCAGGATGCTCCCGAAAAGAGACAATCGCGCCACGGCATACCGACCGCAGAACGCCGCGATCTCCTGCTCCGGAAAGTTCACGCCGTTGATGACCATACCTGCACAATCGTACGTCCTGACAATCTGCACCGTTCAACTGTCTCAGTCCCTCACACCACCCGCGTCGGCACCGCCACCACGCCGAACTCCGCTGCTGGCCCCTCCCGCGGTAGGTTCTGCTCCGCCAAATCCGCCAGTCGATTGATCGCCTCGTCGTCCTCCTCCACCTCAAACGGCACGAACAGCGTGCTCCCCGACCCCGACACATACACCGGGATCTGCGTCGGCGCGAGCACCCTTTTCATCACCTCCGCCAATCGCGGCTCCACCGCCGCCGCGGGCGCAGCGAGATCGTTGAAAAGTTCCATCGCGGGGATCGCCCCTTCGTCCGCCGCCCGTTCAACCAACGCCCGCACGCGCTCTTCATCAACCCGCGCCGTCGGCTTCGCATCAAAGGCCTTGTACACCGCCTGCGTCGGGCACCCAAACCCCGGCACGATCAGCAGCACATCCTCACTCGGCGTTTCCACGCGCTCGATCGTCTCACCGAACCCGCTCACCACCGCCGACCGCGGCGGGCGGTCCCACGCACGCCGAAGGTCCGCGACGATCGGATCCACGTCGCCCTCGTCGTCGTCCGCTTCGTCAACGCCGGCGTCGATCTCGTCATCGATAAAGAACGCCACATCGCTCCCCAGCTTCGCCCCCAGCGTCCGCAGTTCATCACGCCCCAGTTTCAAATCGAACAACCGATCCACCGCCAGCAGCATGCTCGCGGCATCCGACGAGCCCCCGCCCATCCCCCCGCCCACCGGGATCCGCTTCCGCAGCGACATCTTCACGCCCAGCGGTCGCCCGACACGCTGCTCCAGCAGCCGAAGCGCCCGCACGCACAGGTCCTTCTCCATCGGCCAATCGATCGGGCTGATCACCGGCGCATCCTCGCACCACGAGATCGCAAACGCGCTCGCCGAACGCTCATCATCCAGCCGCTCAAGCGTGAGCTCATCGTGCAGCAGCACCGGCGCAAACCACGAACAGATCCGATGCCACCCCGGCTTCGCACTGCCGGCGGGCTCCGGCGGCCCGACCGCCAACGCCAAGTTGATCTTCCCCCAAGCCCGTGCCGAAATCGTCCGCATCACGTCGTCCCTCGATCCCTCGGTGCCTCGTTCCCTCGTTCCCTCGTTCCCTTGATCCCTTGCTCCCTTGCTCCCTTGATCCCTTGATCCCTCGGTCTCTCGATCCCTCGATCCCTCGATCCCCTCCCCCCTCAATGCTCCTTCCGCAACCGCCCGGTCGGGATCCCCAACTGCCCGCGGTACTTCGCAACCGTTCGTCGCGCGATATCCAACCCGCGCTTCTTCAGTTCCTCCGCGAGCTGATCGTCGCTCAGCGGGTTCTTCTTATCCTCCGTCGACACCACCTCCTGCAGCGCCACCTTGATCGCGTCCCACGCAACCTCTTCGCCCGATTCGCTGCTCACCGTCCCGCCCGAGAAAAACTTCCGCAGCGCCACGATCCCACGCGGCGTCTGGATGTACTTATCCGCCACCGCCCGGCTCACCGTCGCCACGTGGATCCCAAGCTGCTCCGCGACCTTCGTCATGGGCAAAGGCTTCAGCGCCTGCGGGCCAAAGTCGAAGTACTCGCGCTGCGCATCCACCACCGCCTCAAGGACGCGCAGTACCGTTTTCTTTCGCTGCTCGATGGCGTCCATCAGGAAGTTCGCGTTCGCGAGATTCGTCTTCAGGAACTCGCGCGTGGGCTTCGGGGCCGTGCGGTCCTTCGCCAGCTTCGCGTACTCCTGATTCACCCGCAGATTCGGCAACCGCGATTCGTTCAGGTACGCGATGTACCGATCACCCTCCGCGTCATACTCCACGAACGCGTCGGGCACGATCGCCGGCTCAACGCTCTCGCTCAGCCCGCGCCCCGGCGCGAGCCTCAGCGTCCGCAACCGCTCCAGCGCACCCTTGATCTCATCGACGCTCGCCCCGGTGCCTTTGGCGATCTTGGGCAGCCGGTTGTTCGCCAGGTCTTCGAGATTCTCCGCGACGATCGTGCGCGCAAGCTCCCAGCCGCTGCGCTCCGCCTCGCTGCCGTCGCGGGCCGCGAGTTCGTCGAGCTTCACGTCGATCTGCAGCAGCAGGCACTCTTTGCTGTCACGTGCCCCGATCCCCGCCGGCTCCATGAGCAACTGCACCGCACGCAGCGCCCGCTCCAAATCCGCGATCGCCACCGGCGCGCCGCCCTTCATCGTTGCGCCCGGCATCCGATCCAAAATCTTCTCCAGCGGCGTCCGCAGGTACCCATCATCCTCAATATGCGCCAGGATCGCCTCGCCCAGGGGCCTCAGGGTCTCGTCGACTTCCGTCAGGGCCCACTGCTCGATCAACTGCTCCTGCACCGGCTTGGCGCGCTCGGCCGTGTTCGCCATCGCGTCCATCTTCGCGTCGCGATCGCCGCCGCCGTCACTCCCCGAACGCGACCGCTCCATCCAATCATCGCGCTCGCGCGTCAGCCCGCTGCCCCCCACTCCTTCATCAAACGCGTTCTCCGCCGCCTCGGGGTTGCTCTGCTCAAAGGTGTCCAGCCGCTCAAAGTCCGCCGCACCCTCGCCGACCGTCAGCTCCCCCCGCTCGGCCTTCGCCTCAAACCGCTCCTGCTCACGCTCCGCACGCAGCTCAAACTCGCCCTCGCCCCCCTCGGCGATCTCCAGCGTCGCGTTGTTCTCAAGCTCCCGCTCGATCCGCTCCTCCAACTCCGCCTGCGACATCTGCAGAATCTCCATCGACTGGATCATCTGCGGCGCCAGCTTCATCTGCTGGCTCATGCGCATGGATTGAGAGGCATCAAACCGCATCGAACTCCGCACTCCTTCAACCCCCGCCCCCACAGCCATCAAGAACCGCACCCACTGCAACTGCCATGCCAAACGCGTTCACAGTGTATCGACACCGTACCCCCTCTGACTCACACCCCATTCCGGGTTTTTCGTACAAAAAGCCACATCCGCCCGTGATTTGCCCGCCACTTTGTCCCCCGTGCTTCTCTTATCATCCCGCATGGCCCAGCACCTGACCGTTGCCGACCTTGTCCGCACCCTGGACGACTTCGCCCCCACCTGGCTGGCGGAAGAGTGGGACAACGTCGGCCTGCTGCTCGGCTCGCCCGCCGACGCACTCACCGGGCCCGTGCTGATCACCATCGACCTGACCGAAGCGGTCCTCGAAGAGGCCTTCACGCACAAGGCCGCGGCGGTCATCGCCTATCACCCGCCGATCTTCAAGCCCATCAAACGCCTCGTTGACGACTCGGCCCTGAGCCGAACACTCCTCCGCGCCGCCCGCGCAGGCTTGGCGATCTACTCACCCCACACCGCCCTCGACGCCACCCGCGACGGCATGACCGACTGGCTCGCCAACAAACTCCTCCTCTCACGCCAGAGCGGCTCACCCCACAGCGCCGACCGGCGCGCCCTCCGCCCCGCGCCGAGCCTGCCCCCATCGCAGCGCTTGAAGATCGTCACGTTCGTACCGGCCGATGCGCTTGAACGCGTCCGCCTGGGCCTTGCCAGCGCCGGCGCAGGAATGATCGGCGAGTACTCCGTCTGTTCCTTCGCTGCGGAGGGTACAGGCACGTTCTTCGGCTCCGACAAAGCCTCACCCGCGGTAGGCAACCCCGGTCAACTCGAATCCGTGCGTGAGATGCGACTGGAAATGGTCTGCGCCCGCCGGGCTCTGCCCATCGCGTTGCAGACGCTCAAGCAGTTCCATCCCTACGAACACCCCGCGATCGATGTCTACGAACTTCAACCCCAGCCGCGGCGCGATACGGGCCTCGGTCGGCGCCTCATCCTCGACACGCCGCAGGACCTTGAAACCATCGCTCAGCGCCTGAAGACGAACCTGAACATCCCCGTCGTCACCGTCGCGCAGGCCAAGCCCGGCAAGATCAACACCATCGGCGTCTGCCCCGGCGCCGGCGGCGACCTCGCCCCCCTCGCCCTCAGCGACGGCTGCGAGCTCTTCATCACCGGTGAAATGAAGCACCACGAAGTCCTCGCCATGACCGCCGCGGGCCTGTCGATCCTCCTCTGCGGGCACACCGCCACCGAACGCGGCTACCTCCCCACCTTCGCCCAGCAACTCTCAACCCGCCTGCCCAGCGCGAAGTTCATCGTCAGCACCGCCGACGCCGACCCCCTCCGTGCGGTGTGATCTCAATGGCCGCGGCCACCATGCCGGAATCTCAACCGGTGCTCCACTTGACGATTGAAGATCCGAATGAACGATGGCTCGTTCGATAAGGGAATACCCCAAGATCGAGCCAGCCATCGAAAAGCACCGCCTGCAGACGAGGTTCGTCGTGTTGAGATTGAATCTCATTGACGCTACGCTCCTCCGGGCGAAGCAGGTCCAACCGCCATGAGCACCACCCCTTCATCCACTCCGCTTCCGCAGGTCGTGCAGCAGGGCTGCGCGAGTGATCCGTGCAACTGCGCCAGCGCGGCGGAGCGGGCGAGCTCTGCCTCGGTTTCCGTGGTGCTTGCCGTGCACAAGGCCGAGCCAACCCCCGCGGTGGCGCTTTCGGCCCTCAAAACCGGGCAAACCGGGGTGATCGCGGATTCGAACCTCAGTGAAGACGACGGGAAACTTTTGCGGGCGATGGGGCTGGCACCGGGTCGGCGGGTGGTGATGTGCCGAACGGGTGAGCCGTGCATCGTCGCGGTGGTTTCGGGGCATCATCACGCCTCGAACCCGGGCGCGGATGCCCAGGGGTGTCGATGTGCGGCCCGGATCGGGCTGGCGCGTCCGTTGGCCGAGAAGATCATGGTGAGCATGGTGACTGTGGGCGCGTCGGGTGAACCGTCGCGCGGGGTGTAAGGACCTTGGAACCCGCCGAGATGACCGAGCGGCGCGTGGCGCTTGTGGGAAACCCCAACACCGGGAAGACCACGCTTTTTAACCGCCTGACGGGCCTTCGGCACAAGACCAGCAACTTCCCCGGAACGACCCTCGACGCACGCGTCGGACGATTCTCCATCGGGCAGGGCGATGGTGCGGTGGCGATCGAGCTGGTCGATCTGCCCGGGGTCTATTCACTTGAGCTGCGTCAACTTGAATCCGAAGTGGCGTTGGGGGTGATCGAGGGTCGCTCGGCCCCGGTGGGCGAGCCGGCCTTTGAGCCGCAGGCGGTGCTGGTGGTGGTGGATGCGACGAACCTTGGACGCAATCTGTTGTTGGTGGGCGAGACTTTGCGCCGAAGGCTGCCCACGGTGGTCGCGGTGAACATGGCGGACCTGGCGGCGAAGCAGGGTCTACACGTCGACGCGGCGGTTTTGCGTGAGCGGCTGGGGTGCGCGGTGGTATTGATCTCGGCCCGCGCGGGAGAGGGGATCGATGAGCTGCGTGGCGCACTGCGTGAGGCGGTGACGGTGGGTGCGGTGCCGACACGCACGCCCCCGGGCGATGAAACGGCGCTGGGCGCGTGGGCGGAGGAGATCGTCGTCAGCGCCACCTCGGGCAGCGGCGAGCTCATCGGGCGGACGTTTACGGATCGAGCCGACCTGGTCCTGACGCACCCGGTGCTGGGCGTGCTGGCCTTTGCGGGGATCATGACGGGGCTCTTTTTGTGCGTCTTCTGGCTGGCGCAGTACCCCATGGGCTGGATCGAGGGGCTTTTCGGTGGGCTGGGCTCCGCACTCGACTGGGCTTGGGACGGACTGGGTCTGCGGGTTGGGCCTTTGCACGATCTGCTCAAAGACGGCGTCATCGCGGGGGTGGGCAGCACGCTGGTCTTCTTACCCCAGATCTGCCTGCTGTTCTTCCTGATCTGCCTGCTTGAGGACACGGGGTATCTGGCGCGGGCGGCGTTTGTGATGGACCGGGCGCTGCGGCCTTTCGGGCTGCCCGGGCATTCGTTCGTGCCGCTGCTTTCGAGCCACGCGTGCGCGCTGCCCGGGATCATCGCGGCGCGGTGCATCCCGGATTCACGCCAGCGACTGGCGACGATTCTGGTGGCGCCGTTCATGACCTGCTCGGCGCGGCTGCCGGTGTATGTGCTGCTAACAGGCCTGCTGTTCAAGGACAGCCCGCTCACCGCGGCGCTGGCCTTTGTGGGGTGTTACGCGCTGGGGATCGGCGCGGGGATCCTCTCGGCGCTGCTGGCTCGGCGGACGATCCTGCGCGGGCAGAGCCGCCCGATGGCCCTGGAACTGCCCACGTACAAGCGCCCGAGCCTGCGGAACGCGGTGCTGGCGACGACCGACCGGGCGATGGTCTTCCTGAAGAAAGCGGGCACGGCGATCCTGGCGATCTGCATCGTGCTGTGGTGGATGGGCAGCTACCCGAAAGCCGAGCCCAGCGCCAAGGTTGTCGCCCTTCGCGAGCAGGCGAAGATGGTCGAAGCTGGCACTGCGACGACGTGGGACCTGAACGACCCGGCGAAGCAGGCGGAACTGGCGAAGCTCGACGAAGCGGCGCGGAAGAAGGCGCTTGTCGAAGTGCTCACCGCGCGGGCGGATCACCTTGAACACCGCGAGGCGAAGAGCGCGTCGTTGATGGGCGTGCTGGGGCGCGGGTTGGAGCCGGTGTTTAAGCCGCTGGGGTACGACTGGCAACTGACGGTGGGGGTGCTGGCGAGCTTTGCGGCGCGCGAGGTCTTTGTCAGCACCATGAGCGTGGTGATCGCGGGTCAGGAAGAAGGCGACGACGAGAACGCCAACCAGACCATCAGGCAGGAACTTGCCAGCGCCACGCGGAGCGACGGGGTGACGCGCGTCTTCTCGCCGGCTACGTGCTGGAGCCTGCTGGTCTTCTACGTGCTGGCGATGCAGTGCCTGCCCACGCTGGTGCTCACGAGCAAGGAGAGCGGGCACGTGAAGTGGGCGGTCTTGCAGTTTGTGTGGATGACCACGGTGGCGTACGGCGGGGCGCTGCTGGCGTACAACCTGGCTCGTTTCGCGGGGCTTTCCTGATATGCCCGTTCACGATTGGCAGTTCTGGGTCACCACGCTGGTGGCGCTGATGGCGCTGGGGTATCTGCTGCGGAATGTGGTGCCGGTGCCGTTCTGGACAAAGCGAGCGAAGCGCAAGAAGCACGAGCGGCGGGCGACGCTGACGGTGAGCGCTGCGCCGGCGGGCTCGCAGGACAAGAAGAGCGAGTAAGGCGGTGTGGAGTTCGCGTGGTGATCCGCGCTGCGCGATGTTCTCGATGATCTCGAAGACTGCCGGGCCTCGGGGCGATCAGGGCTTGGGCGCGGGGGTTGATGACGAAGATGATGTTGAAGACGAAGAGGCGGGCCGAGCGGGTGCGGCGGTGGCTGGTGCGTTGACGGGGGCCATGCCCACGGGCGAGCCGGGCTGTTCGTTCGGCGGCTGGGGGATGAGCGGGATCCACTCGTACCAGAACTTATCGCGTTCGAAGTAGGGGTAGATGTATTCGCGGCGCTGGGCGAAGGGGGTGCGGTTGGTATCGAGCCACTTGAGCCAGTCGCGGGGTTCGTCGCCGAAGTCTTGCCCGGTGAGGGTGGAGAGCGATTTGCTCGCGGCGCGGTTGACCACGAGCGAGTCGTCGCTGAGGGCGCCGATGAGGGCCTGCAGCACGCGTTGCTCGGCGTACTGACCCAGTGCGGCGCAGGCCTCGGCGCGGACGTCGACGTCCTCTTCCTTGGTCATGCGGGTGGCGTCGAGCAGGGCGGGCACGGCGACGGGGTTGTGCAGGCGTTGCAGCGTGCGGGCGGCTTCGGCGCGAACTCGGCGGTCGGTTGAGGACATCAGCGGGAGGATGAGCGGGACGTCGGAGGGCTGGCCGTGGAGCGCGAGCGCGCGGGCCGCGACGGCGCGAACGCCCACGTCCTCGTCGGGCTTGTCGGCCGGTGGTGCGCCCAGGGCCATGCGGTAGACCTTGACGTAGACGTCGTCGCCGCCGAAGGGCGCGTTGGCGAGGAGGTTCAGACCCGCCATGCGTTTGTTCGCGTCGTAGGGATCCACGGCCCAGCGTGCGGCCTCAGCCGGGGTGGGCGGGGCGATCATGGCGAAGATCGAGCCCGAGTCGGCCGCACGGCGGTTGGCGGCGGTGTCGCAGGCGCTCAGCACGATGCTCGACGCAAGGATGGCGGCGAGGCCCGCACGGGAGATAGGCGAGGTGCGCGTGCGGCGCGTGACGGGGCGGTTGGGCGTGGTCCCTGCGGGGGTGTGATCCATGGAAAACCAGTATAAGGCCCACGCGGCGTCTACGCTCTGCACCATGGGTGTGCATACACGAGCGGTGTTGGCGGTGATGATGGGCGGGGTGGTTTTCGCGGCGTTGCTGGGCGGGTGCGCTTCTACGCCCGTGGAGATCGAACCGGATGCGGCGAACGGGGGAATGACCGTCGGCGGTGAGAATCCGGGCAAGGCCGAGGGTGGCGGTGCGCGGGGTGATCGTGGCACGGGGCTGTCGTTGTTCGTGGTGGATCAAGCCGCCGCGGCGAAGGAGCTGGGCGAGCTGACGCCTTCGCGGTTGGCGATGAAGGTGATGGGAATTCGGCGCGCGTTCGACGGGAAGAAGCCCGAATCGCGGTTGATTTCAACGCGGGTTGTGGGCGAGGGTGGGAAGACGGTCAACGTGCGTGAGGTGCCGTTTGATGGCGGCGAGCCGAGCGAGGCGGTGCGGAGGCCCGGGGCGGTTGCTGACGGCGGAAAGGGGAGCGAACTGCCCAAGAAGGGTTCGCAGTTCGAGATGGTGCTCGATGAACAGGGGCGGCTGGTGCTCAGCCGCTCGGCGGACTTTGAGGATCGGGTGACGACGAGCTTTACGCCGGCGATGGTGGTGCTGCCGGCTGTTCTGGAGGTCGGCAAGCCGGTGGTCAGCGAGTTTGAGATGGTCGTGCGGCCGATGGAGAACCAGAGCACGATCAAGGCGCAGGGCAAGGCGAAGAACACGGTGGAGCTCGTACGGTTTGAACGCTTGCGGACGAAAGAGGGTGAGTTCATCGCGGCGCGGGTGCGGACGAAACTCGAAGCCGACCTGAACCCCGCGAAGGTTGTGAACACCACCACGACGTGGTTCGTGCCCGAGCTTGGCGTTGTGGCGGAGCAGGAGATTCAGCGTGTGACGGCGCTGGGCTTGCCCGTGCGGGTGAGCGATAGCGTGTGGATCACCAGCCCTGTGAAGCGCGAGGGCGACACGGAGCAGAAGTGACGTGCCCGTGACGGGCACCGCGCGGGGGGGTGAGCGTTGATACACGAGCGGGTCAACGCAGGTCGCCGGCCTGGTTGCTGCGCATGCCCAGGGGCTGGCCGAGGATCTCGTTGAGCACGAGGGCGGAGCGCCATTGCTCGGGGGTTTTGGGGAGGTTGATGTTGACGGGCTGAGCGCCGACGGGCGTGAGGCCTGCGCGCTGGAGTTCCTCGGCGTCTTCACGCGCGTCGCGTGCGAGCTCGCGGCTTTCCTTCTCACGCTTGGCGGCGAGGGCCTTCTGCTTGCGGGCCCGCTCGGCGCGTTCGGCGCGGTCTTCGTCGCTGCGCTGCTGGGCCTGGGCGCGCTGGGCCTGCGTGGGCGTGCGACGCTGGGCGGAGGTGGCCGGGGGACGGGCCATGGGCTGCTGCATCGCGGCCGGGCGGGACTGAGGCTGCTGCGGGCGATGCGCGGGCATCTGCGGCGGGACGGGCTGGTTTGCGCCCGCGCCGGGGTTGATCTCAATGACGGGCCCGCCGGGCCAGAGCTCGGTGCGGATGGGTGCCGGGCCGCCGGTGGCGTTCGGGGCGATGGTGGGCTGCTGGGCACTCCCGCCGACAGCGGGGGCGTGCATCGGCGCGCCGGGTGAACGCATCTGGCGCAGGCGACGCAGTTCGGCCCGGGCTTGTTCCGCCGCAAGTTGGCGACGATCAGCCCCGGGGGAAAGCATCGGATCGGGCCTGACCTGCTGCGAAGGCGGGGTCAGGTCGGGGAGCGGTTCGGCGTTCGGATCACGCCCGGTGCGGAGCATCTCGCGCTCGCGGGCCTCGGCCATTTCGCGGGCGCGTTTGACCTCGTTCTGCTCTTTGAGTTTCCGCACCGTCCAGGAAATCGCGGAGAAGAGCAGGAAGAAGATGATGATCGCGAACTGAGGCCAGTTGTTGCCCATGCGATCCCTTTACCCGAGTCTCCCGATGAGCGCACGCCGCTGCACGGGCTCGATAACGCTGTTGGAATGATACGCGGGGCGGAGGCACGAATACTCAGGGCTCGTCTTCTGGAACGATTGCGAGAATGCGTTTGGCGTTCGGGTTTGATTGGTCCGACCCGGGCTCGTGGACAATTCGGAAGTTCGTCTGGAAGGCCTCGCGGAGAGACGCGGGGGTGAGGGCCTGGTGGATCGGGGCGTGGGCGATAACGCCGCCGCGGGGGTTCATGATGAGCACGTTGTCGCACCACCGCGCGACGACGGAAAGGTCGTGCAGGACGACGATCACCGTTGTTGGCGGGCGCGTCGAGCCGTCGTCGCTTTGACCGGTGCACAGGGCGCGCAGCAGCCGCATGGTGTGCTGCTCGTGCCGCGGGTCCATCGCCGAGCAGGGCTCATCGGCCAGCAGGACCGCGCCCGCGTCGGCGGCTTGAGCGGTTGGTGAAGCGGGACGGTCGAGCTGTGCGATCGCACGCGCCAGGCTGATGCGCTGCTGCTGACCCGCGGAGAGCTCGCCGAAGGATTGGTCGGCCAGTTCCGTCGCACCGGCGCGGCGCAACGCACCGTCGACGGCGAGTGCATCAGGTGTGTTTCGATCCTGCGTGCCCGACGTGAAAAGGGTTGATGAGGCGTGACGCCCGAGCTGGACCACGCGCCGGGCGGTGAAGGCCTCGCTGAGGCTCGGACGCTGGGCGACGTACGCCAGCCGGCGGGCGCGTTGCCCGGGATTGATTGCGTTCAGGGCGACGCCGTCGAGTTTGATTGTGCCGGCCTGGGGTTGCAGGCTTCCGAGCAGCAGGCGCATGAGGGTGGATTTGCCGCAGCCGTTGGCGCCGATGATGGCGGTCAACCGCCCGGGCAAGAAGCGGGCGCTGAGCCCGTCGATCACGGGTTTGCCCGCGGAGGAATAGGCGAAGCGCAGGTTCTCACAGGAGAGGGACATGCTTGGGATTGTTGCTTGGGTTCGGGTTCTCGATTCGGGAAAAGGGTGTCGCGAGCGCGGCTCTCCCCGGGGGCTTTGGACTCCTACCCTCGACGACCATGAGTCAGATCAGCACCATCGCGGTCACGGGGGCGACGGGTTTTGTCGGGCGTGAGATCGTTCGGCGGCTGCTGGCCGCGGGATACACCGTCCGGGCGCTGGCGCGCGACGCCGAGAAAGCCCGATCGGTCCTGGGACACAACCCCAAGCTCACGGTCGTCACCGGGCATGTCCACGACGGCAGCGCCCCCAAGGCCCTGCTCACCGGCTGCCAGGCCTGCATCCACCTCATCGGCATCCTCCGCGAGACGCACGAAGGGCCCTTCGGCGGGCAGACCTTCCAGCGCATGCACATCGACGCGACGAAGGTCATGCTCGACGCCGCGGAACAGGCGGGATGCAAGCGCTTCGTGCACATGTCCGCGCTGGGTGTGAACCCCGACGGCAAGGCGGAGTATCAGCGGTCGAAGTTCGCCGCGGAGCTGCTGGTGCGTCGCAGCGCGATGGACTGGACGATCTTCCGCCCGGGGATCATCCACGGGCTTGAGGGCGAACTGACGGGCCTGATCCAGAGCTGGGTGAAGGGCAAGACCAGCCCGTTCTGGTTCGTGCCGTTCTTCACGCGGATGGTCGAGCACGACGACGGCGTGCCGCTGGGTCGCGTTTCGTTCGAGCCCGCCCGCGTCGCGCCGGTGACGGTGCAGGACGTCGCGGAGGCGTTCGTCCGCTGCCTGAACCGCCCGCAGACCGTCCACGAGATTTACAACGTCGTCGGCTCACAGGAGCTGACCTTCGACCGCATGCTGAAGGTCTTCAGCGACAACACCCCGGGCTCGGCGAACCTACCGATCCTGGGCTTGCCCGGCACGCCGCACGTGTATATCGCCCGCGTGGCGAAGGTCTTGGGCATGGGCAACCTGCTCCCCTTCGACGACGGCATGCCCGCGATGGCGCAGGTCGACACCACCGCCGACCTTTCCAAGCTTCGCGCCCATCTGGAAATCAACCCCGCGCCGTTCGAGCCGAGCGCCAAGGCGTACCTCGCCACCGCGTCGGCCCACTGAGCGGCTCTTTCCATCGCACATCACCAGACCATTCCCGAACGCCGCGACCGACCGTCGCGGCGTTTTCGTTTCCGTGCTGACGGTTCGTCCTCGCCGGCGCATCTGCGTGTTCAGCGTTGGCGGCCGGATCACCCAGCCGCCGACCTCGCCCCCGGGCGTTCTGCCTCGGCGGCGACACGTACACAACCGTCCGTCGACACAATCGCACACTTGCACACTTGCACGCACATCGACACTTTGGAGTGACCGCATGTTCAGCACGAAGACCCCGCTCTCACGCTCCAACACCTCCGCCCGCACCGGCGCTGCACTGATCGCGGGGCTGCTGCTCCTCGCCGGCGGCCGCCTCACCCACGCTCAACAACCCGTCACCGAAGAGCTCGCCGTGCCCATCATCGTCGCGCCCAACGGCGGCGGGATGATCCTCCCCGAAGGCGCCACCGTCCGCATGAACATCAACGGGGAGGACGTCGATCCGACCAGCCTCAGCCCCGCCTCCTCCTCATTCCGCATCAGCGACAACGATCTGAACCGCTGGGGGAAGATCCTGAACTTCACGCCCGAACAGCTCGAGGCGGCCAAGACGCTGCGGTCGGGCTTCGATGCCGACCTTGCCAAGGCCCGCGACGAAGCCAAGCCCGCCATTGAAGCCGCCCGCGCCGAGATGCGCGACGGAATCGACCCCGAGGTAATGCGCCGCTTGTCGGGCACGTTCCAAACCCTGCGCGACAAGCGTGACGCGGCCGAGAAGCAGTTCATCAGCGATCTGAAGAGCCTGCTGACCAAAGAGCAGGAACCGCTCTGGCCGCGTATCGAGCGGCTGCGTCGGCGTGAAAGCCCCGCGCCGGGGATGAGCTTTTCCAGCGTCGCGGGCGAGCGCGTTGACCTGGTCAAACTCATCGATCAGCTCAAGCTCCCCGAGGCGACGCAGACCGCCCTCGCCCCGCTTCTGGAGCAGTACGAGCAGGAGCTCGACGCCGCGATCATCACCCGCAACGAACTCATGCAGAGCAAGCGCGAAAAGATCGACGCCCTGCTTGAGAAGAACGACCCCGACGGGATCACGGCCTTCGAGCTCGACGAGCTCCGCACCCGCTCACGCCTGCGCGAGATCAACCAGCGCTGGGCCAAGCGCCTGACCGACGAGTTGGGCAACGACGTAGGCCCGCGCTTCAAAGCCGCGGCGGACCGTGCGATCTTCCCGTCGGTGCACCGCGAGCGGGTGATCCACCGTGCGCTCAGCGCGGCCGAGGGGTTTGACGATTTGACGAAAGACCAGCGCTCGGCCCTCGCTTCACTGCGCCAGAAGTTCGCCGATCAGTCCACCAATCTGAACAACCGACTCGAAGCCCAGATCGTCAAGCAGGAAGAAGAGAACGTTAGAAACACGAAGACCACCGGCGGCCCGACCGGCAACGGCAACACCCGCGAACGCCGCGTCGCGGTCATGCGCAACGCCAGCGAGTCGGGCGAGATGCAGGAACTCCGCACCAAGCGCAAGCAGATCGACGACGCGACGATGAAGGAACTCGACACCATCCTCAGTGAGTCGCAGCGTGCGAAGCTCCCCAAGAACACGCCACGCGGGAACGACGGCGATCGACCGGCCATCGTGCCCATGCCCGCGCCGATGTGATGGCAAGATGAAGTGATTGCGTGTTGATGTGATGGTGATCTGAAAACGTCAGAACGGCGCTTGTTCGTCGCCGCTGTCGCCGCCATCACCACCCGAGGGGGGCGGCGCGGAGCGATCGGGCCCGCCGCCGTCGCGGTGATTGTCGGGAATGCCCGCCTGCTTACCGGGGTGCCAGCCCGCGCTGCGGACCGGAGCCTGCGGCGTGGGATTGATCGGTCCAAAGCCCACGGCATCGAAGTCGCCGCCGTAGGCCATTCCGCCACCGCCGCCGTGACCACCCGCCGGCGCGTGCGATGCGTGACCGCCGGCGGCGTGACCGCCAGCGCCACCGCCGCTACCGCCGTGACCGAAGCCGCCGTAGGCGTCGTCGCCCGCGTGGGTTGGTGCGAAGTTCTTGAACCGCGTCGTGCCGGCGTCCCACGAGAGGGCCACCACGCCCGTCGGCCCGTTGCGCTGCTTGGCGATGATGATCTCGGCCTGCCCGACCTTGTCGCGGTTGTTCTCGTCGAACTGCGGGCTGTTGATGTCCCAGGCCGGCTCGCCCTTGTGGTAATACTCCTCGCGGTGCAGCAGCAGAACCACGTCGGCGTCCTGCTCAAGGCTCCCCGACTCGCGCAGGTCGCTCATGCGCGGGCGGTTGCCTTCGCGCCCTTCGGGCCCGCGGTTGAGCTGGCTGAGCGCGATCACCGGGATCTTCAGCTCGCGGGCCAGTTCCTTCACGCCGCGGCTGATGGCGCTGACTTCGACCTGCCGACTCTCGCGCGCCTGCATGGGCGAACTGAGGAGCTGGAGATAGTCGATCATGATGCACTGCACGCCGTACTGCGCAACCATCCGGCGCGCCCGCGCACGCAGGCCCGTGATCGAAAGCCCGGGCGTGTCGTCGACGTACAGCGGCGCCAGCGCCAGCGCCCCCGCGGCATCCACCAGCTTCTTGTACTCGTCCAGCTCTTCGACATACCCGTGGCGGGTCATGCCCTTGCTCAGCGTGCCGGCGCGGATCCGCTGACTCTCCACGCCCGACCAGGCGCTCAGCCAGCGCTGCGCCAGCGCGTTCTTGCCCATTTCCAAACTGAAGAGACCCACCGGCGCGGGCTGACGCGAAAGGTGCGTGCTGCGGGGCAGGTCCTTGCCGGTTGCGATCTGCTCCGCGAGGTTCAGCGCCAGCGCCGTCTTGCCCATCGACGGGCGGGCGGCGAGGATGATCATTTCCCCGGGCTGCAAGCCGCCGAGCATCTTGTCCAGGTCCGCGAAGCCGGTCTTCACGCCCTGCGCGGGGAGGTTGCCGTCGGCGATGGCGTTGAGCAGGTCGATCTCGCGCTGCATCATCACCTGCATCGACTCGATGTCAGCAGAGTGCTCCTCGCGCGCGATCTCGAAGACCTTCTGCTCCGCCCAGCCCACCAGCTGCTTCGCCTCGTCACCCTCCGCCTGCCCGTGGTGATAGGTCTGGAAGAGGATCTCGCCCGCCGCGTCGATCAATCGGCGGAGGCGTGCCTTGTCGCTGACGATCTTCGCCCAGTGCACCGCGTTCGCCGTGCCGGGCGGGGCCGAGACGAGCTCGCCCAAGTACGCCCGACCGCCGACCTCTTCCAGCACACCCCGGTCGGCCAGGCGCTGCTCGAGCAGCACCGGGTCGATGTCGTTGTGCTTGTCGGAGATGCTGACGATCGCCTGGTAGATCAGCGCGTGGGCCGAGGAATGGAACGCCTCGGGCCCTTTGATGATGCTCAAAACGTCGGCGATGATCCGCCCGTCGAGGATCATCGCGCCCAGCAGGCACTTCTCCGCCTCCGGGCTCACCGGAGGCGTGCGATCGAACATCTTCCCCAGCGGCTCAAGCTGACGATCCCCACCACCCCCCCCACCACCAAAACCACCCTTGCCGCCGCGAGAACCAAACCCGCCCGGGCGCGTGGTAAATCGGCGTTCGAAGTCGCTGGTGCCGCCGCTGTTGGAACTCGGGTTGGAGGAGATGGTGGTCAACCGCACCAGCGTACGCCGACGGCGGGCCCGGACGGTCGCTAATGCCAAAACGTCCCCAGACCATCCCCAGAAATCCGATGATGACCCCACGCTACGCTGGTTCTTCGCATGGACGCTCACCCAAATACACCCCCAACTTCAACGCCGCAGGCGGGATCGCCCGCCCAAGCGTCAAGCCCCTCGGCTTCTGCAAGCCTTGGCTCTGCCGTGCGCTCGACCTCGCTGGTCACCCTTGCCTCACGCTTCGGCGGCCTCGCCCGCGACGTTCTCGTGGGCATCATGTTCGGGGATTCCGCCCTGAACTCCGCCTTCGCCACCGCCTTCAGCATCCCCAACCTCTTCCGCCGACTCTTTGGTGAAGGGGCGCTCTCCGCGGCGTTCATTCCGGAATACACGCAGGGCGTCAAGCACGAGCCCGACCAGGCCGACCGACTCGCGAGCCTGACAGTGCGTTGGCTCTTCGTCGCCACGGGGTTGATCACAACGCTGGCGATACTCCTGCTGACGGCCCTGCTGATCGTGCTCCCCAGCGATCAGGAGCGGCAGACCACGATCCTGCTCACCATCGTGATGCTGCCGTTCATGCCCATGATCTGCATCGCGGCGATCCTCTCGGGGATGCTGCAAGTGCACGGCAAGTACGCCGCCGCCGCTTCCGGACCGCTGATCCTCAACACCTTCATCGTCGCGACGGGGCTCTACTTTGTCCTCACAGGCACGAGCGCCGGGCACGCCGCGGCGTACAGCATCGCCGCCGCAACGACACTTTCGGGATTCAGCCAGTGCTGGTGGTTCGCGAGGCTCCTGAAACCTCACGCCCGCTGGCGCAGCGATACGGACCCCATACGCCCCACCGCCAACCGCATGCTGAAGAAGTTCTTCCCCGTCTTGCTGGGGACGGGGACACTCCAGCTCAACGCCTTCATGGACGTGGCGATCGCCAGCTATCCTCTGTGGGTCGGGACGACGATCTTCGGGTATGACTACCCGCTCGACGAGCGCTCCGCGGGGATCATGGCCCTTTCCAGTCGGTTGTACCAGTTCCCGCTGGGGGTCTTCGGGATCGCGGTGGCGAGCGCCGTCTTTCCGCTGTTGAGCAAGGCCGTGGACGACAAGCCGGAGTTTGTCAGTGTTCTGCGCCGGGCGATACGCCTGAGCCTGTTCATCGCGTTGCCCGCGACGGTCGGGCTGATCCTCGTCCGTACCGACGCGCTCGCGGCCATCACCCCGACGTACACCCCAACGGGTCAATCGCGGGCGGCGGCCGTGCTGCTGGGCTTCGCGCCGGGCGTCTGGGCTTACTCGATCAACCACGTCCTGACCCGCGCGTTCTACTCGCGGGGCGATACCACCACCGCCCTGCGCGTTTCGCTGTGGTTCGTGGGCATCAACCTGGTGCTCAACCTCACGCTCATCTGGTTCCTCAAAGAGGCGGGCCTGGCTTGGTCCACGAGCATCTGCGCGATGCTGCAAACCCTGGTGCTGGCGTGGGTGCTGCGCAGTCGCCTGCATGCCGAGGGTTTCCCTTCGGTCTTCAACCGCGAACTGTTCACCGCCATCGCGCGAATCCTGGCGCTTTGCGCGATCATGGGCGGTGCGGTCGGGCTGGTGCAGTACCTCTGGCCCCTGGCCGAAGGCGCCCGCTGGCGCGAGCACGCGCTGCGCCTGATGGTCTGCGCGAGTATCGGGGGAATCATCTACGCATTGGCGGCTCTGGCGCTCGGCAGCCGCGAGTGGACGTGGTTGGTCGGGCGATCGAAGGCGAAACAGTGACTTGAAAAGTTCCCGAGGAGTTCTGCTGATCGGGTTGACCCTGAGTTCCTAAGGCCTTAGGACACCCTAAGTACCTGTAGGGGCAATTGATCTTCAAGCCCCCTCATCGCGGGACCGAAATCGGAGGGACAAGGGAGGGTTGAGGGGGGTTGAGGGGGGGTTGCGTTTTCGCCGGTTCGTGGTACACCAGAGGCGGGCGTGCTCCAGTCCGCGAGAGATGGTTGGTGGGCACGCATAGGGTTTGCCCCAATCGCGTCGCGACTGGGTCGGGTGGGGCTGGTGATCGTGGACGGTTGTGTGCAACTTGACAGCTTCACGGGTGCCGACGGCCCGAAGACGGGACGGTGTGTATGGCGAAGGCTGGCGCAGGTGGGAGCGCGAAAGGGGGCGGTGGAGGCGGGAGTGGCGCGGGACACTCCAGCGCTGGGGGTTTGGGCAAACTGAAGCGCAAGCCCGTGCAAGTGCGGGCAGGTGCGGGCGCGGGTGCCGAGGGATCGGTCGATGGTCAATCGGCTCACGCGGCGGCGGCCTTTGGCAACGGCACGGTTGGCAAGCACGCCTCGGGAGGGCGTGAACCCTCCGGCATTTCGAGCTTCCGCGAAGCGTGCGAGTATCTCTTTGCACGCACGGATCTGGAGCGGCTGAAGCCCAACGCCGCCACGCGCGATCTGTACCGCCTCGACCGGATGCACGAGCTGGCAAAGCGACTGGGGGACCCGCAGAACGCCCTGCGGATGGTCCACATCGCGGGGACCAAGGGCAAGGGCAGCACGTGCGAGATGGTCGCGACGTGTCTTGAAGCCTGTGGTTACACGGTTGGGTGCTACACAAGCCCGCACATCCTCGACGTGCGTGAGCGGATGCGGATCAACCGCGCGCTCGTCAGCGAGAACGCGTTTGTGGAGTTGACCAAGCGTGTGGCCTCCGCGGCGCAGGAGATGGAGGCGGAGCACGGGCCGGCGACGTTCTTTGAGCTGACCACGGCGATGGCGCTGTTGTACTTTGCGGAGGAAGCGGTGGACGCCGCGGTGATCGAGGTGGGGCTGGGCGGGCTTTTGGACTGCACGAACATCATCACGCCCGAGGTGGCGGCGGTGACGATGATCGGCTTCGATCACATGGACATTCTGGGCAAGACGCTGGAAGAGATCGCGGCGCAGAAAGCCGGGATTTACAAGCCCGGCGTGCCGGCGTTGACCTTTGAGCAGGACAAGAAGGTTCTGGAAGTGCTCCGCGGCAAGGCGACGGCGGTGGGTGCGCCGTTCAGCGTCGTCGGACAGGACATCGACTTCACCGCGCGGACCGAGTTTGTCACGGGCGTCGGACCCCTGGTCCGCGCGTCACTCGTCACCGAGCGGAACAACTACGACCACGTGACCGTCCCGCTCAAGGGCGAGCACCAGGCGAACAACTGCGGCCTCGCACTGGCGATCCTCGACAAGCTCAGCGAGCGCGGGTTCAACTGCCCGGCGGATCTGGTCAGCAAGGGTCTGGACCAGACCAGACTGCCCGGACGGTTTGAACTCGTCACGCGCTCGCCCCGGGTGCTGGCGGACGTGGCGCACAATCCGGAGTCGGTGCAGGCGCTTATGCGGACGATGAGTGCGCACCTGCCGTACGACTCGCTGGTGGTGGTCTTTGGTTGTGCGGCGGACAAGGACATCCCCGGGATGCTGCGACAGCTCGCGGCGGCGGCGGACAAGGTGATCTTCACCAAGGCCTCGGGGAACGCGCGGGCAACCAGCCCGGGTGAACTAGCGCGGAAGTATCACGAAGTCTCGGGCGGCAAGATGTTCCAGATCGCACGCGATCTGGGCGACGCGATGGAACTGGGCCTGCGTGCGGTGGGGCGCGACGACGTGCTGTGCGTTACCGGCTCGTTCTACATCGTCGGCGAGGCGAAGAAGTGGCTCGCGGCGAAGCTGGCGGCGAAGAAGAAGTGAGGCCGATCAGTCGGGGTTGGGCAGCGTGATGATCGGATTGCCCGCGACGAACGGCAGCGAAAGCTCCGCCTGCGTGGACTGCGGGTCCTTCATCGTCGCAAGCGGGACGAGCACCATCGGTGTGGTGTTGTCCGGATCACCCGAGTACCACAGCACGATCGTCCAGCGGTCGCGGGCCATGATCTGCACCGCGGTGCCGGTGCGTTTCACGTCCTCCGGGGCGATGCGCACGCTCGGGTCGGTCGGCAATGGCTGCGGCCCGCGAAGAACACGCACCCACGCCCGCGGGTCCCACTGAAGTTCCGGGATCAACATGCTGAGCATCAACCCGCGTTGGTTGATCTGCTCGTGATGCCCCACGGCTTTCATCACGGTGAATGTCGGTGATCGGCCGCGGCGAGTATGCGGAAGCAGCCCGACAAGAAACGGCATCGCGAAGGCGAGAAGAGCCAGCGCCGCCAACCCGAGAACGACCGTGCGCATCGGCGTCTGCGGCTTGAACATCATCGGCGCGCGATCGGGAATCGGCGTCGTGGTGCCTGGCGTCAACGTGTTGGAGGGGTCTTCGGGCACGGCATCCGATTCGCGGTTGGGGGCTCGATGGGTGCTGAGCAGAGAGGAAGATCGACCTAGACTTGCCGCGATCTTTGACCGCAGAAAGCCCTTGCTATGACCACCCCCGGACAGACTCCTTCCAACTCCAACGCTGAGACTTCGAACAACGCCTCGAACGCCCTCTCGGCGGGCGGTGGCGGTGCTGTGGGAGGCGGGAGCGATACGCCGCCGTTTCGCTATACCGCGGCGCTGGCGCAGCAGATCGAGAACGCCTGGCAGGATCGCTGGGACCGTGAGGGGACGTTCGTGACGCCCAACCCGGGGCAGGCGGGGTTCGATGCGTCGCGCCCGAAGAAGTTCATCCTCGACATGTTCCCGTACCCATCTGGGGCGGGGCTGCACGTGGGTCACCCGCTGGGGTACATCGCCACGGATATCTACGCGCGGTACATGCGGATGACCGGGCACAACGTGCTGCACGCGATGGGCTTCGACGCCTTCGGCCTGCCGGCGGAGCAGTACGCGGTGCAGAACAACGTGCACCCGCGCGAAGCGGTGAACCGCAACGTCTCAACCATGCGCCAGCAGCTTCGGCGTCTGGGCCTGGGGCACGACCCCACGCGCAGCGTCAGCACCACCGACGAGGATTTCTATCGCTGGACGCAGTGGATCTTCCTGCAGATCTACCACAGTTGGTACGACGCGGACGCGCACGGCGGGGCGGGGGCGGCGCGTCCGATTGCGCAGCTCGTGGAGCAGTTCGAGCGTGGCGAGCGGACCGTGCCGGGCGAGAACCGCCCGTGGAAGAGCCTGCCCGAAGCGGTCAAGCGCCGGGTGATCGACGAGCACCGACTGGCGTACTTGGCGGAGGTGCCGGTGAACTGGTGCCCGATGCTGGGGACGGTTCTGGCGAACGAGGAAGTGACCGCGGACGGTCGCAGCGAGCGCGGGAACTACCCGGTCTACAAGCGGCCGTTGAAGCAGTGGATGATGCGGATCACCTCGTACGCGGAGCGGCTGCTGAACGATCTAGAGCTGGTGGATTGGCCCGAGAAGGTCAAGATCATGCAGCGGAACTGGATCGGCCGCAGCGAGGGCGCGATGGCGGACTTCGCGTGCAACACCCGGCGGATCCGCGTCTTCACCACGCGACCGGACACGATGTTCGGCGCGACGTACATCGTCATCAGCCCCGAGCACGAGATGGTCGATCATCTCGTCGGCGAGAAGTACGGCAACGTCGCATTCGAGAAGGCGATCTTCCCCGGAGCGGCGGAGATGCTCGCCAACGGTTGCAGCCCGCGCGAGCTGGTCATGGCGTACCGCGCTTTCGCGAGCAAGAAGACCGACGCGCAGCGTGGCGAGGGGAAGGACAAGACGGGCGTCTTCATCGGTGCGTACGCATTGAACCCGGTGAACGGGCAGCGCGTGCCGGTGTTTATCGCGGACTATGTGCTGTCGGGGTATGGCACGGGGGCGATCATGGCCGTTCCCGCGCACGACGAGCGCGACTTTGAGTTTGCGAAGGCCTTCAAACTGCCGATCCGCGACGTGGTGTACCCGCGGCCGGTGGCGGCGATGGCTCATTATGCGCTGCACGCGTTTGAGAACGAGGTGCCGCCGAGCGATTGGCGCGACGAACTGGCGGACTATCTGGGCGTGGTATCGGGCGAAGGGCAGCACCAGCGCTCGCACGCGGAGATGCTGCACATGATCCGCTCGCGGCGCGATCCGGCGCGATCCGGGGGCGTGGTGACGGCGGCGGACACGAGCAGCCCGGGCTCGATCGGTGAACGCCGCGGCGTGGTGCGGTCGTTCTGGCTTGAGACCCTCGACGATCTGGAGATCCACGACTTCAACGAGTTCCGCGAGCGGTTCGTCAACGCGGGGTTCTATGCACGACAGGGCGAGGCCTTCAGCGGTGCTGGCCTCGCGGTCAACAGCGCCTCAACTTCGCTGAAGATCGACGGGCTCGAGACCGCCACCGCGAAGGTGCGTGTGGCGGAGTATCTGGAACAGGCGAAGCTGGGCAAGGGGACGATCAACTACAAGCTGCGCGACTGGCTTTTCAGCCGGCAGCGGTATTGGGGCGAGCCGTTCCCGATCGTCTTTGATGAGTCGGGCGAGGCGTACGCGATGCCGGAGAGCATGCTGCCCGTGACGCTGCCGCACATGGGCAACTTCCAGCCCGAGTCGAGCGAGGACCCGCAGGCGCCGGTGAAGACGCCGCTGGACCGCGCGAAGGACTGGGCGACGACGACGCTGGACATCGGCTTCGGGGCTCAGCGCTACAAGCGCGAGACGAACACGATGCCCAACTGGGCCGGTTCGTGCTGGTATTACCTGCGGTATCTGGACCCGAAGAACAGCGAGCAGTTCTGTTCGCCGCAGGTTGAGAAGTACTGGATGAGCGGCAACGCGGAGAAGTCCGCGGCCAGTCGGCTGGGCGTCGATCTGTACGTCGGCGGCGTCGAGCACGCGGTTCTGCACCTGCTCTATGCGCGGTTCTGGCACAAGGTGCTCTTCGACCTCGGGCACGTCAGCACGCCCGAACCCTTCCGGCGATTGTTCAACCAGGGGTACATCCAGTCGTACGCCTTCAAGGACGAGCGCGGGATCTATGTCGACGCGTTCAGTGTGAAGACCCCCGACGGGCGGAACTTCATGGACTGCATCGACGAGTTCAAGGACTCGCAAGGCCCGTTCACCTTCGAGGGCAAGCCCGTCGTGCGTGAATACGGCAAGATGGGCAAATCGCTGAAGAACGCGATGGCCCCGGACGACATCTGCCGCGATTACGGGTGCGACACGCTCCGGCTGTACGAGATGTCGATGGGCCCGCTGGAGGCCAGCAAGCCCTGGAACATCCGCGATATCCCCGGCTCTTACCGGTTCCTGCAGCGCTTCTGGCGGAACCTTATCGACGAGCAGACCGGCGCGCTGCGCGTGAGCGATCAGCCCGCGCCGATGGAGCTGCGCAAGGCGCTGCACAAGACCATCAAGGGCGTGCGGCAGGACATGGAGGCTCTGCAGTTCAACACCTCCATCGCCAAGCTCATCGAGCTGAACAACACGCTCACCAAGCATACCGGCGGCGGCTCTGCCGCACCGGTGGAGGTCGCCCGCGCGATGACGCTCATGCTCGCGCCGCTGGCGCCGCACATGTGCGAAGAGCTTTGGGGCAAACTGGGCAACCCGAAGAGCATCAGCCAGGAGCCCTTCCCGCAGTTCGATGAGAAGCTCGTCGTCGACGACGAGGTCGAGATGCCCGTCTCGGTGCAGGGCAAGGTCCGCAGCCGGATCATGGTCCCCGTCGGGTGCGACGCGAAGGGGATCGAGGCGGCGGCCCTTGCGGATGAAAAGGTCCGCGCGAGCATTGAGGGCAAGCCGATCAAGAAGGTGATCGTCGTGCCGGGCAAGATGGTCAACATCGTGGTGTGATGGGCGGAGAGGCTGAAAGGTGGTTTGCTCATCATCTCTGCGACGGAGGTGTCAGGCTCTCTCGTAGAGTGAAGGCGTGCGATGCGATTGAGCGCTGCGCGGTGCAACGATGAACACGCTGGATCAGATCTTCGAGCAGATCATCGCGGACCCTCGGTACGTCACGAACATCCGTTGGGGAGAGCCGCGACCCGGACATCCGGAGGGGACGATCGCGGCGCACATCCGTGATCTTGAGAACAACCTCACGCGGCTTGCAGACCGGCTCAGCCCGCGGCAGGTCCAGCTTCTTCGCATCCTCGTTCATGTGCACGATACCTTCAAGCCCGACGCCGCACCGAATGTGCCGATCTCCGATCCGAAGTCGCACGCGAGCCTCGCGGCGAAGTTCCTCAGTGAGTTCGTGCAGGACCCCGACCTGCTGACGATGGCCCAGATGCACGATGAGCCCTTTGCACTGTGGCGGCAGCACGTCTCGCGGGGTTCGTGCGACGGCGAACGCCTGGATCGTTTGCTGAACACCATCGATGATTGGGAGACGTTCAGCGCGTTTCTTGTCATCGACAACCACACGGCCGGGAAGTCTGATGCGCCTCTCCGCTGGTTCTGGGAAGCGACGAAGAACCGTGTGACGCGAAGGGTTCCGTGTGATGCGCTGACGGACGCTCGCGATACTGCGCCCTGACGATCCCGCACAACGAGCGATCACGTGCCGCGTTTGTTGCCGAAGATATCGATGTGCACGCGGGCGCAGTATCGCCAGCCGCGATCGATGCAGGCCTGCGCGACCATCTGCTTGCGCTCACGCTCGCGACGGCGATCCTCAGCGCTGGCGCTGTCGGGCTCGCCCACGCCCTCGGGCATCAGCAGCACGTCCGCGTTCGTCCACCCCTGAAGCTGCGCCAGGATCGAGTCGATCTCACGCAGATCATCCTCGCTGCTGACGACGAACTTCAGTTGGCGCTTCGGCGCTGGGTGCTCATTGAGAAGCTGCTGCAACACCGGCACGTTCAGGCGGCGCTGCGCGTGCCGACCCGCCGCGCCGCCCCAGGCTTCGCTCTGCCCGCCGGCGTTTGCCTGCACAACGCTCGGGGTGCTCCCCGCGAGCTTCGGGCTGATCGACATCAGCCCGCACATCACCAGCTGATAGACCGTCCCCGCGGTTTCGATCGTCACCACCAGCCCCGCCTCGGTCAGCAGCCGCGATAAACGCGTCACCTGCGGGAACATCATCGGCTCGCCCCCGGTGATCACCGCGTGCGGCACCTTCGCCCGCACCGCTTCCGCAACCAGCTCGTCCAACGACCGACGCGCACCCTCGGGCTTCCAGCTCGCGTACGGCGTATCACACCACCGGCACCGCAGGTTGCACCCACTGAGCCGAACGAACCACGACGGCACACCCGTGAAGAGCCCCTCGCCCTGCACACTCACAAACGTTTCGCTGATCAGCAGCGACTGCGGATCGATCTTCGGCTCGGGGATGTCTTGGCGACTGAGCATCGCCGCAAGATCGATCGGCAGGCCTTCGAGATTGATCGACCGGCGCGGCGGATGACCATCCCCGCTGTGCGATGGCGCGCCACTGCTGCCGTGCTCTGGTGGCTCGATACTCAAGGCTCAAACGTCCAGGTTCTTCACTTCGAGGGCGTGCTCTTCGATGAAGCGCCGGCGCTGTTCAACGTCCTCGCCCATCAGGATCGAGAAGAGCTGGTCCGCCTCGCTGGCGATGTCCCAGTTCACCCGCAGCAGCGTCCGCTTGTACGGGTCCATCGTGGTCTCCCACAACTGCTCGGCGTTCATTTCGCCCAGACCCTTGAACCGCTTGACTTCCATCCCGCGCCGGCCGACCTCGTGCAGCGAGGGGATCAGCTCTTGCAGGTTCGCCGCTTCGATGATCCGACCCGTCACACGCTTGCCGGCCTTCGCCGCCGCGGTCTCGGGCTCCTCGGCGTCTTCGCCCTCAGCGCCCGCATCACCTTCACCCGCCGACGAACCGCCCGAGGCGTTCGCGTCGGTGAGTTCCCAGGCGAACTTGGTGGGCATCGTGCCGCCGGCCTCGCTGGCGGTCTGCTGCAGCAGGTAGTCCGCCGCATCGAATCCGAAGCGCGTGAGAGCCTCGAAGACCTTCTCAAGCTCGCGGTTCTCGTGCAGCTCGCGCACGATCGCTACCGGCTTACCGTCGACGAACTTCGGCGACGCGGTCGAGACCGCGCCGTTCGACGACGCCGTGCCGTTGGTCTTGGCGGCTTCAGTGCCGGGGGATACGGGCTGATCACCCACGGGGGCCATGTCCGCGAGCATCAGGTTCTTTTCTTTGGCGATGTGGCGGACCTGCTCGTCGCTCCACGCGAAGGCCTCGCCGCCGGTCCACGCCAGACGGTGCGAGGGCAGGCGCTTGCCGCCGGTCGGATCGCTCTCGCGTGAGCGCAGCAGATCACCGAACCGCACGCCGCGGCGCTGGGCGATCTCCGCCAGTTCGCTCAGGCGTTGCAGCGTCCGCACCAATCGGCGTGCTTCTTCACCCGCGATCGTGCGAACCACCGGTGCGGGCTCGCCCGGGCGCGACACGGCCTTCAGATCCCGCACTTGCAGCGTCGCACGCGACAGGCCCTGCTCGGTCAGCACGCCGTCGAGCTGATCCTTGCCGATGACGTACTGCACGCGGGCGTTCTTGCCCTTGCCCCACGTCAAGCTGTACAGCGGCGGCTGCGCGCAATAGATCTTCCCACGCCGGATCAGTTCGGGCATCTGGCGGATGAAGAACGTCAGCAGCAGCGTGCGGATGTGCGATCCGTCGACGTCGGCGTCGGTCATGATCACGATTCGCCCGTAGCGCAGCTTCGCGATATCGAACTCTTCGCCGATGCCGCAGCGCAGGGCGCTGATCAGCGTGCGCACTTCCTCGAAGGCCAGCACCTTGTCCAGGCGTGCCTTCTCGACGTTGATGATCTTGCCCTTCAAGGGCAGCACCGCCTGGTTATCAACGTTCCGCCCCTGACCGGCCGAGCCACCTGCCGAGTCACCCTCGACGATAAACAGCTCGCTCTGCTCGACGTCCCGCGTCTTGCAGTCCTTGAGCTTGTGCGGCATGCTGCCGCTTTCCAGCGCGCTCTTGCGCCGGGTCAGCTCGCGCGCTTTCCGCGCCGCCTCGCGCGCCTGCGCCGCGACGATCCCCTTCAGGCAGATCCGCTTCGCCTCGCCCGGGTGCTCCTCCAGCCACGTCTGCAACTGCTCGCTCACGGCTTCCGAAACGAACTTCTCGATCTCCGGGTTCAGCAGCTTCTCTTTGGGCTGGTTGTTGAACGTCGGGTTGGGCAGCTTCACCGAGACGATGGCGATCAGCCCTTCGCGAAGATCCTCACCCGAGGGCGCAGGGTCGCTGTCCTTCAGGATGCCGCTCTTCTTGGCGTACGCGTTCATCACGCGGGTCAGCGCGGTTTTGAAGCCCTGCGCGTGCGTGCCGCCGTCTTTGTTGTGGATGTTGTTCGCGAAAGACAGCAGCGTTTCGTTGTACCCGTCGTGGTACTGCATCGCCACCTCGCACAGCAGCGAGGCGGGCTTGTCTTCCTTGCGGACGTTCACCAGCTCGCTCACCGGCTGCTTGCCGTGCATCAGGTGCGCGATGTACTCGGGCAGACCCGACTCCGCCTTGAAGCTCTCACTCCGCGGCTTGCCGTCGGCACCTACGCGCTCGTCCGTCAGCTTGATCGTCACGCCCGGGTTGAGGTACGCCAGTTCGCGCAATCGATTCGCCAGCGTCGCGTAATCAAACCGCGTATCGGGGAAGACCTCCGGATCGGGCATGAAGGTGACCTTCGTGCCGGTCTTGAAGGGCGAGTCGCTGGGGATGTCGCCGACGACCTTCAGAGGCCGGGCCGTACGCCCACGCTCGAAACCGATGACGTGCACCTTCCCGCCGCGATAAATCTCGGCCTCAAGCCACTGGCTCAGCGCGTTGACGCACGAGACACCCACGCCGTGGAGGCCGCCCGAGACCTTGTACGCCGACCCCTCCGCGCCGAACTTGCCACCGGCGTGCAGAACCGTCATCGCGATCTCAACCGCGGGCTTGCCGTCGTAAGCCGGGTTCGGGTCCTTCTTGGGCTCAACGGGAATGCCCCGCCCGTTATCCACCACGCTGCACGACCCGTCGGCCCCGATGGTGATCCACACCGTCGAGGCGTACCCCGCCATCGCCTCGTCGATGGAGTTGTCCACCACCTCGTAGATCAGGTGGTGCAAAGGCCCGATGCCGGTGCCACCGATGTACATCCCAGGGCGCTTGCGGACCGCCTCCAGCCCCTCAAGCACCTGGATCTGATCCGCCCCGTATTGTGCGGCGTTCACGCTCGTCGTGCTCACGCTCAGCCTTCCTCGCTCACGCCCCCCACGATCTTCCCATACGCACCAAATCGGCCCGAACCACCCCAAACCACCGCGTTGGATTCAGGTCGAAAACAGGCGGTTTTCCACTGGAAAAACCGGCGGTTCAAGACCCGATCGACCGCGACGGGAAGTATAGGCGAAAGGGGGTGAAGGCGGGGGAGCGAAGGTGTCGATTCGACAAAGAAAAAGCCCCGGGGGAACGGGCCTCCGGGGCTGAAAACGACTGCGGATTGAGAGCGAATCGATCTCGTTCTGCGTGAGTGCCGTTCTCGGCCTCAGTTGGAGGTGCACGTCGTGAAGAAGGTGTTGAAGAAGGCGTTGTAGTCGCCCTCGTTCACGCCGCTGTTCGCACAGTTCGGCGACTCGCAGAGCGGCGTGCCATCGTCACAGGCGATATCGCAGAAAGAACCAATCGCGGCGGCCCCTTGAGACGACTGGTAGAAGAAGCCGATCGCCGAGAAGAACGCGTTGTAGTCGCCTTCGTTCGGCCCGGTATTGCTGTTCGCACAACCCGGGTTGAAGAGCAGCGGCGTGCCGTCATCGCAGGCAATGTCGGCGGGGTTGCAGCCGAACGAGCAGCACGGCACCTTGGCAATAAATGCGATCAAATCCTGAACATCCACATCGCCATCAAGATCCAGATCGGCTCGAATGTCATAGGCGACATCACTGGCAACCGTGTTCATGGCGGCGATAAAAGCCGGTTTATCTGAGCAATCGACAAGCGTATCGCCGTTGAGATCACCGCCAATACCAACACCGACGGAGCGACTTGTCACGCTGAAGGAGACCGGAGTGCCTGTGGGAACGGGAATGCTCACAGTTGAAGTGCCACAATCGAGTGGTTCCGAACCACTCAACAGACCAGTGGCAAGAGGCGTAATTCCGCCGCCGCTGATCTGAACGCCGGTGGTGGTGGTCGTTGAACCGTTCGCGGTCACGGAGATAGTCACCTGATGACCGACGCGACCAGCGGTAGCCCCTAAAGAAGGCCACCCTGGTGAAGGAGTCCCGATCACACAATCAAATCCGTCACCGGTACGATACGACGAGAAACAAACTTCGATCGTTGGAGTACCCCCTGCTGCAATGATCTCCTCTGCGCCCCAAAGCGTTGATGCGATCCCTCGTCCCGGCTCGATGCTGGTTTGAATGTCGCTTATCTCACACTCAACTTCGCCGACGTACCAGACGTTTCGACCAAAGCCAGCACCGACTAGACTTGTCGATGTGGTGGATGAAGTACCGGATGCCGAGTTTGTAACGGCGTATCCGCTGCCACTCGCATTGGTTGGGAGCGAGTAGTTGGCCGCACAACCGCCCAAAAACGTCGGCGGAACAGAAACGCTCGCGGAAACGGCGACTCCCAACTGGGAAGTAGAACTGCTGTCATTCGAATACATGGGGCCAGCTTGACCTCCCCAGCACGGAAGGGAAACTCCGGTTCGTGCTGAAAATGCGGCCGCAACCGCAAACCCTGAAGGGTTCACGGGCGTGCCGTTCACTAGTTGCCACTGTATTGACAGTTGCGACGAGTGTGCCATACCACTCACTCGCCCTTCGATACACTGGGCCAATACATAGCCGGGGGGAAACTCATCACAAGGACCGCCCGCGTATGCGGTGCACGATGTGCCAGCAAGCAAGGACATAACGGCAATTCCACCCATATACTTCATAAATGTCTCCTATTTCAACTCTCCAAATCGCTGGAGATTGCATGAGTTTACTCAAGGAGTCCGAATATTCCACTTAGAATTACCCCTAGTAGAATCAAAAAAGCCAGCCTCAGCAGCTGGCTTTCGATGATTCGCCTGTTCTACGAATGCTGATCAGAACGGCTCTGCACCTCCGACATCAATCCCACGAAGACCACCGGCTGTCCACATCATTCGAGCTGGCTGCGTGGTACTGACATTGTCAGGCCAGGGCGGTTGATTCGTGATGCCTGCGGTCGGGACCCAAGTGACCGTGGCGGGAATCTTGATAGAGCCGCCGGGCGTCTTCGAAAGTACACCACCGGGATTTACTTCATCGATGCGTGAGACGGATCGCGCGCTGCCGTCACCCATCAGCATTGACGGGTTCGACGTCGGGTGAGTGTAGTAAGTCGCACGATATCGGGTGTGCCAGCTATAATCCTCGAACATGATCGCCTTACGTGATGGAGCCACAATCTGGCTCATCAGTCGGTTACCCATTCGCGTTAATGGAAAAAACTGAACCTGACCTGCATCTCCCGGCACCGGAGAAACACCGATACCCGCACTCGTGTCTCGTACGTCGGGAGCCCATGTGCCGCCCGCATAGGCATACGAGCCGCGGAATGGCAAGGCCAAGTCGCTGGGAATACGCTGATTCGTACCCTTAGGATCGGCGCTCAACTCTGACGACACATAGTCCTCCGGGCAGATCACAACGGGATCGGGCAACTTCTTCGTCAGGTACGGCACAAGCGCCAGATGGCCAAACTGCTGATAGGGCATGGCAGTGATGCCCGTTGGAAAGTCTTGGTAGTTCGGTGCATACTTGCGGATCAGATCAATCATCTCCGCCACAGCTGCCTGGTAGTCGTACTGCGCGGTATAGGTACCTCCCGCTTCGACTTGAAAAACCTGGTTCGTTCCAGGCTGGCGCACGTTCCAGGTCAGCGTACCAATCTTCTCCTTCTTGTCGTTCGCAAAACTGTTGATCGCAACACCCAACTGCTTGATGTTGATGTTGCACTTTGCCTGCCGTGCCAGCTTCCTCGCCTTGCCCAAGGCCGGCAGAAGGATGCTCACCAGCAGCGCGATGATCGCGATCACCACCAAAAGTTCAATCAGTGTGAATCCGCGTGCGCTCTTGGTCTTCATGATCCGTTTCCTTTCATTGTCCGCCTATTTCGGGTGAGGTATCCCGACATTCGGCTCAAGCTGGCAGAACGCCCGCTCGTTACCCCGATGCAACAGCGGCACCCAAGCCGCCTCGCATTCGCGAAGGTGGTAACTCTACGACACCACCATCTGCGCTTCATCTATTCGGATCAGAAGACCACCCGGTTTCTGTGTATTTTGGGGTTTTGATAAGGGTTATCCCGTACTTCAAACCGACTCAACTCCCGTCGACCCAAACCCCCCCACCCCGCGTTGGGTTTCGTCCAGTGTTTCGACCACCATCACCTGCGCACGCATCACCGGGGCAATCACCAGTTGGGCGATCCGCATGCCGTGGGTGATCTTCACCGCCTCTTTGCCCAGGTTGATCAGTGCAACCTGCACCTCACCGCGATAGTCGGCGTCGATGGTGCCCGGTGCGTTGACGACCGTCAGGCCGTGCTTGGTCGCCAGGCCCGAGCGTGGGCGGACCTGGCCTTCGTACCCCGGCTCGATCTGCATCGCCCAGCCGGTGGAGACCTTGACGATCTGCCCGGGGTTGACCGTCAGTTCCGTTGAGGGACCGTCGGGCAGGCATGCCGCGAGGTCCATTCCGGCGCTCAGGGCCGTCTGATACCCCGGCACGATCGCCAGCGGCGAAAGCCGCTTGAGCAGCAGCCGCGCGCCGAGCGCATGCTCACGGTGCTTCGGTTCGACGAGTGAAGCGGTGTCGGCGGTTGATGGCGATGTCATGGCGAGCTCTCTTCGCGTGTGGTTGACGTGCAAGGCGGATCAATGTCGAAAGGACCGAAGGACTCATGGGAGTGCCGGGCCCTCTCAAGCGTACCGAGTACAGCCCGCAACGAAAAACCCGCGCCGCGTGATTCTCGCGGCGCGGGTGAAAAACTGCTTCATCGTCCGGTTCGGATTTGGGACCAGTCGGGCGTCCAGCGCCCGGCTCTGGAGAGCCGGGCCACCAAAGCGCGATCAGCGCTGACCGAGCGTGAGGCCGAAGGCGTTGCCCGAATCGCCCGGGATCTTCTTGCCGAAGCCGCCGGTGAGTTCCTTGTTGCGGAACTGCTCGCGCTTGCGGCGGAGTTCCGGGGATTCCTTCTGGATCTCCGCCAGACGCTCCTGCGCCATGCGGTCCTTCGCGGCCTTCTTCTCGGCGAACATCGCCTCGCGGCTGCCCGGCGCAGGGGGCGTGTCCGCCTCAAGCACCTTCATCGACAGGCTGATGCGACGCGTCGACGGGTCGATCTTGATCACGCGGGCGGTGATCACCTGGTCCTTCTTCAGCACCGCCTCGGGCTTTTCGATGCGCTTGCGGCTGATCTCGCTGACGTGCAGCAGGCCGTCCACGCCCGGGGCGATCTGAACGAACGCGCCGAACTCGGTCAGACGGACGACCGTGCCCGTGACGTCCGCACCCTCGGTCACCGCGTTCACCGCGGTCTGGAACGGATCTTCCGCGAGCTGCTTCATGCCCAGGGCGATGCGGTTGTTCTCAAGGTCGAGCTTGAGGATCTGCACCTTGACCTTGTCACCCACGTTCACGAACTTCTGAACGTTCTTCTCCGTCGGCGTGACGCGGTCGTACGTCATGTTCTCGATGTGCACGAGCCCGTCGAGCCCGCCCAGATCAACAAACGCGCCGAAGGGCATGATCTTGCGGACCGTGCCTTCAAGAATCGCGCCCTCGACAAGCTTCTCTTTCAGCTTCTCGGCGTTCGCCTTCCGCTCCTCGCCCAGCAGGTCGCGACGGCTCAGGACGATGTCGCCCATGCCGCGGCGGTCGATCTTGGTGATCTTGCAGGGGAACTTCTCACCCACGAAGACCGACAGGTCCTCGATACGGTCGAGCGAGACCTGACCCGCCGGCATGAAGGCGCGGTGGTTGCAGACCTCAAGCTCCAAGCCGCCCTTGTTCACGCCCGTCACGCGGGCCTCGATCACCTGCCCGACCTCGAGCATCTCCCACGCGGCCTTCGTCACCGCGCCCGGACGGGCGCAGATGAACAGCGACTCTTCGGCGCTGAACCGCTCGATGACCACTTCGATCTCGCCGCCGGGCGTCGGCAGCGCTTCGTCTTCCTTGTAGTTCGCGCGGGGCAGAACACCCAGTTCCTTCGGACCGAACTCGATGAAGATGTCCGTCGGACCGACCGAGACGACCTTGCCCGTGCGGTGTTCGCGCCCAGACTGCACCACGCGCGGGCCGCGCACGGCCGCGGGCGCCTTGCCCCCGCGAACTTCAACGTCGTGGCTGTGCGCACGCGCCGTTGCGCCGTCGTCCTTCTTCTTCCCACCCGCGGCCTTCTGCGCCGGGCTCGACGAATCGAGCAGCGAATCCAGCTCGCCCGGAGCGAAGTCCTCCATCAGTCCCTTGCTCTCGTCGTTGACGGCCTGCAGGGTCGAGCGGGTATCGGGTGCCTTCTCGCGCGTGTCGCGCGGAGTGCCGCGATCGCCACGCTTGAAGTCACGACCGCCGCCACTACCACCCGGCCGGTTGCCGCGCGGGGCGTCTTCACCCTCGCCGCGGATGACCTCGGCCTTCTTGATCGGGGGCAGACCCTTGAGGTTCGGGCCCGCAGCAGCAGCCGCGGGAGCCGCGGCCTCGGTGGCGGGGCTCACCGCCTCGGGAGCCTGGGTGGAGGTGTTTTCGGGGGTGGACGGGGTGGAGGGGGTGGACATTTGGGGGTGACTCGATGAAAGACCAACGCCGGTTTCACCACCGCGACTTTCGGGCTATCCGAAAGCCGCCGTCGCAGCCCGTCCATAGGCAGAGCTGAAACGCCGCGAACCCGCGGCGTGGTGAGAGGAAGAAGATTCTAGACCGCTGCCCCCCTCCGCCGCCTCTTTTTGCCACCACCCAACGCCCCCCGGACAACCCCACGCGATCGCAATCACAACCCGCTGTCAGAAAACAACTTGCGCACGAAAGCAAGAGGGTGTTTCGCCCATATTGACGACCAAAGTTCACAGATGGACATAAGAAACTTCTCGCAACATGGGAACTCTGCGGGTACGCTCTCGAATGGGAGGACATCATGCCCACACGCACGAATGCGGTGCGTTCGCGTGGTTCTCACGCGGACGCGTTGACTGATCGTCATCCAAATCTCCGAACCGCCCGCCGACTCACCATCGCGGCCGGTCTGTGTGTTGCCGGCTTGATGTGCACGCCGAAGGAGGCGGTGGCGCAAGGGCAGTTGGTCTATCGACAGCTCGGGCTCATCAACAACTCCGGGAGTTCGCAGGGCGAACAGACTTGGGCCTGGGGCGCACCGAGCATCGATGCCGACGGCACCGTCGCATACCGTCGCAGCAGCTCGGCGTATCTCGCGGGAATCAACTCGATCACCCCGGTTATCGAGGGCGGGTACACATCCACCGGGCAGTTGATCCGCGTTGTCGATCAAACCAGAAGCTCACCGCGCATCTCTGACGGCGTTGTCTACCTCGCCAGCGCTCGTTCAGGTGGGCCGTACCTCTACAGATCCACCGATCGCAGCGTCGAAACGATCATCTCCCCCGGACAACTCCTGGATGCCGCGACCGGCGCCCGCGCGAACACGCTCGCACAGAACTTCGGCTACATGTCGGCGCAAGGCAATCGGTTGACCGGCGTGATCGACACGCGGCTTCCAAACGATACAACCATGATTTCCCGCCCTGCTATCTTTCGTATCGACGGTCAGCAGACCACCCTGGTCACCCAACTCGTCGACTCGATCGCGCCGGGGACCAACCAGCCCTTCTCAATCGATCGCTTCGTCTTCTCTACCCGCCCCGTCACGCCGATTCTTGATCGCCAAGGTCGCGTGATCTTCACTTCGTACCTCAACACCTATCAAACGACAACACGGTTCACATCCGGGATCTGGGGCCACACCACCGACGGCGGCCTGACGGCGTTGTACCTCCCAACCCCGAACACGACCGACCCGGTGCCTGATGCCTACTCAGGACTCTCCGTCAATAGCCAAGGCGACATTCTCTTTCGGACTCAAGCCAATGGGCAATATGTGCGATCAAACGCCACCGGTGCCCTACGACAGGTCAGCACATCCGCGGCCTTCTCGATTCCGAGCAACTTGACCTATTCGAGAGGTTTGCTCAACGATTCCGGCGCCGTCCTCAGCTTGGTCGGTGCTAGCTCTGTCGTGAACGGCGTCCGCACAGAACTCGCGGCCCTCACCATCACCCACGAAAGCGGTGCTCAGCAAGTCATCGCCCGCTCGGGCGATCGCCTTCCCGGGTTTGCTTCCCTTTTCTTTGGTGCACCATCGCCGGTAGGCTCACAGATTCCGACGGATTCGGCTCGCGTTGAGTCCTTCAGCTCTCAGCGGGGCTTCAACTCGATCGCCTTCGGAGCACTCACCTTCAACAACCTCAATCAGGCTGTCTTCCTCGCCAACTTCACCGACGGAACCGCGTTCGCTCGCTTGGCCCTCGTCGCTTACGACCCGCTCGGCGGACTCTCCACTCTTGCGGTCACCGGACAACCACTCCCCGAGCTCGGGCTGAACCAGACAATCGTCTCCATCGACTTCATCGGTGGATCGAACACAACCAGCGGCCACGCCACCGGCCTCAACGACCAAGGCCTCGTCGCTTTCCGCGCTTCGTTCAGCGACGGCTCTTCGCGCCTGATCACCGTGCAACTCCCCTCGCCCGGCGCACTGACCACCCTCGCTTTCGCCTCGCTCTTCGCCGCCCGACGTCGCCGCGGGCTCTGATTCCAGATCATCCGCTGCGTCGGAACTCGCAACACCATGCCCATCGAATGCCAATCAGTTCGATGCACCGATCGAAAGTTCCATCCATGAATCTCACGACTTCCGCTTCAAACCGCGCACTCGTGCTTGCGCTCAACGCACTCGCCGCTGCTTCGCTGAACGTGCACCACGCCCATGCGCAGGGGCAACTGATCTACAACCAGCTCGGGCCGGTGAACCTCGCCAACCCGTTCTTCGATTTGCCGAGCCCGTCCAGCGCACCGTCTCTCGATGCTGACGGCCGCGTCGCCTACAGCCGATGGATCGCCTCGTTCGGCTCCATTCACACCGCTCTCGGCAACACCATCACGCCTGCCATCGTTCTCAATCCGGACCCAAGCTCCGCAGACTATCGCCCGATGAGTTTCTCCCGCCGTTCGCCGCTGATTTCCAACGGCACGGTCTACTCAATCAACATCGATTCAAACGCCGCGGCCGGCACTCGAATCTATCGCAACGCCAACGGCGTGGTCGAAACCATCCTCTCCCCGAACCAACTCCTCGACGCCGCCACAGGCACCATCGCCGCCGGTCAAACCAATCCGGTTGGAACCATCGCCGGGCAAGGTCAGAGTTTGGTCGTTCCGCTCCGCACGCGCACACCCAACGATCCCGACTCGCTCAACCGCACCTCGCTGATCCGCATCGACGGCTCACAAACAACCCTGATCTCCACCATGGGGCTCACCCCGGCGCCGGGCACCACCCAGCAGTTCGCATCCAACGCGCTTTCGACGTCGGTTCGTGCTTCGATGGACCCCACCGGGCGCGTGCTCTTCTCAACAAGCCTCGCCGCGGGCGCTTCGGGTCAGCAATTCGCCGCCGGCATCTGGAGCCACACGCTCGCCGGCGGCATCACGCCGCTCTACCTCGCCCGCTCAAACACGGCCGACCCTGTTCCCACCGGCCCGCTGTCCGTGAACGCGCAGGGCGATATCGCCTTCCTGAGCACCGACAACAACGCCTATGTGTACTCCGCAAGCACGGGCAACGTGCAACCCGTTTCCGCCCGTGCGCCCTTTCACCCCGCCCCATCAAGCACCATCGCGTTGAATCAGGTTGTTCTGAACAACGCCGGACAGGTGCTCTCTTCCGTGAGCTTGTCGAGTTCACCGACCGGCAGAGCCCAGGCGATCGTCATCACCGACCCAACGCTTGGCTCACGCGTCATCGCACGTTCCGGCGATCCGCTCCCCGGCTTCTCCGGCATGGTTCAAAGCCTCTCCGTCATCGGATCAAGTTCGGCCGTTGATTTGCAACTCTTCAGCCCTCGTCTCAGCACCAACTCGGTCACATACTTTGACCAGATCGCGCTGAACAACGCCGGTCAAGCCGCGTTCATGGGTGGGGGCAGCACGGGGTTGTCTACCGAACTCAACGCCCTCTTCGCCTACGACCCCCAAGGCGGGCTCGTCACCCTCGCACTCGTCGGTCGGCCCCTCCCCACTTCACTCCCGGGCCTCGCTTCCTCCGCCACCGTTACCCAGATCGACTTCATCGGCAACAGCAACACCACCAGCGGCTACGCCACCGGGCTCAACGACCAAGGCATCGTCGCCTTCCGCGCAGCCTTCAGCGACGGCTCTTCCCGTCTCATCACCGTCCAGATCCCCTCCCCCGGCGCTCTGTCCACCCTCGCGCTCGCCTCGCTGATTGTCGCCCGTCGCCGGCGAGGGCGATCACTCTGATCACGGCATGCCGCTGAGAGTCAAACGCCCATTCAGCGACCGTTGCTGAGCGCGCCGTTCCGCTCAGCCCGTTGCGTCCGTTGTCCGAGCCGAAGGGTGCTTCTCGCCATCAACGTGCGGCGTATGAGCCACATTCCGGACAAGGCACTCCGACCTTCAGCCCCGCACGCGAGTAGCCGCACGCGCACGCGCCGTCATGCGCTATTCGCTCGGCCCGTCCCCGCTTGCGAATCTGCACATACGCGATGGCCCCGAAAGGCGACGCCGAGGCCGATGTCAAGACCCACCAAGGCAACTCAATCGTGACGTGCGTGAACCACGGAATCACCGGCACGCCCCGCATTCGCTGGTGAAAGCGTTCGCCAGAATAGCCCAACACCTGAACACCGAACGGCCTCGACCAAAGTTCATTGTCCTGAACGGCCCAATCCATCATCGTCGGGTTGGCATCGCGATCCGCACGCCGCCTGTAAGTGACATACGGAGCAGAATAAAGAATCACATCGCGCTCGGCATCGACGAACAACCGTGACAACGACTCATCGCGGATGATGCGTATTCCGTCAGTATGTGTTCGAATCGTTCCCGAGGGCCAGTGCCCGCGCACCTGCCACTGAGGCCGCATGATCCACATCCACGCGCACGCCAGCGTGAGCAGAACGCTCACACCCACCACGCTGAACACAATCAACCGACGCATCCTGCTCACGAATCCACCCCCCAAACCGCCCGGCACTTCGGACAGTCCTGCACCCACTTCGCCTCACGCTCATCTCCCGCCCCCGCGACACCCTCATCATCACGCCGCAACCGCGTGAGTCTCCCCGCGCACGACGGGCACAACCCCTCGCCCACCATCGCCCGCGCGAACTCCTTCCTCGACAGCGGCCTCGATCTCACAAACACCCGCCACAACATCGAACCGTAGAGCGCCATCATCAAGAAGAACGCGAAGATCCGCACCGCCTTCTCGCCGATCTCCATCAGCGTCGAACCGGGCAGCAACTGCCACGACCTCGACAGCGACGAGTACTGAGCCCAGCCAAAGAACGCCAACAGCAGCGTCCCCGCCAGTCCGTGCGCACATCGCCGCTTCCACGATCCCGCCGCCTCCAACAGTCGCTCCCGCCGCACCGGCTCAACCGCATCGCGGTGCTCACTCGGCACATCCATCAGATCCGCCCGGCACAACTTCACCGCGCGATCGTGCGCGTCGGTCACCACCATCCCGGGCAACAACCACCGCCGCAGAGGCCCTAGCACCGGGTCGACCGTCTTCTCAACCGCCGCATCGGGCCGCTCGCCCGCCACCACCTCCGCCCCCTTGAACCGCAGGACCGATTCCCTCAGCTCGCGAATCACCTCATCACCACCAAACCGCGAAGCCTTCCACGAGCACGCACACTCCGGACACTTCACGCACCCGTCCGCCTCATCGACCACCAGCCCCTCAAGCCGCGACACACACTGCGGGCAGCGCCGGTAGTACGTCAAGAGCGTGATCCGCGAGCGAATGATCTTCTCCCGCAACACCCACGTGCGTACAAAGTGAAACGCCGAGATGGCGAAGAGCACAAGCACCGCCGTCCCCACCCACGAGTTCAGCTTCAACGTCTCTGTCACCCACACGATCACCAGCACCACCGGCAGTAGCACCACCGCGCCGATCACCACCCAGGCGATATCCACCTTCGACGTCAGCGACGATTGCGCGATCATCTTCCTGCGCCAGATCTCCTTCACCTCGTCGTCGCCGTCTCTGCCAATCTCCTCCCTCCACGCCGCGTCCGACGCGTCCAGGTCGAACGACCCGCCGCGATCATCACCCACCGCCGAAGCACGCTTCCAGAGCAACAACTTCACAACCCCGAAGCATATCAACCGATCACGACACGCCCCGCCCCACATCATCACCCCTCACACAACCATCAATCCGGCCCGCCCACAAAGTAGCTGATCTTCACCGCCTGGATCGTCATCAGATTCGACGAGCTCCACAGCCCGTTGATCGGCGTCACCTCCAATAGAATCACCGTCTCGCTCGTCGTGGGCGCTCCGCCCGGGATCGAAATCAACCGTGTCAACGGTGCACTCTGCGCCGCGTTGATATTCAGCGGCTGCGTCAGCACCGACAAGTTCGGCACATCCATGTTGTAGATAAACGACGCGAACGACATGCTCCCCGTCGCGTCCGCATCGCGGTAATACACCGTGAACTCATTCAACTGCGCACCCGCCGGCACCGTCACCGTCGCGATCAACGACGTGTTCGAACCGTCCGGCCCCGCCACACCGAGGTTGATGTTGTTGATCGCCGGGCTCGCCGCACCCCGACACCGAAACTCCGTATACCCGATCATCTTGCTGCGAAGCTGAGACGTCGGATACTGATACCCCGTCGCACGCACCGCGCCCGCTACCTCCAACTGCGCACCCGGGTTCAGCGTCCCCACGCCCACCCGCCCGGTGTCCGTCCGCATCGTCAACCCCCACCCCGCACCCGCGTACCCATACAACCCAAGATTGTTCGAGTCCGCCATCCCCACAAACCCCCGTGCCACCGGCGCATTCACCGGCGTGGCAAAGATCAGCCCCGGGCTGTTGCTCGACGCACCCGCCTCACCCCTGAGCTGCACCCGTGAGAACGCGTCCAACCCGAACGCCGTGTTCGCCGTTGACGTGAGCCCCGCCGAGTCCGCATAGATCGCCCGCGGCGTCGGCCCGATCCGCTGCCTCGGCGAAAGCACCGTGAACGGGTCGGGCGTCCCGCTCTTCTTCACCGCCACCTCAAGCCAGCGGTTCGCGCTCGCCTGCCAAGGCGTCGATCCGAAATCAAACTCCGTCGTGATCACCCCGTCGACCACCGGCACATTCGATCGCGTGATGCCGAACTGCAGGGGCGTTCCACCCACCGCATCGCTGTACACCATGAACCCCACGTCGTACGCACCGCTCGCCGGCGCGCCCGTCGAGTCCTTGACCTTCCCCTGATACGTCACGGCCGTCGGCCCCGGTTGAAATGACACAAAGTCCAACGCAAAGCTGAACGACCCCGAAGCGGGCAGCGTGCTCCCCAACTTCGTAAACGTGTACGTCAGCGTGTACGCCCCGGGCCCGAGCGTCCGCGTCTGCGAAACCGTCCTCCCACTGACATTCACCCCAGGCCCCGTCAACGAGAACCCCGCCGAGGCGAAAACCCCCATCGTGTCCGACGCCGCGATGTTCACCGTTGCTTCGCTGAAGATGTTGAACGAGACCGAAACGTTGACCGAAACCGGATCGAACGTCGTCGCGTTTCCCCCCGCCCACGTCGTCACGTTCGCCGACATCCGGATCGTCGACTCGCTCACGTTCGACTGCGCATCGACCGAGTTCTCACCACCGGCCGTATTCCCCACAATCACCAACTGGTTCCACACGCCGAACGTCGGCGCCGATTGCACCAGCGTCCCGTCCGGGTGCGCTACGACAATCTGCCGCGACTGCGAAGCCAAACCCACCTGCCCAAGCGCCCCACGCTCACCAACCACCAACCCACCCACCAGCACACTCGCCACAACCGAAAGAACTTTGACCATCGCGCACACACACCGCATGGCTCAACCTCCACGTTTCAGCCCACACAAACCGCTTCCCTCCAACGCACAACCACCCCAACCCGCCGAACACACCCACCATACACGACCCGCCCAAAACCGCCAGCGAAATCCCCAGGGCCCCGGCGTTTCTTCATCCGTCGAAGAGCGTCCGGACAAAACGGCTAAGATCCGGACATATCCCCACTTGCACAACCCTTATCATCCCCGACTCGTCCGATACTGCGGCCATTAAGCCGCCAGCAACACACTTCCACCAAGTCCAACTGATGCCCAAGTATCCGCGAAGAATCAGCAACGCCTCAGGCCAGCACTTTGTCGACGGCGAACTCATCGAAGCCCGCTGGAAATCGATCGACGAACTCACTTTGGTCATCAGTGTTCTCGATCGCGGCGGCGCCGAATTTGACGGCACCATCCACTTCTCAGGCGTCACCAACCAAGACGCAATCAACGACTTCCTTGAAAAGACTCGAGAGATGGATCACATCTTGCTCGAAGGACTCGTGGAGTACGAGCGGAACAAGTACAGTCTCTGCAGAGGGCTCGAAGTTCACGCGCGGAGCATCTACGTCAGCTAACCACCCACCCCCACCCCTCAAACACCCACATACCCCCGGTACCGCTCCTTCAACTCCCGCTCATCATTCCGGATATACACCCGGCTCACCTCCACCCACCCCATCAACTCATATTCCCGCCCCGCGAAATACGCGTTCAGCGCCCCATCCTGCCCGCGCGTGTTGTCCTCAACCAGCATCACCCGTGGCCGCCACTTCCCCACATCAAACCCCGCCAGCAGGTCCGCCTCCCCGCCCTCCACATCGATCACCGCAAAGTCCACCCCGCCCTCGTGCCCCTTGAGCAGCTCGTCCATCGTCGACACGGGCACCGTGATCGCCCGCGACTCGACCTTCTGCTGCTGAAGCAACTGCATGTGCGCCGCCGTGGGCTGGTGATACGAAAACACCGTCCCGCCCGCATCGTTCTCCTGCCCGCCCACGCCCCCCGCCCCCCCCGCACTATAAAACGTCGTCGTCCCCGCACTCCCCGGCTTCGACAGCGCACACTGCTCCACCCGCGCACTCGGGCGATTCGCCCGGCACCTCGCCGCAACCTCCGGCAACGCCTCCACCAACAACCCCCGCCACCCCATCGCATCAAACGCATAACTCACCGACAAAAACTTCCCGTCATACGCACCCACCTCAATGTAAAACCCGTCCAACTGCCCTTCAAACAACGCCCACAACAACAAATCCTCCCCATACTGCGAAGTAAACCGCATCGGCATCCGCGGCCTCCGCCCCGCCTCACTCAACATCGCCCGCACCTCCACACCCGCCACCCGCTGCGCCAGCTTCACCTGCTGCTGATTCAGCCGAGCAATCCACTGCTGCGTCCACGCCGCAAACTGCTGAATACTGATCCCACCACCACCGCCGCCAGCACCGCCACCGCCGCCCGCACTCTGCCCACCAAGCTGTGACATCCGATCACTCCTGAACCGCAAGCGAACATGCCCCCACACGCTCGCATGCGAATGGTCCATTCCTCACCCGCCCTCTTCAGGTCGGTGTTTCCGATCGCTCGGCTTGATTCAATGCATCATTTCGTGGTCATCGGGTTCACATCACCCCGACCTTGCCCAAACGACCGCGGCCATCCACACTCGCTGCAAAGGCTGTTCTCGAAGCCCACTCGGTCATATCGACACCTCGGGCAGTACCGCCGTCGATGACACCAATCGAGCTGACGCCGCAATCTCGATCGAGTAGATCGAAGCGTGAAACTCCGCACCACGATTGCTCCAAGACCGATGAAGGCCAGATCATGCGCGATCCAGAAAGGATCGAATCTATACGTAGAACCCGGATCGCCGCCACGCAAGTAGGCAGCTTTCGATCCGTCGTTCAGCACATCAATAGCAAACCGTTGAAGCAACGCGCGCTCAATCCCAGCGACCTCCTCTTCGCGGAATCGCAGCTCGATGTCGCTGTAGACATGCACCCACGGAACCTTTCGCGTCGCCGTGACACACGGCATCAGTAACCCATAATGAATCTCCGGATGACGGTAGATCAAAATCGCACTCGGCACGCCATCCGGCACCCGCGTTCCGTCCACCGCCACGTTCGTAGAACTCCGATTGCCGTAGATTTCGACCTTATGCCATTCACCACCGATATACGCAAACTCCGCGCGCGGACCGCTGGTGCGATACCCACTGTGCGGGAAGAATACACCCCACAAGTAGTACTTCCTCGACTTTGAATACACGTGCAGTGTCGCAACGAAACCCGAATCCACAATGAATGCGATCACGAACATCACCGCCCACGCCCAAGCCGGTTGGCAAAGCGCAATCCGCTTGAACGATCTCGCGAAGTACCGCGTCATCCACGCTCCAATGCCCAGCCGCCTCCCATGAGGCCGATACGCCCGCGCTGCCTGCGTAGTTGCACGCCACGGGCGCCACCGTGCGTAAACTCAAAACCCACCACTCAATCTGGACTTGATCAAAGGACGAGTTCAACACCGCCCCTGCAACCTCTCCAGCCGAGGCCGTCATGTCCGAAGATCAAACGTGGACTCATCTCGCCTTCGATAGACTTATTCAGGACCACGTCGCGCCGGCATTGAAAGCCCAGGGCTACAAAAAGCAAGGCCTGAACTGGCGTCTATTCCGACCAGACACGCCCGCGCGCTGGCAGGTCGTTAGTCTTCAGAAGAGTCGGTTCTCCAATCGCGAAGAGATATCGTTCACCTTCGAGCTCGGCATCCACTGGATCGACGCCCCTTCAACCCACCTACCACCCCTCGGCAAAAGCGGTCCCTCAGTTCAGTCATGCCAGCTGCAATCCCGAATCGGCCGTCTCGACTCCGAACATCGAGATATCTGGTGGGATATCGACGGCGGCCGCTGGGGCCCCGGACACGGCCCCGATTGCCTCGAACCCGTTCTCGCACAACTCATGCCCCTTCTCAACGAATCGCTCCCCCTCTGGATGCACAAGTACCGCCAGTTGCCAACAACCCTCGACGCCGATGCAGACATGCTTCACATGCCTTCGTACATGCTCATTCCCGGACAAAGATTCGAATCGAAATGACCATGCTCCACGGGTAGTCGCTGGAACTCAATTACAACATACGCAAGAGTCTTTCCCATGCCGCTCACCCTCGCCAACATGGGCATCCCGATGCTCGCCGTGCACCTGCCCGTGCTCGTCGTTTCGCTCGTGCCCGTCGTGTTCATTGAAGCTTGGTGGATCGGACGCGCCACACGCATCCCCTTCAAGAAGCTCGGCTTCCCCGTCTTCTTCGCCAACCTCATTTCCACACTCCTCGGCGTCCCCATCACCTGGTTCATCCTCGTCATTCTCCAGATAAGCTACGGCGGCGGCGGCGTCCTTCACAACCCAATCTCACAAGTCACCCTCCAATCTCCCTGGCTCATCCCCGACGAAGCCAACATCCACTGGAAAATCCCCCTCGCCGCCCTCGCGCTCTGCCCCGTCTTCTTCGCAGTCTCCGCCGCCGTTGAGTCGCTCCTGCTCAGACACACCTTCCGCGAACACGCCACCGCCCGCGGCGGCCGGACCGTCTGGGCAGCCAACGCCATCACCTACGCCCTCATCACCGCCTTCTGGATTTGGCAATACCTGACGGCGAAGCACGCCTGAGACAACCCCCACGCATCAACAACACCAACGCCGCAAAACCCGCGGCCACTTGGTGCCTTGAACCCTCGATCCCCTGATCTCTTGATCCCTCGATCCCTTCTGCTTCCCCCTCCCCCCCATCACTTCAACAACCGCTCCAAGAAGTGAATATCCACCCCGCCCTTGCGGAAGTCCGTGTTCTCCATCAACCGCAAATGCAGCGGGATCGTCGTTTTGATCGGCTGCACGTTGTACTCCCGCAGCGCCCGGGCAGTCCGATCGATGCACTGCGTCCGGTCGTCCGCGTGCACGATCAGCTTCGCCACCATGCTGTCGTAAAACTTCGGGATCACATACCCGGGCACCACGTGCGTGTCCATCCGCACCCCAGGCCCGCCCGGCATCTCCCACGTCGTCACAGGCCCCGGCTGCGGCATGAAGTTCCGCGCCGGATCCTCCGCGTTAATTCGGCACTCGATCGCGTGCCCGTGCACCTTGATATCGCTCTGCTTCAGCCCAAGCTTCTCACCCGCCGCCACGCGGATCATCGTCTTCACAATATCGATCCCCGTGATCTGCTCCGTCACCGGGTGCTCAACCTGCACCCGCGTGTTCACCTCAAGCATGTAGAAGTTCTGCTTGTGGTCCATCAAAAACTCAACCGTCGCCGCCCCGTGATACTTCGCCTGCTGGATGAGCCGAACCGCCGACTCGCATACCGGCGCAATCTTCTCGCGTGAGAGCCCCGGGCTCGGCGCTTCCTCGATCAGCTTCTGATGCCGCCGCTGGACAGAGCAGTTCCGCTCCCACAGGTGCACGGCATTCCCGAACTTATCCCCGATGACCTGGATCTCAACGTGCTGCGCGTGCTCCAGGAACTTCTCGATGAACACCGCACCGTTGCCGAAGGCCGCCTGCGCCTCCGTGCTCGCCGCCTGCAGGTTGCTCCGCAGGCTCATCTCGTTGTGGCACACGCGCATGCCGCGCCCGCCGCCGCCGGCGCTCGCCTTGATGATCACCGGGTACCCGATCTTCTCCGCGATCTTCACCGCCTCTTCCGGATCCTCAACCGCCCCGGGCGAGCCCGGAAAAATCGGCACCCCCGCCTCCTTCGCCGCGTTCTTGCACGCCACCTTGTCACCCAGCCGAGCCATCGCGCTCGGCGTGGGCCCGATGAACTCGATCTTGCAGTCCAAACACGCCTGCGCAAACTCCGCCCGCTCGGAAAGGAACCCATACCCGGGGTGGATCGCGTCCACGTCGGCAATCTCCGCCGCCGCGATGATCCGCGCGATGTTGAGATAGCTCTCCTTCGCCGGCGCCGGCCCGATGCAAATCGCCCGGTCCGCAAGCTTCAGATACGGCGCATCCTTGTCCGCCTCCGAATACACGCACACCGACTCCACCCCCAACTCCCGGCAGGCGCGGATAACACGAAGGGCGATTTCACCACGGTTGGCAATAAGGATGCGGCTGAACATGAAGAAGAACCCGGGGATCGAGGGACCAAGGGACCAAGGGATCAGGGGTTTGAACCGCCGTTCAATCGTTCCAACGACCGGATCAACCCCGCGAGCACACGCTCACATTCCTGCAACTTGACGCGCAGATGCTCGTGCACCGCGGCATCGTGATATCCAAGATCGAAACAAAAACTCAGCTGTGTCTCCAACTCATACAGACTGCCCCGCGCGACTTTCAGAAATCGCACATAGTCCGCTCGCCCGCCCCTTCCATACCCCTCGGCGATGTTGCTCGCAACCGATACCGCACCACGCCGAAGCTGCGAACCGAGACCGAAACGTTCTTCCGCCGGCAAGGACCGGGCCGACCTGCTGACCTCCAAACCGAGTTCATACGCCTTCTGCCACGCAACCAGATCGCGATACGTTCGCACGACCCGATCAGTGTCCCCGCCTTCCACTCGGTCCCTTGGTCCCATGATCCCTCGATCTCTCCGCTCTGCCCGTCCGGGCAGAGCGTCACGCCGGCCTCACCAAAAACAGCTTCTGCCCATACTCCACGCTCTGGCCGCTCTGCACCAGCACCCGCTCGATCACCCCCGTCGTCTCCGCCTTGATCTCGTTGAAGACCTTCATCGCCTCCACCAGGCACACCGTCGTGTCGGGCGTGACCGCCTTCCCCGCCGTCACAAACGCCGGCGCCTCCGGGTTCGCCGCGGCATAGAACGTCCCCACCATCGGGCTCGTGATCGCCACCAGCCCCGCATCACTCGCCGCCGCCGCCGCCGCCGCACCGCCGCCACCCGCCGCCGCCGGAGCAGCAGCCGCAGCCGGTGCCGCCGCCGAAACCGTCGGTGCCGTGTGCACCACCGGCGGACCCATCACCGCCGCCCCGCCAACCACCATCCCCATCCCCCGCTTCACCGTCACCGTCTCCGCCTGATCCTGCAGGTTCAACTCCGTCAGGTCGTTCTCAACCATCAGACGGACCAGTTCCTTCAGCTTCCGAATATCAATCATGGGACTCGCCTCACGGATTCACCCCCCGACCCCGGGACCGTCAGCCACGGCCACGACCGTCGCCCGCCCGGAAGGGGACGATCATACCGTCCTGCACCCCCCAACGAAAGTCCGTAGCCCCCCTTCCCCCCCAC
>JACVCS010000151.1 GCA_016741915.1 Phycisphaerales bacterium | reverse complement strand
ATCAACTCTACTAAACTGTAGCCTATTATCTATACTCGAATTTTTTTTTAGCAACGAGAAGACCGCATTCGATATCATACATAGTCACGTGGGCTCGGAGATTTGATTAAGAGACCGCCTCTACGCTCAACCCGTGAGAATCGCCGCCTGTACCCGCTTCGGCCCGCCGAGCGTGATCGAGTTCCGAACCGTCCCCGACCCAACCCCGGGTCCGAACGACCTTATCGTCCGCGTTCACGCCACCACCGTCACCTCCGCCGATGCACGCATCCGCGCCATGCGCATGCCCTCCCCCACCTTCACGCTCCTCGGCCATCTCGCCTTCGGCTTCCGCTCACCACGCAACCCCGTCCTGGGCAGCGAACTCGCCGGCGTCGTCGAACGCGTCGGCGCCAACGTCACCACCTTCGCCCCGGGTGATCGCGTCCTCGCTTTCACCGGCGCGCGCCTGGGCGCTCACGCTGAGCTGGTCCGCGTCGCGAAATCGTCCGCCGTGGTAAAGCTCCCCACTTCGCTGAGTTTCGAGCACGCCGCCGCGTTGCCCTTTGCGTTCACCACCGCGCTCTACCACCTCCGCGACCTCGCTCGCTTCAAGCCAGGCCAGCACATCACGATCATTGGTGCCGCGGGCGCGGTCGGCTCCGCCGCGGTGCAACTCGCACGTTTGCAAGGCTGCACCGTCACCGCCGTGTGCCGATCGAGTAACCACGCTCTCGTCCGCTCGCTCGGCGCTCAGGAAGTCATCGACTACACCCGCGAAGACTGGACCAAGCACCCGCGCCGCCCCGACATCATCTTCGACACCGTCGGCGTCGTCCCCTGGAAAACCGCCCGCACCGCCCTCGCTCCCGCCGGGATCTTCCTCCAAGCCGTCATCACGATGCGCGATGTGATCCCCATGCTGCTCACCGCACGCAACCGCACCAAACCCCGCTTCAAAGCCGGCATCGCCCCCGAACGCGCCAGCGACCTTTCGCACATCATCACCCTCGCCAGCGAACAAAAAATCCAACCCGTCATCGGGCACCGCTACGACTTCAACGACATCGCAAACGCCCACGCGCTGGTCGATTCAGGCCGAAAGGTTGGGGCGGCGGTGGTGGTGATCAACGAACGCTGACTTCATCAGTCCACACCGTCTCCGTCCGCGAACTTTCGGGATTCTCAGGCGGCATCCAACACCCGCGCGCCGGAAAGCAGCCGTCGCCGATCTTCCATCGGCACACCGCTCAGCATCGAAAGATGCACCGTCCGCCCGACAAGTTCGGAAAGATCCATCTGCAACCCACCCAACGCCAACAGGCCGGGTCGATGGTCAGCGTCCGTTTCCACCAGAATGTCCACATCGCTCTGCGGCGTGAACCGATCCGTGAGAATCGATCCGAAGAGATACGCACGCACCACACCCGCTCGGCGGCAAAGAGAGGAAATCGCGTCGAGGTCGAAAGACACGCCGTTGATCACCAGCATGTTGTTCCGCTGACCCATGCGAGCCTCACTCCGCAATCACTTCCCCGTAAAGTCGATCACCCGCGCGATTTCCGTCCGCAGGTTGTGTCGGCTTACCACCCGGTCGACAAACCCCGTGTCCTGGATGTACTCGCTCCGCTGGAACCCCTCGGGCAGTTCTTGCCGGATCGTCTGCTGAATCACGCGAGGGCCCGCGAAGCCGATCAGCGCCTTGGGCTCCGCGAAGATCAGGTCGCCCAGCATCGCGAAGCTCGCCGTCACGCCGCCGGTGGTCGGGTCGGTCAGGACGCTGATGAACAAACCGCCCGCGCGATCGAACCGCGCCAGCGCCGCAGAAGTCTTCGCCATCTGCATCAGCGACAGGCCCGACTCCTGCATCCGCGCGCCGCCCGAAGCCGACACCACGATCAGCGGCAGTTCCCGCTCCTGCGCCGTCTCGATCGCCCGCGTGATGATCTCGCCCACCACCGAGCCCATCGAGCCCATCATGAAGTTCAGATCCAGCACCGCCAGCATCGCCTGCCGACCCTTGATGAACCCCACCCCCGCCTGGCACGCGTCGGTCGCCTCAGACTTCACCTGCTCCGCGGTGATCCGCTCGGCGTACGTCTTCAGGTCCTTGAACTTCAGCGGATCGCTCGGGCGCAGGTTCGTGAACATCGCCTCGAACGTCCCCGGGTCCGTGAGCTGACGGATCCGCTCCGCCGCCCCGATGCGGAAGTGGTGCTGGCACTCCGGGCAGCAGTGCAGATTCGACTCCATCTGCTTGCGATAGATCATTTGCTCGCACGACGGGCACCGCAGCCACAACCCCTCGCTGATCACCACCTTGCGGGGTGACTTCACATCAGACCAGGTACGGGTCGCGGTCGCGGCGGCTGATTTGGCCATGGTTCACTCTTCCAAAGCACACTCGGACATGCACGAACAACCGGCGTCCTGACAGTTGGGCTTCCGACACATCCGGTTGCACCCGGGATCCCCAGGCCTCAACCAGCCCCAACCGTCCACCAACGCCATCGCGCCATCGTGCCGACAGGGTCTCCGCCTGTCAAAGTCCACACCCAAACACCAATCAAACAGGCCGCGTGGGCTCCCGGCCTGCTCAAATCGGCAGTCTGGAGTGTACCCCCACTGTTTTCATCAGGCGAGTACGATTTGTCTGGATTCTGGTAGGTTATCAGACCTTCCACACCCTATCCCCAAGCCCTGCCCACGGCAACCTACGACCGCAGTTCCGCGACGATCGCCCCGCGCTTGTCCGCGGGCTTCGAAAAGATCGCCGACGCCGCCACGATCACGTCGCACCCCGCGTCGCGGACGAGTTGGCTGTTCAGCGTGTTGATCCCGCCGTCCATTTCAAGCCTCTGGATCGGCATCAGCTCGTCGGCGATCTGCTCGACCTTGCCCAGAACGTCCCGGATAAACGACTGCCCCGAGTACCCCGGGTTCACCGACATCACCAGGACCATGTCCACCGCTTCCAGCGACTTCATCACCGAACTTGCCGGCGTACTCGGGTTGATCGCCACCCCCACCGTCATGCCCATATCGCGGATCTTCGCCGCCACCTCCGCCACCCGCCCTTCCCCCACCGCCTCGACATGGAACGTCAGGTGGTTCGCCCCCGCTTCGGCAAAGGGCTTGATCATCGCCTCCGGGTCGGTCACCATCAGGTGAACATCCAAAAACGCCTCCGGCAGGTGCTTCCGCAGCCACTTGCACATGTCCGGGCCCATCGTCAGGTTCGGGACAAAGTGCCCGTCCATCACGTCCAAATGCAGCAGATCCGCCCCGGCATCCAGAATCTGCTTGCAGTCCCGGACCATGAACCCAAAGTCCGCGGACAGAATCGACGGGGCAATCAGGGGCAGGCGGTTGGGGTTCGTCAGCAGGTTGCGCATAACACCCCAGCGTATCAACCTTCCCACAAGTC
>JACVCS010000059.1 GCA_016741915.1 Phycisphaerales bacterium | reverse complement strand
CCTCCCTCCCCCGCACTTCCCACCTTTTCCCCACACGTTCGATCCACTTCCCCGATTCACCCCCCTTCATCCAGTGCCCACTCCCCCCTCGCCATCCCGCCCTCACTCCGCCCGGGCCGGGTCCATCCGGCTCTTGATGCTGCTCACCCTTTCGCTGATCGGCATCGCCGCCCCCGCTCTGGCCGTCGTGCTCGATCTGCTCTTGACGCAACCACCCCCGCCCGCCAACCCGCCCGCATCCATCGGCGGGCTGCGCCTGCTCGAACCCATCTCTTCCCTCGGGCTCCTGCTCACCACCCTCTTCGTGCCGCTGACCATCGGCAGCCTGGCAACCCTCCTCGCCTTCGCCCCCGCCCGCGTGCTCGCACTGAGCAGTTCGCGCGACCCGCGCCGAAAGGCCCTCGCCTTGGCCTTCATCCTCACCCCGCTCTTCCTGCCCAGTTTCCTTGCTTACGCGGGTTGGAACGCCCTCCGCCGGCCGGGCTCGTTCGTCGGCGACCTCATCGCCCAGCAATCCCCCGCGTTCATCGCCGTCCTCGGCAAAATGCTGGGGCTGGCCTGCATGGCCTTCTGGCTTTGGCCCATCGCTGCCCTCGTCCTCGCTTCGGGGTATTCCCGGCTGCACCGTGATCAATATGAAGCCTTCACACTTGCCGGGGCTGGGTTTTTTCGACGCCGGCTCTTTGTCCTCAATCTTCTGAAACCTTCCATCTTGTGGTCGATCGGGCTTGTGGGGCTGATTTCGCTCTCCTCTGCCGTGCCGCTGCACTTAGCCCAGGTTCAAACGTTGACCATCGAGATCTGGGCCGATCTCGGCGCGCAGCCCGCGCGCGAGGTCTGGCCCCGAACCGTTGCTCTGCTCGTCATCGCCTGTGTCGGCGGGTTCGTACTTCTGAAATCTCTCGCCCGCACGTTGGGCTGGTCCGCCGCCGCAGTCGATCATGCCCCGCCGGAAGCACCCATCCCGATCTCCCGGCTGGACTGGCCTTTGACCTGGGTCGCGGCGGCCTGTTCGTGCATGATTCCGCTTGGACTCTTCGTTTGGGGGGTGGAGTCGCCGAAGCACATTTCCGCGTTCTTTGTCGAATCGGGGGTGATTCTGCTGCGATCGGTCGTCTATGCCGTGGTTGTGGGCCTGGGCGTGGCGTGCATCATGCTTCTCACTTGGTCGATCGTCGGCACCGCGCCAACCGCGACATTCCCCGGCTCGTCTCGGCGGTTCGTGCGCGTGGTGATTGCCGGGGTGATTGGTGCTTGGCTGGCCGCGGCGCTGGTCCCCGGCGTGATGGTTGGGGCGGCGTGGAAGACCCTTTCTACCGCGCTGGCCTCCGGCCATTTGATTGGTTCGATCGGTGAACCGTTGGCCGACTTGCTCGATGGTCCGCTCGGGCTGATTTTGGCGCACCTCACCCGCTTTGGTGCTCTTGGTGCCTTGTTCGGGTTTGCCCTCGCGTTGATGGAAGAACGCGACCTGCGCGAGACTCGGTTGCTTTTGCACAGCGGGCGGTGGGCGACGGTGCGGGCGTGGTGGCGCGCGAGCGTCATGCGGCACTGGCCCGCGCTGATCGGTGTGATGGCGGCGGCGGCGGCGTTGTCGCTGCACGAGATTGAAAGTGCCGTGATCATGGCCCCGGCGGGGACGGTGTCGATCGCCGGGCGGATGCTGGAGCATCTGCACTACAACGCCGAGCACCGGTTGATGGCCTCGGGGCTGGTGGTGACGGGGTGCTCGCTGATCCTGGCGGTGGCGGCGTCGTTGGGGCTGGGGGCGGTGGCTGGCCGATTCTCGCAACCCCGGGAAACTTCGCGGATTGAATGAAGAGGCTTGCGGGGTTTGAGCGTACATTCTGCCTTGTGCGGTGTCCTTCGGGGGGGACGGCGGGGCGATTCGGCACGCTCCTGACCGACTCGCCCTTGCCTTGGTTCACGATTGAGCACGATCAGGACCGTCCAACCCGCCGACCGCACCCGCCACGGTGATGACCGGCGTGGGTGGTTGCTTCGATTGGCTGTGTTGCTGAACGCTTTGGCTTTGGTCATGCTGGCCGTGGCGCTGCCCGCGTGTGATGGGCTTCATGTTGACGAGCACGGGCAAGGACCGGCGCTGAAGAACGCCCGCGTGCTGCTCGCGACGGGTGGCACGCCCGGGTATGTGTACACGCCGCGGGTTCTGGCTTCCGACGGGACGTACCTGTGGGTGATCGACCGAACCGCGCGGGTGCAGCGGATCAACCCGGAGACCGGCGCGTGCGTGCAGTGGTTCCGCATGCCGGAGTGGGAGCTGGGCAAACCTACGGGCATGGCCATCGGCATCAGCCCCGAGGGCAAGGGCCAACGGGCGATCTACGTCGCTGACACCCACTACCACCGCGTGATGGTCTATGAGTTCCCCGGCGACCCGGCGGCGAAACAGCCTGCCGTCGCTCTTTCGCCGCGACTGATTGCCTCCATCGGCTCCTACGGCAATGCGCCGGGTCAGTTCGTTTACCCGTGCGCGGTGGCGGTCCTGCCCACCAGCGACGGACAATCGCTCGAGCGGCTGTACGTCGGCGAGTTTGGCGGCAATGACCGCATCCAGACCTTCGACCGCGAGTTGAAGTTCGTCAAGCAGATCGGCGGGGCTGGGATGGGCGAGGACGAAAAGAAGGTCGAGTTCAGCCGCCCGCAGTCGATCGTGCTGGACGTTCCCAACCAGCGGATGTTCGTGGCGGATTCGATCAACCACCGCGTGGGCGTGCTGAACCTTCAGGGCGAGTTGATCCGGTGGATCGGCAAGCCGGCGCTGACCGGTCAAGCGCCCGGGCAGTTCAGCCACCCGCGCGGGCTGACGCTGCTGAGTGACGGCACGCTGCTGGTGGTTGAGTTCGCCAACAACCGCGTGCAGCGGATCGATCCGAAGACGGGCGAATCGCTGGCGGTCATGGGGCGGACGGGGATGAAGACGGGCGAACTGGCGGAGCCTTGGTGCATCGCGCAGGTCGGGTCGCGGTTCTTTGTTGCGGAGGGGAAGGCCAACCGCGTGCAGGTCTTTGATCAGATGTGGTAACGTGATATCCGTGCCCGTTTCGCGGTGCGCGGCGAAGACGCGGGCGAGGTCGGCGAGGAGCGGGAGCGTCGGTTGGTCGGTCGGGTGAATCGGAACGGACAGTGAAGACGGGCGGACGGGGCGGGGATAGCGGGCGGGACACACGATGATGCACCAACTCCACACCATCGCGCAGCACGGCGGCATGAGCCTGACCCTCGGCGACGGCGTGGCGTTCAGCCGGCCGATCTGGTTGTACCTGCTTATTCCCGTGGGGATCGTGCTGGTGATCATCGGGCGGAAGAGCCTTTCGGGGATGGGGACGAATCTGCGGCGTGTGGCGCTTGGGCTTCGGTTGCTGGTGGCGGGGTTGATCATCGCGGCGCTGGCGGAGCCGCAGTGGATGCGGCGGAGCGAGGCGGTCTCGGTGACGACGATCGTGGACGTTTCGCGGTCTCAGCCGGCGGACATTGTTTCGCGGACGCGCGAGATGATGAACAAGGCCTCGGGGCTTGCGCGTGACGGCGATCTGCTGGGGCTGGTCTCGGCCGCGAGCGAGGGGCGGGTGCAGCAGATCCCCAGGCCCGTGCGGATCGGTGGCGACGCGATCGACGCGCCGGACGTTGGCGCAACCGACGCGACGAATCTGGAATCGGGCGTGCGGATGGCGCTTGCGAGCATTTCGACGAATGCCGCGAACCGGTTGCTGCTGATCAGCGACGGGAATCAGACGGCGGGTTCGTTGATGGAAGCGGCGAAGGCGGCGAAGGCGGCGGGGGTTCCGATCGACGTTGTGCCGGTGCGGTACACGAACGACGCGGAAGTGCTGGTTGATCGATTGCTGGCGCCGTCGGTTTCGCGTCAGGGTGAGAACGCGAAGCTGCGGGTGGTGCTGAGCGCCACCAAGCCCAGCGAGGGGTTGCTGACGGTTCTGCTGAACGGTGAGGCGATTGATCTGAACGGTGATGCGCCGGGCGTGGCGAAGGCCGTGAGCCTGTCGATGGGGACGAACGTGCAGGAGGCGCTGGTGAGGCTGCCGCGGGCGACGGGCCCGGCGCGGTTCGAGGCGGTCTTTGAGCCGGTGCGCGGAGCCGACGGCAAGCTCCGCGACACGCTGGTGGAGAACAACCGCGCGATGGCGGTGACGTTTGTGGGTGGAGAAGGGCGGGCGCTGCTGCTGACGCGTCACCCGCAGCAGGCGGCGGAGCTGATGCAGGCGCTGCGCGAGTCGAAGATCGCCTGTGAGATGCGCGAGCCGAACAACGCGCCGCAGGGCCTGGCGGAGCTTGGCTCGTACGAGTGCATCATCCTGGTGAACGCGAGCCGGGACGAGTTTTCTCAGCAGCAGCAGGAGGAACTGCGGTCGTACGTGCACGACCTTGGCGGCGGGCTGGTGATGGTCGGGGGCGATGAGAGCTTTGGCGCCGGTGGGTGGATCGGCTCGACACTTGCGGAGGCGCTGCCGATCAAGCTCGACCCGCCGCAGAAGCGCGAGATGCCGCGGGGTGCGCTGGTGCTGGTGATGCACAGTTGCGAGATGCCGGAGGGCAACTACTGGGGGCGGCGGACGGGCGAGGCGGCGATTCAGGCGCTCAGCGCGAAGGACCTGATCGGGATCATCGAGTTTTCGTGGCAGGGCGGGGACAACTGGATTCACCCGCTGGCGGAGGTTGGTGATCGCTCGGCGGCGCTGCGGTCGATCAACTCGCTGACGTATGGCGACGCGCCGAGCTTCGACACGATGCTCACCGACGCGTACAACGGGCTGATGAAGGTCAACGCCGGTCAGCGGCACGTGGTGGTGATCTCCGACGGCGACCCGCAGTTGCTGGACAACACGCTGCTGCCGAAGTTTGCCGCGGCGAAGATTTCGATCTCGACGGTGGCGGTCTTCCCGCACTCGTACGGCAACGCCTCGGGCGACCTGCAGAAGATGAAGCGGATCGCGGACCTTACCGGCGGCAAGTACCACGAAGTGACGGGGAGCACGGGGAACCTCAAGTCTCTGCCCGAGATCTTCATCAAAGAAGCCCGCACGGTGAAGCGGAGTCTGATCCAGGAGGGCGACCCGTTCTCGCCCACGCTGGTCATGCAGAGCGAGGCGATGCGCGGCATCGGCAAGATCCCGCCCATCACGGGGTATGTCGTCGCGGGTGATCGCGAAGGGCTTGCGCAGGTGATCCTTCGCGGGAAAGAGAACGACCCGATCCTCGCGCAGTGGCAGTATGGCCTTGGGCGGAGCGTGACCTTCACCAGCGACGCGACGGGCAAGTGGGCCAAGGCGTGGGTGAACTGGGCGCAGTACCGCGCGTTCTGGGAACAGCACGTGCGCTGGGCGATGCGCCCGGCGGGCAATCCGAATGTTCGCGTGGTGACCGAAGACCGCGGCGACAAGACGGCGGTGATCGTCGAGGCTCTCGACGACAAGGGCGAGAAGCTCAACTTCCTGCGCTGGCAAGGGCGGGCGGTGAAGCCTGATATGACCAGCGTGCCGGTGGAGCTGCGGCAGGTTGGTCCGGGTCGGTACGAAGCGCTCGTCGAGACGCAGAACGCCGGTGCGTACACGATCAACATGAGCTATCAGACGGGCGATGGTGAGAAGCAGGGGCGGGCGGCGGTTCAGGCCGCGATTACGCGTCCGTTCGCGGATGAGTTTCGGGCGTTGCGTGATAACGCGGCGCTGCTGGAGCAGGTGGCGCAGGACACGGGGGGCATGGTGCTCTCGCCCGAGGACATCACCGCGGAGGGCAAGAACCCCTGGCGGCGTGAGGGGCTGAAAGCGCCGATCAGCCTGCAGCCGGTCTTTCTGACGGCCGCGATGATCGCGATGGGCTTGCTGCTGACGGATGTGGCGGTTCGGCGCGTGCGGATCAACCCGCGGGCGATTGCGGGCGCGTTCACGTCGGCGTTCTCGCGTGGGAAGAAGGCCGGCGCGGGGGAGCAGATCGGCTCGCTGCGTGCGGCGCGTGACAAGGCCAAGCAGATGCTCGACGAGCGCTCGGGGCTTTCAAAGGACCCGGGCAGCCCGCGCGACCGAGGCGGGCCGACGACCAGCAGTGAGGCGCTCGCGAAGGCGGCGTCGAACTACGCGTCGGCGAAGTTTGAAGCCTCGGCCGAGGAACTGGCGCGGAGCAAGAACGCGAGCATTGTGGATACGCCCAGCGCGGGAGATGAGGGCCGGAGGGCGCAGATCGAGCAGCAGAAGGCCAAGTCTGCGGATGAACCCGCGGCGGGCGAGGGGATGAGCCGATTGTTGAAAGCCAAGAAGAGAGCACAGGAAGAACAGAACGACTGAACCCGGGCGGGATACGTCTATCGCCGCAGGACCGAATGTACTTCAACACATTGACAGCTTTGCACGCACACGCAGAGATCGGAGAGCCTCATGACCGCCAGCAACGCCGCTTCAACCTCAGCAAACATCAACACCAACGGCGGCACATCGGTGCTCGAGCAGGCGACGCCCGCGGAGGTGAAGGCCCGCTGCGAGCAGTTCCGCGCCACGTTCAAGTCGCTCTCCGATGAGGTCGGCAAGGTCGTCGTCGGGCACCGCGAGGTTGTCGAGGGCGTGCTGATCTCGCTGTTTACCGGTGGCAACGTGCTGCTGGAAGGTGTGCCGGGGCTGGGCAAGACGTTGCTGGTGCGGACGCTGGCGCAGGCGCTGAGCTTGCCGTTTAGCCGGATTCAGTTCACGCCCGACCTCATGCCCGCGGACGTGATCGGGACGAACATTGTCACCGAGGATCCGCAGACGGGGCGTCGCGGCTTCCAGTTCCAGCGCGGGCCGATCTTTGCGCAGATCGTGCTGGCCGACGAAATCAACCGCGCTACGCCCAAGACGCAGTCCGCGCTGCTGGAGGCCATGCAGGAGCGCTCCATCACCAGCGGCGGCACAACCTACAAGCTCGATCAGCCGTTCATCGTCCTCGCGACGCAGAACCCCATCGAGCAGGAGGGCACCTATCCGCTGCCCGAAGCCCAGCTCGACCGGTTTCTGATGAAGCTCGTGGTGGGCTACTCGCAGCTCGACGAACTGCTGACGATCCTCGACCGCACGACGGGGTACACGCAGCCCGATGTCAAGCCGGTGCTCGACGGCCCATCGATCATCGCGGCCCAGCGCCTGGTGCGTGAGGTCGTGGTGGCGCCGCACGTGAAGCAATACGCCGCGCGACTGGCGATGGCGACGCACCCGGGCGGGCGCTTCGCGCCGGAGATCACGAACAAGTACGTCCGCTGCGGCAGCTCGCCGCGTGGCGCGCAGGCGCTGATGCTCAGCGCCAAGGTGCGAGCGCTGATCGACGGGCGCTTCCACGTGGGCAACGCCGACATCAAGGCGGTGGCGGGCCCGTGCCTGCGCCATCGGCTGATCCTGAACTTCGAGGCGGAGGCCGACCGGGTTGATGCGGACCAGATCGTGAAGAAGATCGTGGAAACGACGCCGACGGAGCCGGTGACGGTTTGATCAACGATGGGATGGAAGGGATGGAAGAGAGGCGTTGAGCACGAAGACGCGAAGTCGCGAACGTCAGATCGACATGTGTTCATTGCTATGGTGACCGACTATCTCATCACGTTTCAAGTCAAACCCTCCGCGATGCGCGAGTTCCTGTTCCATCTCGGGTTCTTTCAGGAGCGCCTGGCGTGCTTGGGCTATCTGGTTTCGCGCTACTGCGCTCGATGGCGTTCACCCGAGAATCCGAACGTGGTGAACTGTCGATGGATGATGACCGGACGCGGAGCATTCAAGCACGCATGGGAGAAGGAGACGCGACTTGATGATGATCCGTCGCTGCGCGATGAGGTTCGATCAACGCTCTCCGCTCCGCCGACCATCAAAGCACTACTCACCTCGGAGACGGTCCGTTCTTGCAAATGTGCAAAGAACAGTCAGAAGCCACTCTATCTGTGGTGGACAGGCGATGAAGGCCCGCCGCTGTTTTGCTGCAAAGGCGGCGTCATTCCCATGTACACACTTCCGCTCAGCGAACTTGTGTGCTTTAGGCTGCACGAGTGGTCTGAGCACGCTGGCAACCTCGATCGCCTCTGGACTCGCACCAGTAATCGTTCCAAGCAGCTCAAGCAGTTCTATGCCGATTACATAGTGAACCCGGATTCTTCATTTGCCGCCCAGTCGCGTGAGCTTGCAAAGCTCATCGAATCCGAGACTGGCAGGAAGGTCAACGCGTACTTGCCTCCCTTCCACATTTTCGGGTATCCGTACGACCCAGATAGAGCTGACGCTTGAGCCCAGCCCAGATTGTCAATCCTCTTCGCGCCTTCGCGTCTTCGTGCCAATCCCTTCCCGCTCTCTGAACCCATGCAGAAAATCGAATCCCCAACCCGCCCCACCGCCATCGACGATCTGCTCGATCCGCGCATGGCCGCCCGGTTGTCGCAGCTTGATATCACCTCGCGCAAGATGCTCGGCGGGAAGCTCAAGGGCGAACGCCGGAGTAAGCGTCGCGGACAGTCCGTTGAGTTCGCCGATCACCGCCCGTATGTTGCGGGCGACGACCTCCGCCATATTGACTGGAACATCTTCGGTCGGCTTGACCGCCTCTTCCTCAAACTCTTCCTCGAAGAGGAAGACCTCTCACTCCACATCGTCATCGACGCCTCCGCCTCACTCGACTGCGGCAACCCCAGCAAGTTCCTCCTCGCTCAGAAACTCGCGTGCGCCCTGGGCTACATCGGCCTTGCGAACCTTCACCGCGTCAGCGTCTCGGCCATCGGCGGCTTCGACTCGCAAGACCAGCCCCAACTGCTCAGCACCATCCGCGATCTGCGCGGGCGCCGCCGCCTGAACGACCTTTCGCGCTTCCTCATCCAACTCCGCCCCGGCTCGGGCGCGCCGTTCACCGAGGCGTGCAAGCGCATCGCCCTGACCCGCCGCGGCAAGGGCGTCATGCTCGTGGTCAGCGATTTCCTCATCAAGGAAGGCTATGACACCGGGCTCCGCCTGCTCATGGGCGGCGGTTACGACCTCTACGCCGTGCAGGTGCTCTCGCCTCAGGAGCTCGAACCCGACATCGGCGGCGACCTGCGTCTGAAGGATGCCGAGGACGCCGACCTTGCGGAGGTGACCATCACCGCGCCGCTGCTGAAGAAGTACAAACAAACACTCTCGGCGTACTGCAACCGCCTGCGAGAGTTCTGTGCCGCGCGTGAAATCGTTCTGCAGACCGTCCCAAGCAGCACCCCGGTGGACGTGCTGATTCTGGATTACCTGCGTCGCAAGGGGATGCTCTCGTGACGTTTCTCTCGCTGAATACCGCGCTGATCGCAGCCGCCGTCGCCGTGCCGACGCTGTTCATCCTGTACTTCCTGAAACTCCGCAGGCGCGATCTGGAGGTTTCCAGCACGCTGCTGTGGAAGAAGGCCATCGAGGACCTGCAGGCCAACGCGCCGTTCCAGAAGCTCCGCAACAACATCCTGCTCATTCTTCAACTCCTCGCGCTGCTCGCGGGCCTCTTCGCACTCGCGCAGCCCGTCATCACCAGCCGAAGCCTTGAGGGCAAGCGCCAGATCATCATGATCGACCGGTCCGCCTCGATGCGCAGCACCGACGGCGACGAGAAAGACCCCGCCTCCAAACGCACCCGCCTCGAAGTTGCCAAACAGCGAGCACTCGAAGTCGTTGCCTCGCTGGCGGAGCCCGGTCTGCTCGACACCGAGGGCGACCGCGCGATGGTCATCGCCTTCGATACCCGCGCCGACATCATCCAGACCTTCACTGACAGCAAAGCCGAACTGCGCCGGGCGATCGAGTCCATCCAACCCACCGACAACCCCACGCGTTTCGACGAGGCCTTCCGCCTTGCCCGCGCACACCTGCCCAAGCGCAAGCAGCTCGAAGACGGCAACGTCACGCTGCACGACGAGCTCACCGAGGGCGGCGTGGCCGTGCAGCTCTTTTCCGACGGGCGTCTCCCTGATATCGACAAACTCCGCCTGCAGAACGACACGGGCAACCGCGATGAACTGACGTACCACCTGATGGGCGATCCGAAGTCCTGGAACATCGGCATCATCACCATGCGTGCCGAGCGGCAGTATGACCGCCCCGAGAAGGCCAGCGTCTTCATCAGCCTTCAGTCCACGAGCACCACGCCGCGGTCGGTGGATGTGCAGCTCTCGGTGGAGGGTAACGTGGTGGCGATCAAGAACGTCGCGTTCCAAGCCGCGAAGACCAAGCAGGTCCCCTTCGTGACGGACAAGGGCGAGCAGCTCGAAACCGTTGTCGAGCCCGAAAGCCGCGGCGTGGTCTTCGAGATCGAACGCCGCGACGCTGCGGTGCTCGTCGCCACGCTCATCCATCCGGAACCGACTTCGACCGCGGGCGCTGGCCCTGATCGCGGCGACGTATTGAAGACCGACGACCTGGGTTATCTCGCGCTGCCCCCGGCACGCCAACTCACCGTCGCGGCCGTGACGGACGGCAACCTCTGGCTGCGCATCGGGCTCGAGGGCATGCGCCTCTCGCGGCCGGCAAAGCTCATCGCGCCCAGCGCCGCTCAGGTGTTTCTCGATTCGCCCGAAGCCGCGGAGTATGACGTGGTGATCCTTGATCGCTGGCTGCCGACGATCACCGACGACAAGGGCAAGAGCGTGCAAGGCCTGCCCCCCGGGCGCTGGCTGATCATCGGCGCCGCGCCGCCGCCGCCGATGGGCCTCGACGATCTGGGCCCGGGCAAGTCGGGTGTGGCGCTCAACTGGAAGCGCGACCACGCAATCCTCCGTGGCGTGCAGCTCGACGATCTGACCTTCCCCGAGTCGCGCACCACCGAGATCAAGCCGGGCTCGCCCATGATCTCCCTCGCCGACGGGCCTTCAGGCCCGCTCATCGTCGAAGGCTCCGACCTCACCCGTCGGGCGGTGATCGTCACGTTCAACCCGCTGGTGAGCAACTGGCCCCTGAAGCCCGGCTCACTCATCTTCCTCGCGAAGGCCCTGGACTATCTCGCGCGCGACGCCACCGACACCGCCGCACTCTCCGCCACGCCCGGGCAGACCATCACCCAGCGTCTCCCCCGCGGCAGTTCGGGCGTCAGCCTTACACCCCCAGAAGGTAACAACGCCAAGGTCACGCTCGTCGCTCAGCCCTCGGGCGAGATCGTCTACGGGCCCATCAAATCCGTCGGCATCTACACCCTCACCTGGGACGGCCAGCCCGCCGGCGGCGACACCGTCGTCAACGGCACCCCACGCCGGGCCATCTCCGTCAACCTGGCCGACCCGTTTGAATCCGACATCACCCCGCGCTCGATTCTCTCCACCGCCAGCCGCGTGGTCTCCGCTGAGGCCCAGAGCGAAAGCGGCACCCTCCGCCGCCTGTGGCCCTGGTTGCTGTTGGGCATGCTCGGCGTGCTGGTCCTTGAATGGTGGGTCTACAACCGCAAAGTCGCGCTCTGATCCTGCTCAACGCACCATGCCGCACACTTCACCAAACACCAACCCGTTGACGCAGATTGAGAAACACGCACGCGTGCCGCGCCGACTCTTCGCCTTCGCTTTGACCGCCTTGGCCTTCGCCTTCGCTGCGCTCACCAGCCCGACACTGCCGACCGCGCACGCCGCGAACGCTGCCGGTCGGCAGAGCCAGCCCGCCACGCCGCAAGAGAGCAAAGCCGGAATCGAGTTCATCCGCTTCGGGCTTGGTGACACCGTCACCGAATCGCGCTGGAACCAGCTCGCCGTCACAGTCCGCGGCGGCACCGAGGCCCAGAACCTCCGCCTCATCATCACCACGCCTAACGACACCACCCAGAACGCCACCTACACACGCGGCTTCTCAACCACCCCGGGCGTCAATACCACCGTCATCTTCAACATCTTCTTCTCCGCCTCCAGCAACATCGTCAAGGTCGAACTCCGCGGCGAGGGCGTCAACGAAACCGTCGACGTGCAACGCTTCGCCGGCGAAGCGTCGATCGTCAACAACTACTCAGCCCTCGAGCCCGGCAAGCCCAGCGTTCTCTGCCTGACCAGCCAGTCAACCCTGCCGACGATCCCCACCGAGTTCGCCAAACTCTTCGAGGGCCCGAACCCGTCGAGTCTGAAGTCGGTTCCCTTTGTCACCATCAGGCCCGACGAACTGCCAACCAGCCACCTCGCCCTCGACGGCTTCTCGCTGTTGATCCTCCGCGCCGAACAGCTCGACTCCCTCGCGATTCGTCAACGCTTCGCGCTCTCCCGCTGGCTCAACTCCGGCGGCTCGCTGGTGCTCATCACCACCCAGCCCGCCAGCGCGTGGTCCTCGCTGCTGGATCTCGAAGAACTATCGGCGGGCCTGCTGAACGTCAACGCCGTGAGCACCGACACCCCGGGGCTTGCCTCCGCGTTCGCCGACCTTTTCACAGGTCTCGATCAGCCGCCACAGCCGCGCGCGGGTCTGCCCGTCCGCACCATCTCACTCACGCCGCGTGCCCGCACGCTCGGCTGGTTGCTTCGCGGCAAACTCCCTTCCGATCCCAACACCGGTCTGGTCGCTTCGGGCCCCGTCGGCTTCGGCCGGTTGACAATCCTGGGCTTCGACGCCGTCTCGGCCGAGAGCGACATCGCCTTCCCGCGCGTGGCACGCAACCTCAAGCACATCTTCACCACGTCACTCGAACTCATCCCGCGATACACGTGGGACCCCGCCTCGCGCCCGCCCAATCAACCCTTCGGCTCGGCCTTCAACCGCTGGGGCCCCGAGTCCACCGCGAAGAACGCCGCCGTTTCTTCCCTCGCGGTCGTCACGCCCATGGGTTCGGGCGTCATCTGGGCGTTTGTCATCTTCGGGCTCGCGCTGGCCGTCATGGTCGGGCCCGGTGATCTCATGCTGCTCAAAGCCCTGCGCCAGAGCCACCGCTCGTGGGTCTCGGCGCTTGTGTGGATTTTCCTGGCGTGCTGCGCGGGCTACTTCATCCCACCGATGATCCGCGCGGCGCCAACCTCCGCCAACCGGCTCGAGGTCATCGACTCGATCAGCCTGCCCAAGCAGTCCTTCAACGCCTGCACGGGGGTCTGCACCATCTTCGCCGGCGGGCCCGTCAACGACAACCTCACCGGCTATCACCAAACCGCCACCGCCGTGGGCATCTCCGCCTCCTTTGACCGCGAACGCCGCGCTTCGATCACGCTTCCCAGCCTCAACTATCGCCCCAACGACGACACCACATCGGTCCCGACCTCCTTCGAGCTGCGATCCTGGACCCTCCGCTCGTTCCAGGACAACTGGACCTCCAGCGATCCGACCTTCACCCCCACGCTCACCACCGATCCGTCAACGCAGAAACTCCGCCTCACGCTGCCGCAGCTTCCGGCCGGTGCGCGAATCTCATCCGCGGTTCTCCGCACGCTGCGCAGCGACATCGCCCTCGTCGCCGCGGGGGCCGACGCATCGCGGGCCAACGAGCTTGTCGAGTTCGAACGTCAGGACCAGAAGCCCACCCGTTCGCTCTTTCAGAATGTCCAGAACTTCGCGGGCAACATCACCAATCTCCACCCCATCGGCCGCCGCGAGGAATCGATCAACCTCCGCGTCCGCTCGGGGCATTTCGGGCTGCTGCTGCTGCGTATCGAGAACCTCCCGCCGACGGTCAAACTGCAGGGCGCGGAGATTTCCACCCGCACCGTCTATCTCCGCGCCGTTGTTCAGCTCCCCGTCGCCGATCAGCCCAGCGACGACGCCCCGATCACACCGCCGCTCGATCCCTCGCAACCGTTCTACCCCGGCTTCGATTTCTCCGTCCACCCCGACCCGACCGACTCACCCGCTTCGGAGTTCCCCTCGTGATCTCCATCGAAAACCTCCACAAACGCTTCGGCACCCTCGTCGCGCTCGACGGGATCTCCCTGAACCTCGGGCCCGGTGAGCTCTTCGGGTTCATCGGTCCCAACGGCGCGGGCAAAAGCACCACCATGAAGATCCTCTGCGGTCTCATGCGCCAGGACGCGGGCGATGCCGTCGTCTGCGGCTTCGACCCACGCACCAACCCCAACGCCGTCAAACGCTGCCTCGGGTACATGCCCGACTTTCTCGGCGTCTACGACGATCTGACCGTCGACGAGTACCTCCAGTTCTTCGCCGCCGCCTTCGGCATCCCAGCCCGCAACGCCAAACGCCGCAGTGTCATCGACTCCGTCCTGCAACTCACCGACCTGACCGAGAAACGCCACGCGATGGTCGACTCGCTCAGCCGCGGCATGCAGCAACGCCTGGGCGTCGCACGCGTCCTGCTCCACGAACCCAAAGTCCTCCTCCTTGACGAGCCCGCCAGCGGGCTCGACCCCCGCGCACGCATCGAACTCCGCGAGATCCTCGTCACACTCCGACAGATGGGCAAGACCCTCATGGTCAGTTCGCACATCCTCTCCGAACTCGGTGAGATGTGCACCTCCATCGGCATCATCGAACGCGGCAAACTCATCTACGCGGGCTCGCTCGAACAGGCCCTCGCCAAGTCCGGCGCGGGCGAACGTGTCGCCGTGACTCTTGAGGCCGCCACCGACCAACTCCCCGCGACCTCTCCGCAGCAGGCCGCCCTCGCGCTCGAGGGCGACCCGCGCATCGCCCGCGTCACCGTCGAAGATCAGAACCTCCTCGTCGATCTCGTCCCCGCCCCCATCGGCGGCCGCCTCAGCCACCACTTCCTCATCGAGAAACTCGTCGCCTGCGGCGCCCGCATCGGCTCCTTCACGCCCCGCGGCGTGCGCCTCGAAGACGCCTTCCTCCGCCTGACGAAAGGGGCTCTGAACTGATGCCCAGCCCCGATTCACCCCCGCCGACCCCGCCGCCCGCCCCCGCGGCTCAGCCCGCTCAGCCAGCACTCCGCAAGCACTTCGCCTTCAACCTCCTTGACGCCTGCTTCGGCCCCGTCTTTCAACGCGACATCCGCATCACCTCGCGCAAGCCCAGCACCTACTGGGCCCGTTTCGCCATCGCCATCCTCCTCCTCGCCGTCGCGACCTTGGCCCTGTTCTTCAACGTCTTCTTCGAATCCTTCCAATCCTCCATCCACCGCCTCGAACGCCTGCAGAATCTCGCCCCCTCGCTCACCATCGCCATCTTCGTCTCTCAGTTCGTCCTGCTCAACCTCACCGCGCCGATCCTCACCGCGCCCGCCATCGTCGACGAACGCCTCAAACGCACCGCCTCCACCCTCGCGATGACGCCCCTGCCCCCGCTGCACATCATCGCCTCCAAACTCTCAAGCCGCCTGCTCCTGCTGCTCATCCTCGCCGTGCTGCCGACGCCCATCCTCCTGGGGTTCCGCATCTTCGGCGGCGTCGAGGCCGGCCCGCTCCTCGAGGCCTCCGCCGTGATCTTCTCCTCCGCGGTCATGGGCGGCTCGATTGCCATGTTCTTCTCCGCCCGCCTCGCCCGCCCCGCCTCCGCCGTCGTGGTCGCCATCGGCACCGTCGCCCTCATCATCGCCTTCCCCTTCGTTGTCTTCTTGTTCCAGGCTTTTCTCGCAGGGTTCCGCGGTCCAGGAGGCCCGCCCCCCACCTGGTCCTTCGTCCCCTCCTCCCTTTTCGCACTCGTCGCCTCTGTCACCAACCTCGTCGGCGGCGGAGCTCGCGGCATGCCCCCCTCGCTCTGGTACGCCAACACCCTGTTCAACCTCATCACCTCCGCCGTCTTCATCACCCTCGCCACCCTCAGCCTCCCGGCCTTCTTCCGCCGCGACGCCGTCAACGAACACTCGGATAAACCAGCGCGCAAGGCCCGCAAAGCCCCCGCCGCCGCCAAACCCACCGCATCAACAGCCCCCGCCGCAGTCTCCACCACACCCGCCGACCCCTTCGCCATCCCCGCGCCGAACGCCGGCGAAACCAACCACCGCCTCGCCGACAGCCGCGCCGCCAGCGGCCGACTCAACACCTCGGGCCTCTCCCGGACCGTCGGCGAAAACCCCATCCTCTGGCGCGAAATGCAGCAGTCCTTCTTCTCCCCCAGCATCTACACACGCATCGGCATCGGGCTGGCCCTCTGCCTGCTCATCTTCCTCTACGTCTGGATCGGCCCCTCCGACGAAGACCTGGGGCCATCCATCGCCGTCATCCTCACACTCCTTGCCACCATCTCCGCCCTCGGCGCGGGCACCAACGCCATCGTCGGCGAGATCGAAGCCCGCACCTTCTCCACACTCCTGACCACCCCGCTTGCACCCACCACCATCCTGCTCGCCAAGGCCCTCGGCGCGCTCCGCAAGCAATGGCTCTACCCCGCCGTGCTGCTCGTGCACCTGCTCATCGTCACCCTCTGGGGAAACTATCACCCCGCCGGGCTCGTCTTCATCATCCTCCCCGTACTGGGCGCGATCTTCTTCATCACCTGCTCCGGCGTCTTCATGAGCCTCGTCAGCAAAAAGAGCAGCACCGCCGCCAGTTACAACCTCATCACCTTCGCCATCCTCTGGGTTCTCATCCCGATCTCCTGCATATTCCTGCTCCAATCGCTCTCCATCCGCAGCACGGGCCTCAACGAGCCGCTCGCCTTTGCCTACATGCTCATCAGCGGCCCGTTCACCGCCATCATGGAGATCATCGCCCACGCCCGCGACGGCGCCCGCAACACCGAGTTCCCCATCCTCGGCAGGGGCCTCGCCGCCGCCGCCACCCTCAGCATCCTCTGCACCCTTACGCAGGTCCTCGCCGGGTTCTTCTTCATCTTCCTCGCCCGATACAGCTTCCACCGCTACGCCCTCCGCGCGCTCTGATCGCCACACGTGCGTTCTCCCGGTCCGAGAACCCCTCGCCGCTCTTCCTCATTCCGTGAAATCCCCCTCGGGCCACGCCCCCCACCGACCGATATCCATGGCATGGACCGTCCGCACTCAACGCCCTTTCCCCGCGTTGCACGCACCCTCCGCGCGCTGACGCCGCGCACGCTCCGCTTCGCCTGCGCCGCCGCCACCTCCTCCTCCATCTTCTTCGCCGCACACACCTCCGCCGCACGCACGAGCGAAACCACCGCCTCCTCATCGCAAGCACCCGCCGACGTGTCGGCTCCAAAGTCCCTCGTCACCGGGCGCGTCGTGCGTTTCTTCGACTTTGAAGAAGACGCCTTCAACCCCGACCCCGTCCCTCAATACTGGTTCCGCGCTCAGGACGACCCCCGCGCCCGCGCACGCCCCGGCTTCCCGATCTGGAACGAAGCCCAGTTCTCCAACACCTTCGCCCGCTCGGGCGTCGCCAGCGTCATGCTCCCCACCGACGGCGGCAGCACCAGTCTCCGCCTCGGCGCCGGCGTCATCCCCATCTTCCCAAGCGCCGACTATGTCGTCACCGCCGCCATCCGCACCAAGGGCCTCCGCGCCGCCCGCGGGTGCATCGCCGCTCGACTCCTCGACGCGGAGAAAAACCCCATCACCGCCAGCGAGATCCGCTCCGAAACCATCGAATCCCCTCTCGACTGGACACCCGTCTCGATCAAAGTCCCCGGGCGCTGGCCCGAGGCCGCCTATCTCCAGATCGACCTCGAACTCCTCCAGCCCGCCCAGTTCACCTCCTCCACGCTCCTGGGTCGCCACACCGTCTGGGACGAAGACATCAGCGGCGCCGTCTACATCGACGACGTCGGCGTCTTCCAGCTCCCACGCGTCGAGCTCACGCCCACAGCCCCCGCCGGCGTCGTCTCCGCGCCCGACACCGTCTCCTTCACCGGTATCGTCCGCGACCTCACCGGCGAAGACCTCACCGCCCAGCTCGCCCTCCGCGATATCCACGGCAACGTCGTCGATACCCACACCATCCACCTCGGCCCCGGCGGCGGCGAACTCGACTGGACACCACGCATCACCGCCCTCGGCTGGTACGAGGCCTCGATGCACATCACCACCGGCCCGCACATCGTCGGCAGTTCCTCCTGCGCCGTCCTCGCCGTCCCCGCCTTCCGCCATCGCGCCAACACCAGCGCCCCCGCCGGCGCCGTTTTCACTCCCCCCGCCTCGCAGCGTCACGACGTCTCCATGGGCCTGGTCCTCTGCGCCGCAAACGAAGATCAACTCAGCCGGACGCAAGACCTGCTCACCAAACTCAATCTCCACGCCCTCACCATCCCGCTGGTCAGCAATCAAAGCACCTTCAGTTACAACTTCCTCAAGCCCATCCTCGACCGCCTCCTCTCCAGCAACACCCTCATCACCCTCTGGCTGCCCTCTCTGCCCTCCTCACTGGCAACCGACCTCCGCGTTGACCCCACCGACGCCATGATCCTCGCCGACCATCCCGAGGCCCAGTGGCTCCCGTTCCTCCATCCCCTCCTCGATACCTTCGGCCAGCGCATCACCCGCTGGCAGATCGGCATCGCCCCCGCCATCCCCACCTGGCGCGGGCCCGAGCTCTCGCGACGACTCTCACTCCTCCGCGACGCGCTCGAACGCTCCATCCCCGACCCGCGCATCGCCCTTCCCTGGAACTCCCAGGTCGCGTGGCCCAACCCCGCCCCGCCCAAAAACGCCGCCCTCGCCGCCGACACCCTCTCGCTCGTCGTCCCCGCTTCCTTCTCCCCCGCCGCCGCCGCCGACGCCGTCCGCACCTGGGCTCGACAGGCACCGCTCGGCACCGAACTGCACGCCATCCTGCAGCCGCTCGACAGCGACGTCTCCATCGAAGACCAGATCACCGACCTCATGCAGCGCACCGCCCTCATCTGGCGCGCCCTGGAAATGGGCAACGAGAACGCCGGCCTGCGCGCTCAGCCCCGCATCTCCCTGCCCGACCCCTTCGCCCGTCAGGACTCGGGCAGTCAACACTCCGACGACCCCTCACCCCTCGTGGGCGTCTGGGCCAACCTGAATGCCCACCTCGTCGGACGAAAAGTCATCGCCGTGCTCGATAACCCCTCGGGCCTCCGCTGCCTCCTGCTCTCCTCGCCCGCGCCCGTCATCGCCGGCGCTCGCCCGACCGGGCTCATCATCGCCTGGGCCGATTCCTCCGTCTCCTCCGCCGTCCTCCGCGGCTATTTCACCGCGCCCGAATCCACCCTCACCGCCTTCGACCCCTTCGGCAACCCCTCCACCGTCACCCCCGCCGATTCCAACGGCCGCTACGAAATCACCGTCGGACCAACCCCGATCCTCCTCGAAGGTGTCGATTCCGAACTCGCCCGATTCTCTGCGGGCTTCGAGGTCTCCCCCAACTTCGTCCTCGCCGTCGCCGCCGTGCACGAGCACGAAATCATCCTCTCCAACCCCTGGCCCGTCCGCATCACCGGCGAGATCCACCTCCCCTCACAACAAATCGGCGTCACCAACCAGCCCTGGCGATTCACCCCAACCTCACCCATGCCCTTCTCCATCGCCCCGGGCCAGCAGGTCCGCCTCCCCTTCGCCTTCAGTTTCTCCTCGGGCGAAGAAGCCGGCCCGCGGCAACTCATCGCCAACGTCAAAATCACCGCCGACCGTCCGTACCCGCCCATGAAACTCTCCGCGCCGATCACCATCGGCCTCAACGACATCGACATGCAGGTCAACGTCAACCTCGCCCCTCGCACCGAAGGTCCCGACGTCGTCATCACCGCGACCGTCATCAACTCGGGCAAGTCCCCCAGAACCCTTCAGGTCGAACTCGTCGCCGCAGGCGAATCACGCCAGAAGCTCCCCGTCTCCAACCTCGGCCCCGGTGAGTCCGCCGTCCGCCGTTTCGTCATCAAAAACGCCGCCGCCAAACTCTCCGGCAAACGCATCCGCTGCACCCTCGTCGACGTCGACGGCCTCGAACGCCTCAACAAGTTCGTCCAAGCCCCCTAATCACGCATGAGCTCTTGCCTCCTGTCTCCTGCCTTCTGCCCGCTACCGAGTGCCCAGTGCCCAGTGCCCAGTGCCTAGCGCCCAGTGCCTGCTTCCCAGTGCCTCCCAAAAAAACAAGCCGCCCCAATGACGGGGCGGCCTGCCTTGTTCCTTGAACGCTCAACCGCGCTTAGCGGCCGATGTAGTTCACCTGCTCGTCGTTGCGGTTGGCCTTCTTCGTCTCAGCCGCAGTCGTCTCGCTGGTGATCACCAGGTTGCCTTCCTTCAGACCCTTGGTCGTCACGGTGAAGGCGAGCTTGTCGCCCGGCTTCAGCGTGCCGAGGGCGAACTCGACGTTCTTGCCGCTGACCTTCGCCGCCGCCGCCGAGGTGCTGGAGACAAACTCCATCCCCTCGTCGAGCTTGAAGACGACCTTCAGGTTCGTCAGATCGATCTGACCCTGGTTCTTGACCTCGTAGCGGAACGTGTGCGGATCGTTGATCAGCACCACGCCGTCATCGTCGGTCAGCAGCGTGCCGATGTCCGGCACGCCCATGACGTTCGTGCTGCAGTTCGCCGCAACCTGCGGGGCGCACGCGCCGCTGGTGGTGGCAGAGACCGCCACGCTGCCCGCGCCGGTGTTCCGCAGCGTCATCGAGACGCTCTTGCTCTCGCCGCTCTTCACCTCGCCGATGTTCCAGCTCACCGCGCCCGGGGCCGCCGCACCGTTCATGTCCGCCGACACAAACGTCGTCCCGGCCGGAATCGGGGCGTTCACAACCGTGTTCAGCGAGGAGAAGTCACCGGTGTTCTTCACCGTGAACTTGTACGTCATCGTCCGCCCGATGAGCGTCGAGCCCGGGCACTCCGCCGCGATCTCGAGCTTGGGCTGAACGATCTTCGTCGCCGCGACGTTGCTCTGCGCGCTGAGGTTGCCCTCCGCGGTCGCCGACGCCTGGCTGTTGAACGAACCCGTCTTCGACGGGGTCAGGCAGACCTCCGCCTTCATCGACTGACCCGCCGGCAGATCGCCCGCGGTGAACTTCGTCGCGCCCTTCGCCGTCCAACCCGCCGGGACGGTGTAGTTCACCATCGTGTTCTTCGCAACGCCGGTGCCCGGGTTGCTCACGACGATCGTCACGCAGACGTCCTCGCACGAGGTCTTCAACTCAGGAGCGGAGACCGTGACCTTCAGCGCGGGCTGAACGACGTTGGTCGTCACGCACAGCAGGCTGTTGTAGCTGACCATGGCGCAGCTCGTCAGCACGCCGCCGGTGACGTTGGCTTTGCCAACGAGCTTGACGGTCTTGCTCTGCCCGGGGGCGAAGGTGCCCAGGCCCCACGACGGGTTCGTCGCGGTGCCCATCGCCTTCGGCTCGCTGCTGACGATGCTGAAGCCCGACGCGCAGTCGTCCTTCAGCATGACATCCTTCAGTTCCATGTTCGTCAGGTTCGTGATGCGGTACTCGTACGCGAACTCCTGACCCGCAACCACCTCGCTCGGGGCCATGCGCTCAAGCGCCAGGGCCGAGGTTTCACGGTTGCCTGTGGGATAGAACATCACCGAGCCGCCCGAAGCCACGGCGGGCTTCGCCGGCGCCTTGGGCTCCGCCTTCACCGGCTCGCTCTTCGCGCCCGTGTCCGGGTCGTTGAGTCGACAACCCGCCAGGCCCGCACACGCCGTCAGCATCGCGATCGTCGAAATGGTCGTCATCCGCTTCATTTGTACTTCTCCACGTTCTTGGTTAATGGGCACCGATCAGATCAAAGAGTGTCCCACCCCCCGCAAACCCGCCCCCACTCAGGGTTCCCCGGCACACCCGGTGACCCTCACCAACGCACAGGCATGTTAGCACCTATTCACGCCACCCGCACCACCCCTAAGGCATTCTTCAGATATCCAAACAAACTGCGATAAACCAGTGTTTATCCTTGCAACTGATCCGTTCTCTTGCGTTCACAGCACCGATCGGTATCCTGTGGACCGTCGTTCGTTGCCCATCTTCACCAGATTCGAATCCCGGTGTACTTTCTCCTATCAGGTACCCCAAACCCCCGAACTCATCCTTTTTCTCGTGGTTTCGATCTTCTGAAAGACCATTCACCATGCCCTTCGCTTCACCTTTGAACAAACTCGCCCCGCTCGCCGCCCTGCTGTTCGCCCTCAGCGGTTCCAGCCTTCGCGCTGACGACGTCCGGCTTGCATCAGGTGAAATACTCTCAGGCAAAGTGCTCAGTGCCGACGCCAAAACTGTTCGATTCCTTCACCCGGTTCTGGGCGAACTGGCCCTCCCTGCCGGGCAGGTGACGGTCCTTCCCAAGGACGCCGCCGCCCGTGCCGCCGCACTCAAAGACGCCCCCGCTCCGATGACCCCCGAGGCCATTGCCGCCGCCAACCCCGCCTCAGCACCCTCGCCTTTTACCACCCTGGCCCTCCCCAC